>JBGSOI010000196.1:0-47570 GCA_041739215.1 Akkermansiaceae bacterium
TGCCCACAACAGTCCGCTTCTCCGACGAGTTTCAGTCCCATTCTCGAATCGGCCTGTCGTGGACAACTTTCAAGAGAGGCACGCCGCTTCGCGGTGGTTAGGTCGTAGTCTCACCCACGGATTTGGCGGAAGAGGCAAAAATCTAGATCAAATCGGGCGACATTTCAAGCTAATATTAGTGCTTTTTATAAACGCATTATAAATAATAATATGTTTGTCATTTTTCACTAAATTTCAGCTAGTTACTGTATATTAAATTCTTTTTAATACAGATTAATCTGAAATTAAAGCCATTGCCTAAATAAGACATAAACTTTTGATTATCAATTGTAATCATTTTCTTTTTCTGATCTGAAACGAGCGAAACTCATTTTTAAACATTTTTCCGATCCTATCCATGCCATTTTTTGTCACTAATCCTCCCAGCGCGCCCCATTTTGCCCGGCTCACACGCCGTTTTTTGGCAAAATGGAGGCTCCTAGAAGGCCACTATTTGAACAGACGTCGATTTACAAGAGTGGATCTGGTCCACTATTTAAGTGCAGGATGGGCGGGGTGTCCCCCGCCATCCGCTACCTCCCTAAAAAGCACGCTTTTTAGAGTCGTTAGCTCCTGCTCTCTCAAAAACGGGATTCGGCTCCGCCTCACCACGTTTTCTGGCCGAGGGCCTGTCTCCATCCGGTGTGCCTATGCGGCGACCACCGGCTGAAGACTCAACCAGCAAGGTCACCGGACAATGCCGGTGACCTTCAGGTTGGCTCCGCGCCCGCCCGGAGGTCGAGGCTGTTGCGCGCCGATCCCAACGCTCGATGCGGTCGCGTTTGCCCGGATCCGTGCACGACCGGCTGCTCCGGCATGCCCGATTCCGGGGGATCGGCTTGCGGGTGGCTACCTTCGGCAATCCACCCGATAGCCGGATTTGCGCATCGGTAGGCCGAACGCAAATCCGGTTTGCCTTCCACCCGCCGCCGACGATCTCCCGCTGGTCGGACTCGGCTCTGGGTTGCAGGACCATGGACCACCCCCGCCGTGGCGGACGGTTGATCCAACGGTGCGCCGATGCCTCGATCCGTCGCCTCCAGCCCATGGGGCTGGCGACGGCCCGGCACCTGCACAAACTAATCCGTTCGCTGCTAGACATCAGCTTACGCGCACCCACACCCCCTTGTCGTGATTTTGGCGTTGCCCACGAGACTTATGTTCTCAAGCTTGCTCGGCGGGTGGTCCGAAAGCACCGCAACGCGCGCTGAAATGAGATCTCGGCAATACATTAGCAACAGCAAACCTGCACGCCTTCAACGTGCTCGAAGTGAAACGGCTCCCACTTCCGCAATCGCCGCTTCCCTGACCGCTTCTCCTGGCTCATCATGGTCATCCCGCCGCCCCCCCCCCCCGGCCCTCCGCTGGGGGAGCATGTAGGTGGATCCCAACGAGGCAAGCAGTCAGCAGAGATTGAAAAAGCCGAAGGATGGCGATCTAGGGCGAACAAGCCCGAAATCTAGGGCTTTGTGGGCGGTGGACAGGCCGAAAAAGACGACGGCCCCGGTTTTAGAAAACCGGGGCCGAAAGGAGGCAGATCGTCGGACACTTTAGAAAAGTTCTCCGGTCAAAACCGATCGTCGATCTCACCGGGATCCGGCCGCTTTGGGTAAACCCGTTTCGCCCGGCGCTTGGGAACGGCGCGGCCCTCGCGGAGGGCGATGTGGTTGCGGACATGCGACAGCAGGCCGTGGAGGGTGCGTGGGTCGAGCCGCTCGGCGAGGGTGGCCATCGTGAGGCTTGGCTTGCCAGTCCGCTGTCTGGCGGCGGCGAGGATGGGACTGCTGATGCCACACCGGGTGAGGTCGTTCGCAAAGGGTCGCGAGCCGGAGACCGCGTGCCGGGCGGTGGTGGTGGACGGGCGGCTGAGGTTCGAGTTCATGTTCGTGACGCCGGTGTCACTCATCGGCAGCGCGGTGGATGGCTGGACGGACATTTCCGGTGCGACTGAGCAGTTCTTGGAATGGAGCAAGGACCGGGTGATCTGGCATCGGCGGGAGTTTTTCACGAGCCGTGAGGTGATGCGGCCGAATGGTCAGATCGAGGTGTGGAGCCTCTCAAGTCACCCGCTGGACGGACCGGGAGCTGTCCCAAGTCAGTTCGCCCGCCTCGGAGTCCACTACCACCGGAGGCAACGGAACTGGAAATGAGCGAACCATCCCCCACCCCGGCCGCGCCACCGCCCGTGCTTATCCCTGCCGTTTCGGGCCGGGCCTATGAGCGGGCCATGAGGGTGAAGGTGAAGATCAAGGGCGAGCCGGACGGGCCGGTGTATGAGGGTCAGAACATCATCCTGCCGTGTCCTGGGTGTCCGAAGTAGGATGCCGGTGTTGCGGAGCGGGCAATCGCGCAGGAATTCCTCCCACCCTACGCCCGCTTGGAGGAACTGGGAAAAGAAGATCAACTGGACTTTGCGGGTGACGGGAGACTGATAATCCCACTCGGCATGAATGCGAACGCCGGGAGTGGCCAGTGGCCAGCTTCCAGTGGGAGTCAAAGGCAACTCTTGAGGCTCACCCTCGGGGTTAGCACAAATCAAGGTCTGTGGCGTATCCATGAGGTGCATCTACGTCATTTGCACCGAAGGTCCTTCTATTCTCCTCTTTACGCGGAATCGGCGACGGTATCCGCAGCCTACCTTTTCAGTAGCTTCGTGACACGGCCAGTTTTATTCCAATCCTGCACGTAGAGGTTTCCCACCTTGTCGAAGCTGAGTCCATGAGGAGCCGTGAAGACTCCGAGCTGCTGGTCCTTGCGCTCTACCGTAAAACTCGCCCACTGGGCTTGGCTCGGATTGTCACCGAGGAATGCCACCGGCGTTCCAGCTTCATCAAGAATCGTGACACGTGCTTCGAGTTCGGCTACGGCTAGATTTGAACCTGAAAAACTCACTGAGCAAGGGCGACGCAAATTGCTGGCGTGGACACCTATCCAGTTTCCCTCTAAGTCGAAGTGGACAAGGCGGCGCTTTTCACGATCGGCAATGAGCAATCGAGGCACACCAAAACGGGTGTCGATGGCAAGGCCGTGCGGGGTATTGAACTGCTGCTCGCCTGGCCCCTTGCCGCCGAAAGATTTGAGAAGTTTGCCGGCGGCGTCGAATTTGTGGATGATGTTGGAGCCGTAACCCATCGAGGCGAAAATGGAGCTGTCGGGTCCGACGGTGACACCTGTGAGACCCAGCCAGCCGCCTGGCACCTCACCGGTATTTTCGTTAGGAATCTCAAGAATTACCTTGCCGTCGGCATTGATCTTACAGACCCGCAACGGGGGCTGGTTGCTGTTTAGTTGCGCACCGTAAATTACGGGTTTGGCATTTTCATACCGGATCGCCATGGCATGAAAACCACGGCATTCCGGAGCAATTGTGCGTAGAAACTTCCCGTCCGGCTGATAGACGATCACCGAGAGTTCCGAGTCCGTGGAGACGTATATCAATCCGCTCTCATCATCCACAACCACACCACCGTGAGTGGGACCGATGATCTTGCCATCCGGCAACTCACCCCAATGAGGCACCGCTTCGTAGGACCAAGCACCATTTCCAGTGTGAATGGCGGTTTGCATTTCGCTCCCGGGGAGTATCCCATGATCGGGGTGGGCAAAGGCAACCTGGGCGATGAAAAACGGAACAAGAAAGCGCACGGAGTATTTTTTTAGTTAATTATTGGTAGAAATCTAAAACGCCGCAAGATAAATCAGTTTCAGATAAATCAGTTTCGGGTTTTCGAATCGCGGTAGGCCGACGGACGAACCCCTAAAATCTTGGTGAAAACGTTCGAAAACGTGGACCGGTACTCGTAACCGACTTCCTCACAAATTGCTTCGATCTTGGAGTCAGTCGAACTGAGCAATTCCGCAGCTTTCTCGACCCTCAGTGTGGTAAGATGCTTCATGGGACTGGATCCTAGATCCTTGAGACAAAGGCGGCGGAAATGTTCGGCACTCATCATGGCGGCGGAAGCCATGTCATCCACACTCCAGTCGCGTTTGAGATTGGCGGTAATCAGACGCCATGCGCGGGCAACCCGCTCATCGGTTTTCGATGGGCAGGAAAAGCCGATGACATAGCCGTGAATGAGCTCAACCCAATGGTGAACGAGGGCGGGTGAATTCCCACCGGAAGCTTCGGCGTGAAGACCGCGAATCGACTGCACCAGTCCACCCGCTTGCCAAGCGCGGCAAAGCGTGCCATTGAAACGCTCGGGTGCCATGCCGCCAAGATTGCCGGTATAACAAACGAACGCATATCCCCAGTCACTGTCGTCACCGGGATCAATATTGATGGCAGCGGGATTCTTGAGCAGGCAGGCGGTGCCCGCATCATAGGGCTGCCACGCACCGCGCACCGAAACCATCGCAGGACGGTTGAAGCAAACCATCCAAAGGGCATCCGCCTGGGACCTGCCGTCGATTCTCAAGGGTGGCGGAGTGGTCGAAACACCCGCTTGAAGGATTCCGCGGGTGCTGAGTTGGGGGGCTGAGGAGAACTCTAGCTTTTGGGATTTCGCAACGCTCAAATCGGCCGCACGGACTAGCACATCGTGCGATAGCTGCAGGGAGGATGGAGCTGCTGACTTGATGGAACGGGCGATGGATTTGGTAAACATGATGTTCTAACTTACGGTTAGTTTTTGATTGAATCAACGGGCGTGTGCAGCGGCACGTTCCCACTCGGCTAGCGCCTGTTGGAATTCTGCGAGAGCAGCAGGAGGCAAAACTCCGCGGCTGCGGGCGATTTCGTCGCGAACCCGCGAAGCAAGAAACTCCGCTTCACGTTTCAGCGGGCGCAGGGGCTTCTGTGGGTCATCGAACCAGACCGGCGCGCTGTGCGCAAAGCGGAATCGTCCATCAAACTGAGGTTCCCAAGCCCGCACTGCGATCCAAGTGGTGCCGTCCAGTGGAATCCTAACAGTGTATGTGGAGTCGTTTCCTCTTCCGGAGTGAACCTCGTGAATGGTGCCGTTTACAATGATTTCGACATCGCCACCACCGGACTGGGAGCGAACTCTTGTCTCGACCACGGCATCATCGCCCTCTCGCCGAATCTTGCAATCGAGCATCGGGCCAGTGGTGACGAAACTCCGCCCGGCCCTCAGCCCACCACACCAGTTTCCATAGCTGAATCCGTCCGGGCAATTCACATAGACCCGGCTGTAGCCCAGCGGCACGGGATGCACGCCACTCGCCGTGCCAGCGGAGGGTTGCAGGCGGCGACCACAATTGAGCATGGCCCAGTAAGTCCGGTGGGTGTATTCGAGCCAATCGCGCTCGGTTCCCGATTGGGCGGCTCTTGGCAGCATCCATTCCGGCGCGGGTGTGAACCATTTGGTGAGGGCAAACGGGACCCTCCATACATGATTGTTCGAAAGCTCGTAGAGGTGGACGTCCATCGCGGCGGGCAGAGCCGGTGACCATGGCCAATCGGGTTTATCCATATCGATCAGAGCATTCTGCTCCTTCACCGCATGAGCGATCTTACCCAACGGCGGCGTGCCATGATTTATTACGTCACGGTGGCCGAGGGCGAGGATCGCACCGAGCGTATGGTCGCGCCCCTTCATCGTGAAGATTTCCCATTCGGTATTGAGCGGCCAAATGACATGCGTGCCGTCGACATGAATGACCGAAGCCTGTTTTCCAGCTTCTATCCCTTTGTCGAAATGGAACGGAGGCGCTTCACCATGCGTGCACCAGTAAGTGATGGGAAAAGCAACATTGAGATCCTCCGCTAGCATGATGTTCGGCAAATCGGCGAGGGTGCGATGGACGTGGGTTTCACCACTGAACCAGCCTTCGGCGGCCATGTTCACCCAACGTTCCAGCGGAAGTTCCAG
Source organism: Akkermansiaceae bacterium (assembly GCA_041739215.1). Taxonomy (GTDB): domain Bacteria; phylum Verrucomicrobiota; class Verrucomicrobiia; order Verrucomicrobiales; family Akkermansiaceae; genus Luteolibacter. The sequence continues at coordinate 5,877 of JBGSOI010000196.1, forward strand.
ATCCAGGGTCTCATTTCCGACTTCGATCTCACGGGTCAGCGGTTTCCATTCCTTGCCACGTTCGATCGTGAGGGTGTAGCGGCCGGGCGGTAGCTCGGCGGTCCATGGGCGGGCGCTGAGCGTGGTATGGTTTTCCGAGCTTAGCGGATTGTTGAAGTTGCGTTTTTCGTAGCGCACTGCCGTGCCGCCTTCGCTTTCAGGGAAGAACCAAGCGCCATCCGCATTCTGGATGTAGATGCGCGCGGGCATCGGGGTTTTGCCATCGGCATCGAGGATCCGACCGCGGACCCGTGTCGTCGGTTGCACGGAACCGACTTTGCTAGACCAATACATTTCCGCTTTAGCCAGATCAGCCAGCGATGATCTCAGTTGCTCCGGATCTTGGATTAAATTCTTGATCTGCTCGATCCGCTGCCGTGTCCAGTGGAGGAAGAATTCCGTATCCTGTTTCTGCGGTTTCACGGGCTCGGAACCGAGTTCGACGTACCAGGGAGCGGTCATCGCGAAGCGGAAGGTGTGGTCTACATCCGCGATCGCCCGCACGGCGAACCAACCGCTCTCGTTGATCGTCACCAGCGCGGGAAGTTGGATGATTTCCGAGCGGCCGTTGCGGATCAACTCGATCGACTTGATCGGATCCTCGGAATCGAGCTTCCCGGCGAGATGCACCTGCAAAGGGCCGGCTGCGGTTTTCAACACCTCGCCGGGCAGCGCGCCATTGGCCGTAAGCCGCAACAGGGGACCGTTAGAAACCACCACTCTGCCAGCCTTGAAACCATCCCACCAAGTCTGCCAATCCAGTTTACCTCCGGTGTGGACATACATGCGATTGTAGCCGACGGGGTTAGGCACCACGCCGCTCCCACTGCCCGCGCTTGGAGGCAGGCGGAGTCCGCAGTTGAGGGCACTGAAATAGAGATCATGAGTCCATCGACCGTTACCGTGAGCGCCCGGGTACTTCGCCAGGTCGCGCGCGCGGCCCCACGCCTCGTTATCGAGCACCCCGTTGCGTTGCATGTGGTTGTGAGCCACGCCGATTGAGTCGAGCTTGCCACTCGCCAACCAGATTGGGAAATCCTGCCAGAAGGGTTTTTCGGCATCGATCCACGCACCCCGCTTTTTTGCCATTTCCAGAAAGAATCCTGAGAGCGGCCACTCGCGGGTCTTTCCCCGATAGCCGGCAAGAGGAAACGGCTCCTTCAGACCGAACATCAGCAAGGCTCCCCCACCCCGCTCGTCCTCGCCGGCCATCATGTTATAAAGGCGACCGTCTTCTGTGTTAGAAAACGGACCTGCGGGCGGCGTCCTGCCAGACCACGCAATCGCATCGTTCCACCAAGTATTCACCTGCGCGATCCAGAGACCCTCCGCCTTCATCAACAGCGGGATCTGCGCAGGATCCCGGTGAATGTGAGTTTCGCCCGACCACCAGCCTTCGGCAGACATGTCCACCAAACGCTGCATCTTGAATGCAACGGGCATGGTGTCATCCGTGATTGAAACCTCGCCCTTGATAGATTTCCACTCGGGACCTTTTTCGATCTCATAGCGATAGATTCCCGAAGGGACGGGAACCGAGGCGCGGCCGTCGCAAACGAAGTGATCATGCCAGAATGGGAGTTCCGGTCGCGCCGGATCCACCGCCTTTCCAGCTCCATCCGTGAGATGGATTCTTGCAGCAAGAGGCTTGCCTGCCACGTCGCGGATGTCGAAATCCAGCGACTGGCGGCTGGCAGCTCTGACCTTAAAACTCAGCAGGACATCACTGCGAAAGCCGAGATCCTGGGTCCCTTGGCCGGCATTGACGTTGAGCACGGCGGAGCGCACTCCAGTATCGTCCGTCCAAAGCCGGAGCTTACGGGTCTCGCGGCGTTGCCCGGTCAACGGTCCCCGTGGCACGAGTTCCAAGCGCAGCCATTGGTGGCGGCCTGGAGTAGCGGGTGCGGCGGGCAGAAGGTTTTCACTCTCGATCTGAAGCGGTGAGGTGATCCCGGCGGCATTGTTGACCACAATCTCGAACTCGCACCAATCGCCCTGGGTGAGTTCTCGCGGCGCGTCGCCCTCCGCCGCCTTCACCCGCGACTCGGGCGATATGCTGACCTCGATCAAACCACTCCCGGCAGCCGCAACCGGACCCATCACACCGAGCAATGCGATCAGCAGGGAAACGGCAAAACGTGGGAAATCGGAACGCATGAGATCAAATGGACTGCCAGTGCACTTGTATCGTCCAAGCACATGGACGATTTCAATTCGCACACGATGCAGCGATTGGCAGACGGCGTCTAGACGTCCAATGGGATGGGATTTCCGCGGTAACTCAATCGATCATCAGAAGGCGCGGCGGATCGACGGGAGCTGCGGACTCAACCTGGAAAATCGGCACGCGGGTGCTGTCGAGGGCAATCCTTCCGACGGTGCGATACCAGCCCAGTGGCCGCCATTGCGAAGGATCCCCATCGTATGCGAGCGTCACCGATACAGCGCGGGCGTCCGCCGCACAGCAGGTGATGAGCAAGCGGGAAAGCCTCCATCGCGAGGGGTCGGCCGGATCTCGCACGATCTGCCCCACGGTTTCAACGCGCGCGCTTTCGATCACCTTCCGCACGTCGTCAGGCTGCGAGGCGAGCTGGAGTACCAGTTCAAGGTCGAGCGGGATGTCGCCGCCAGCAGTCAGTCCTCCGCTCAGACGCACAAGTTCGTCCATGCCGAAGGCGTTGGGTTCCGTAACCATTGATACGGTTGCTGGGGGCGCCGCCTGAACTTTCATCATGAAAAACGCGTCACTGTATCGGTCGGGAGAAAGCAGCGGGGCCAACGTGAGCGGCAAAACCAGCAGCACCAACGTCACCACTCCGGAAGCACCTGCCGGTGGACCATCATGGCCTTGGATGGGCTTTCCGAGAAACATGAGTCCGAGATTGATGCTCCCCAACAACAGCAAACCAATTCCACCCAGCAGGCATTGCATGCGGAATGGACCGCTTCCGGTTAGGTAATGTTCGATCCGCCCACTCCCGTAAAAATAGAGCATCACACAGCCCCAGAGAACCAGGATCAGGCACCCAATGACATTCCATCCGCGCGGGGCGGTTGCGGGTTCATGGCCACAACCGCAAGCGCGATCCGGGCAATGGGCAGGAGAGTTCATGATAGCCGTGGCATGAAGATTTTCCAAATCCACGCGCTGATTCCAACCAACAGAAACAGCGCCATCACCAACCGAAAAACGAACCCTTTGCGAAATACCGAGGAATACATGAAGACGAGTTTGAAATCCACCATCGGCCCGAAGACGAGAAACGCCAGCTTTGAGGCTTGTGAAAAGCCCTGCATGTTCGCGGCAATGAAGGCGTCCGTCGTGCTACACAGTGAGAGCACAAACGTGAGTAACATCATTGCCGGGATCGCCAACAAATCATTGCCCGCGAGCGAGGCTATTCCTTCCTGCAATTCAGGTTGCACGATTACCCGGGCATTGAAGAATGCGGTGATCAAGACACCGATGACGAAGTATTTCCCGGTATCTAAAAAGTCATGCATGGTCGTTCCAAGCGCATGACGAAGACGCCCGCCGGAGCCGGCGTGACCATGGCCATCTCCGTCACCGCACCCCGCCATCACCTTCTCCAAAAGAATTTCCGTTACCTTCATTCGGCTGATGGCCACCCCGATCACAACAGTGATGACATAGGCCATGAGCAGGCGCGCGAGCGTCATCGCCAACGCGTCCTGACCTCGGAATGCGGAGAACGTGCTGAGCATGACGATCGGGTTTACAATCGGCGCACTCAGCATGTAAGTGAGCGCACATGACAGCGGAAGGCCCTTTTTCAAAAGACGCCGGATCACCGGCACCACGGCGCACTCGCACACCGGAAACACCACGCCTAGCAGACCTGATGCTAGGATCGCAAAAAGCGGGTTCCTCGGTAGCAGCCGCTCCATCGCACGCCGCGGCACGAAGGCATCAATGAATCCTGAAACGACCGTACCGAAAAACAAGTAGGGAGCCCCTTCCAGCAAAATGCTCAGGAAGGAAAACCACACGTCGCCACCCGGGCTCGGCTCCGGCACTCTCATCACTCTCAGTGTTCCGACTCGGCCATGATCCGTCGATAAGTTTCCCGCGCGTGTTCATAGGCGGCCTTGGCGTCATCCTGCTCCGCTTCGGCATAGCTGCTGGCCTTCTGCTTCCAGCATTGGTCCACGCCAGCGAGGCACCATGCGGCGCTGTCCTTGCTCGCGCGGATCGGCTTGCCGTCGATGATTACCCGAATCGGATTGCTGTGGGCGCTCGGAAAATGGCGAATGGCTACCCAACTGCTGCGGGTGATCTCCGGCGCTGAAAATGTCAGGTGGGTGAGTGAGCCGTCGGCAGGCACTGTTTGTTTCGCCACCGGCAGACCATTGACGATGAGTTCGATCTCCTGCGGCACGCCTCCTTCGCGCCTAACGGCAGCATCCACCGAAAACGAGCCATCCGCAGCACGTTCGAAGTTCATCAGATGCCCAGTGCCATCACTCACATAACTCCGCCCCGCGCGCAGCCCTTCGACCCACTCGTCGTAGGTCAGTTTGCCCGGTAGTTTCACATACACCCGGCCGATGCCCACCCGCTCGCCGGACATGCACGGAAAATCCGTCTCGCCGCTCGCCACCACGTCCAGCCCGCAGTTTAGAACATGATACCACATGCTCCATTCCTCGACGCGCGGTGTGTTCATGGTCGCGAAGAAGTCGATGGCGGGGACTGGTTCGCCGTTTTCTCCCGGCACCTTGTGAGTGACATCAACGATAAACTCCATCGCCCCGATGCCATCGAATGCAGGCAGTCGGAAATTTGGAATGCCATGCGGACCGTCCGTGCCCGGCGTGCGACCAACGGCGCTCATCAAGCCTCCCGCGCTGTGTGCAGTACCGGTGACCGCGCCTTGAGCCTTCGCCCAGCGCAAGGTGTTGAGACCAAGCGTGGGCCAATGATGACTCGAATCCCCGCCCGCCGGGATCTGCTTTTTCAAATTCAGCAGATTGAGATGTCCCGAGACCTGAGAACCGAACCCGCTGACCTCGATGTCATATCTCAGCAAGTAAGGATAACGACTGACATCGTCTGGCTTGCCGGAGAAGAATTGCTTTTGAAAATCGAAACACGGTCCCCAAGTGAGGCAACAACCTACCTTGACATCCTCGCCCATAATGTGGCGAAGCATGTCTTGCGGATGCACACCTTGGGTCGGATTTTCATAATGCAGGCAGCCCGCTGCATGGATGTGGTGATCACCACTCCAATATCCATGCTTGTCAGTATCGATCCAGCGTTTCGCCTGATAAGAAAACGTCACGGGTTCGGTGCCGACAACGAGACTTTTGTTTTCAATGATGCTCTCTGGTCCATGCGAGCATTTGATTACATAGTTCCCCGGCGGCAAGTGGATGGACTCGCCGGTTTCCCGATAGACCTGCCGTTGAAAGAAAAAATCCGGGGCCAAACGCTTCGTTTGCGCTGGATAGACCCGGCTTTTTGAATCCTGGATTTCAAAAGCCGCCATACACGGCGTGCCATCGGCATCCTTGACATCGAAGGTGACGGCGGTGCTGGGCAGGGTTTTGAAAGTCATCGGCACGGGCACCCAATCCGCACTTTCACCCTTGGCGTATTCGAGATTCATCCAGTCGATGCGAATGTTCCCCGGAGCCATCCCGGGGTCGAGACGTATTCCAGCGAGGTCCCCCGCGGTTTCAAACTCCACTTCATAGAGCTGGGGCGCACCTGAGTGCATCTGGATGGCAACTTGGCGCACCGCATCCGGGCTGGCGGCATCGGGTGAGGTCCAGTAAAGCTGCCCCATCCCGCCCATGTCGCTTTGAGCGAAAAATCGCAGCACCATGCGTCCGCCGCGTGCCTTCACCGGAGCCGACATGAATGGATCAGACCCGTCGGACTTGAATCGCAACGATCCCCCGCCAGCTTCAATCACGCCGTTGTTAGCGCCTCCCCAGCCATCGGTATCTTTGGCAAAATTCCACTCGCGGATCACACTGGATTTCTGACCAGGCAAACCGCCGACGCTGAACTCGATGTTGGCTTTCCGCTCCCCCCTGCCGATCGCGGATAACTGAATCACCCGGTATTCCAGCTCAAGTCCGCTGAGTCCGGGGGCGAGAGGGCGCCCGTCGAAGACCGCGAGGCTCATCCAGCGGTTGGCCACTTCATTCGCTGGCGACCGTGGCAGCGGTTGGGCACTCGGGCTGTCAATCCGCAGCCGCGAGGTCACTCCGGCCTTGTTGATGACCTTCACCAACGTTGTGCGCCAGCCGTTTTCCTCCAACTCCATGCCGTTGAGCGCGGGACCTGCGACGAGTTTCCCATCCGCACCGATTTCAAGTGCAGCCACACATTGGGGATCCAACAGATCCTGCACCCGGCGCGTGATTTCACCCTCGTCTTGCAGGTCCACCAGCTTTTTGAGCGAGGCCGCGGTGTCCGGTGAAAGCGGAGCGCCGATGCTTTCCAACGCTTCAGCCAGGCGCTGGGATTGCAGCAGCAACGGCTGGGCGTCCACCCGCGCGACGATAGGGATTTCCAGGGGATGATGCGGCTCCCCATCGTTGCCATGGCCGGGATGCCCCGCAGCCCAACCGCTTAATGCCAAAACACCAATGGCCTGCAACAAGTCTGCCTTCATGCAAATTTTCATGGCTTGGTAATGACCCCTGAACGCTCCAGGACCTTCAGCTTCGCTTCGGCGGACGGTGCCGGCACGATCACGGCCTCTTCCTTGACGCCATACATTTCCGCAATCGACGAGTCCTTCGCCAGATCCGCAAACATGCCCGGGCGGCGCTGGCGGAACTCACGGGCATTGACGCGCGAGTTCCTCAGTTGGGCGAGATTGAGATCCGCCATGATATAATCTTCCTTCGCCTCGGTGATCTGCTGTTTCACGCCGTGTGGCCATTCCGCAATCATCGTGCCAGCGCCGATGGCTTTGTTCGTCGTCACCATGTGGACATAATTCTGATGGACATTTGCCCTCACGATATAGTCCTCGACCGCGCCATGTCGCGCATTCGGCCAGACGATCACTTCCGCGCCCTTGAGACTGAGCATGCGGAAAATTTCCGGGAAATACCCGTCATAACAGGTAAGAATTCCCACCCGGCCGAAATCGAGATCGAAAACCGGGCACTCCTCGCCCGGAGTCATCATCCATTCGGGATCATTCGCCACCGGCGGCCAGCTGTAAGGTGCTCCGCCAACCGCCTGATAGGCCTTGAAATAGCGCCCGACGATTTCTCCTTTGCGGTCAAAGATCAGGGTTGAGTTCCCGTAGTCTCCCTTCTCATTGGTCACCTCGAAACATCCGACCATCACGTAGATATTGTTCCGTTTCGCAGCCGCAGCGATCGCCTCTGTCTGCGGGCTCGGCACACGAAACATCCCGAGATAGAGTTCCGGGAAGACCACCAGATCTGCTTGGTCTTTCCCGGCACGGTCGATGTATGGCACGATTGCGGCAGCGGTATCGTTTTTCGCGGTGGTCGGCACCTGCCAGTTCCAAGGACCGGTGATCTGGACAGCCGCCACCCGCGCGGATTTGTGCGCAAGCTGATCAGGGGTGATCAGCTTGGGGTTCGCTTTCTCTTCGGCGAGCGATGGCGAAATCAACAGGATGGCCGTGATCAATTGGTGGAGTCGTTTCATTTTTTCAGGACGATGCCGTGGTTGTTTTTCAGAATAGGGAGAGCGTCGGCGGTACCCGCATGCACATCCAGATGTGGGACCCTTTCCTTGCCTACGAATGTATTTCCTTCCAGCAGGATATTGCGTCCTGAGTTGAATGCAAACGACGCAAGCTCCGGGAGATACGGTGGCGCGAAATCCGTCATGCGGATGATGTTATTGCGGAAGATCAGTCCGTCAATCGCCTGGCCCTCGACGATTTTCCCATGATAAGTCTCGATGATATTGTCCTCGAACACGATTCCCCCATGATAGCGGGCGTTCGGAAAGAGTTTCGCATCCACCTCCGCGGACATCCTCAGCACGGCCCCGGCACCGTTGGTGAAAGTGTTTTTTCGGATCACGGCATCCCGGGTGGGGCCGGACTCCCACCAGAATCCATTATCGCCTTCCATCTGGATGCCTGCCATCGAAGAGTTTTGGAATTTGTTGCCCTCGATGAGCACCCTGCCAGAGGTGGCGATGAGCATCGTCCGCGCGCGGTGATTACGGACCGTGCTATTTCGGAATGTGAGATTCGCCTGCCAAGAGAGATTGTAGAGCCCGGAAAGCGAGCGGATGCCACCTTCGGGCAATTGGTCCACGGTCATTTCAAATCGATCCGAGTTAAGATCGCGAACCGATAGCACTTTCGCGTCGCCGTAGCTTTGGAGATCCGCACTGGTAACCAAGCGGATCACATCGCCTGCTTCGGCGATGACCAACCCGCGCTGTTGGCTGTGAACCCGCTGGCACGTGAGCGTGTTGCCTGCGACTTTCTCCACCCGCACGAAGCAGCCGTGAACGTTCGTGGCATCATCCAGCATGTTTTCAAACAAGCTGTCCTCAATCAGTATATCTCCCCGGCAGCCGTTGAAATGGGTGGCATCCGCGGTGGTCGTCACATAGCGGTCTTTACCCTCCGGCAACGCCACCTGATAGCGACGCAAAGTGAAGTTTTCCGAACGCTGGCCAATGAGACCCATACCGCCGGCGTGATGGACAGTCACATCTTCGAGCAAAATATCCTTACACCCGGAAATCCGGATCGCCGGTGAGGTGCGGTTGGGATCCAACATGCCGCTGATGATGAGCACCATCCCCGGCTTTGGCATTACCTTGGTGGAGTCGAAAATCCGGATCAAATGCGGAGCAAGTTCTTCCACCCGAGGATCTGGCTCCATCGCATACACGAATTCATCCGGCACCGGCTGGCGGGTCCCACTTTGAAACCACATGTTCCATTGCAGATTGTGCTGCCACGCCAGCGTCGCAGTGACCGGAGGAGCCCATTCCTTCCAAGTATTTGGCGTAGGACTGGGTTTTTCGCGGAAGATGAAGCGACTGCCGCGCATTTCGTAGCAAACCTCAGAATGAAGCTTCAGATCGAAGGCATTCATCTCCGGATGCACCGCCATTACCTCCCCTTGCAAACTGAATGGACGCTCCCAGTCGATGCTGAATCCCTTGAGGGTGACACTGCTGGAATTTTCCGCGCTGATCGGAATCAAGGATCCGTGACAAACAAATTTCACTCCTTCCGCAGCAAGCGTAAAACCCTCGAAGCCATTGATCGGGAAAATCACCCGCTTGATTCCGGGATCGTTGTTAGCAACAGCTAGATTCTCCTCGAAGGCATGATCCGGGTATAAATGCCACTCGCCGGGTGGAATTTTCAGGCCATCTGCCTTTTTCGCGATGCAAGATTCCATCGCCGCGCGGAGCACTGGCGTGGCATCCCCCCCGGGTAGTAGTTTATCCAGTCCAAAATCCGCGGCATTTACCCATTCTTCCGCCGCCACCGCGGGAACAGTGAGTAACAAAACGCAGAGGAATGGGCGGAGTCGTGGAAGGTCGTGGACCTTTGCTGTAACGGGGTTCGGATTCATGGGCTCGGACTGGAAGCATCAAGTCCCCGGCTTACCTGTTTTGCAAAGCTGATCTTTGTGCGCCATCAACACATCCATTCGGATGTCTATCAATGCCAGTTTTCACAACTCGTTTTTTTTACGATTCTTAAAAAAACATGGACGACTGCGCCCGTCCAATGGTATCGCTCAGACGGGTGGATTTTCAACACGAACTTGTGGACCATCAGGATAGCCACCCAATATCGGGAAATGGCATATTGAAGGTGCAATGAGACATAAAAACAGCCCATACCGTCTTGCCCTAATAGCAATCCCCCTCGCTCTTTCCGGACCTTGCGACGCTGCAATCACTTGGACCGGCGCTTCTGATGCAAGTTTCTGGAACCCCGCAAACTGGTCAGGTGGTGCGCCCGTAATTGGCGGGACCACAAACGACGACATTGTCGTTTCCACCTCTTATGCCAGTCTCCTTGCAGACTTCAGCACTCTTACGATTGGCGAAGGTTTTTCGTTCACCGTAGCCAACACGAACATCGACTTCATCGGCGCCAGTCCAAAACTCATTCAAGGAGTCGTTGGAGGAACTGCCAATCAGATGAATCTCACAAACTCGAATATCCGGACACAGTCAATTGCCGTGGGCATCACGGCCAATCTCAGTGGGACTTCCCAGTTGAGCCTCGGTGGGATAAATCGTTCGATCAACAGCGCTGCAGAAATCTGCACAGTTAATCTGGGAATCAACACCCTTGTCGTTTTTGAGCCGGGATCCAACGACCCCGCAGCCAACACAAGTGGTCTGGATCGAGGAAATGGTTGGAGCATTTTCAACACGGCGACAGGTCAAAGTTTTTCCGACGATCAACTTACCGCTCCAATCACTGACTTCGTAGTGGCCGGTTTAGACACGACACCCTTCCGAGCAACCAGCGGCGGCAATGGAGTGAACGAAGGTATTTTCAGCGTCACGGCCGTCCCCGAACCTTCCGCGATTCTTCTCGGTGGCTTAGGAGTTCTCGCCCTGATACGCCGTCGGCAGCGTTAAGCGCACCCATCTGTCAATCCAGACCCAACGAACATCCCTCGATATCGCATCTGCGGTGTCGACGGAATGGTTCAATTCCAACTCAATATCAAGCTTCATGAAACCCAAATACCACCTCGCTTCCATTTTCACCACGTTGTTCGTCGCATTCTCCGCTACTGCCCACGCCGCCGACATCGAGTGGGTGGGATCCCCGGGAGGAGCGTTATTCGATCCCAACAACTGGGATGACTCAGTGGGTCCTACAGAAGGCGTTGCATTCGATGGAAACATTTCGATGCTGGATGGTTCCGCAACAGGCGGAACACTCGTCCTTGCATCTGGACGGACCCTGACCCTGAGAAACTTCACCCTTACCACAAGCAGTTTTCAAGGAGTTTTGGCGGATAGCGATGATGATTCCGTTTTGAATGCCGTAGATTCCGTCATCAACTGCAATAACGTAGCTGTCGATGCCGTGGTCAATCTGACTGGAACCAGCGAGATGCACATTTTTGCGCCACCTAGTGGAACCTCCAGAAACACCATCAACGGGGCAGGAACCGCGACCAACGGAACCAAGGTGACGTTAAGCGACGGTTGCAAGATCGTGCATGAAAATGGCAATGACGCCGCAAACGCAGGAGCACAAAGCGTTGGACAACGAATTGTCCGAGTCGTTTCAGGCACTTCGTTTGCCACCGATCTCGCGACGCCGCCGCTTGCTGAGTTTGCCTATGCTGGTCCGCCGAGTCCTTTCGCTGTGGCGACCACCAGCCCGTTCACAATCACCGCACTCGATCCCAACCCACCACCGTCGGCAGCACCACCCGCCGACATCCTCATCGGTTACCAACTTGTGCCTCCGCAAGCGAACGAAGTGGTTTGGCTACCAACTGTTCGGACGGCCACGGACTGGCAGATCGATCTAAACTATGGTCAAATTTCTAACTTTGGGTATTCCGGGACGACCGACGTCTATCTTGCCGACCTCAATGGTGACGGGATGAGCGACAAAATTTGGCGGCAAACCGCAAACAACGGTGGGGCCAATCCTTCACAAATCATCGCAGCCTACACGACTGGTGCGGTGGATGGCTTTAATACTACCAGAAGTTTTGTTGCGCCCGCTGGAGACATCGATGTTCCCTTTAGCTTTCTTAGCGCCTCAAAAACCGACTTGGTCTTCGGCGATCTCGACGGCGATAAAATCGACGATTCTGGTGTCTACGTGGAAGGCTCGGAGGTGGGCGGTGCGGCGAATGTGATGGTATGGGGAATCTTGAAGTCCAATGGCCAAATCGGAATCTCCACTGATCAAGGGGGATTCTCCAATTTCGTGGGTTGGGCACCATTCGGAGACAAGGCTCTCGGGGATAAGCCGTTTTTAGGTGACTTCAATGGCGACGGAATTGCCGACCGCATGATTCGCCGTACCTCCTCGAATCAAATCTTCATCGACTTGAGCACACCAGGAAGCTTCGGCGATGGGGCCCCGGATTACGGGCCAATCAGCCTCGGCATTGCAGGCGACAGTCTGTCAGTGTCGGACATCAATGGCGATGGCAAGGATGACTTGGTGATTGGACGCGACACCGCTCCGCCCGAGGAGTCTCTGCCGAACAATGATCTTCAAACGATTTACGGCTATTACAACGACGGGGCAGGATTCAGCACCCTTAACCCGGCAGCGCCTAACATCACCGACATTTGGGGCTTCGGTCCGGGAACCGGCTTCCTGTTCGGTAACATCACCCCGCTGCCGGCGAATGCTGATTCATTTAAAATCACGCAGATCACCTCGGCCGGTCCCGACATCGCCTTCTCAGGAACCTTCAGGGCGGTGCGAGCTGGAAACTACCAAATCGAGGCCAGCTTGAATCTCCTCGCACCATGGGAAATCATGGAAACCAAGGAAGTCACCACTGCCGTTCTCACGAACTTCAACATCTCCGACGCGCAGTTGGACGCAGCCTACGGTCCTGGCATGCGGTCAAAGGTCTTCGTGCGGGTGGTTCTCCTTCCGTAACAGTTATACATTCCATGAAGCACTCTTTGATTCACTCAACAGTTGCTTCGACACGATCATGGCTCCGGCATCTGCCGGGGCCATGTTTGCGTCGAGCGCTTTATCTTCTCGCCATGATTGGAAGCCTTGCCACCGAGAGTCGAGGAGAGGCCCCGAAAGTCTGGCTCAACCATTTTCAACTCGGCGCACTTGCCAGTGCTCAGGACGATGATTGGCCGGTCACCCGCCAGGGGTTGGACACAGCCTTCTTCGCCATTAATACCCTGTGGCCGCTTGAGAAGCCGATGAAACTCAGCATCTCGCCAAAAGACGCTGCGGCAGCGGCGGAGAAGTTCCACAAAAATGGCATCAAAATCGGCGTGGAATGCGGCTACTTCGATCACCAGCAAACTATCAAAGACCCCACCGATGCCGCGTCCGACGTGATTCCCTCGCGCGAGTTACCACAGCTGGTGCCCGGTATCGGAGAACGCACGGCACGTGTCGAAATCGCAAAACTTCGCTCACTTTGGCAAGCGGGACATCCACCTGACTATCTCGTGCTGGATGACCCGATGCGGCGTCTCACCATCCCCGGCCAAGACAACCCCGCCCAACTCCTCCAAGGCATGGCCGACTATCCGGCAGCAGCTGTCGAAGTAGTCTCCTACATGCGGGTGATGCGGGAAAAATTCCCAGCAGTCCTGTTCGTCGTCATTGTGAATTTCCCGAACTGGGGTTGGAAAGGCGAACCCGCTTTCCTCACCGGGCCGGGGCGGACTGGCGCGATGAACTGGGGCGACGCCCATCTGGCACTTGATGCACTGTTTCTTGCCGTCCAGAAAGCAGACCAGTCGATCCATGCCATTCAGGGTGACTTCCCATGGCGCTATTTCTCAGAGCAACCCACGGATGCCATCGCCGCCACTGTGAATTGGCCCGGACGAATTCTGCAATTGGAAGCCTACGCCCGCAGCAAGGGCACACGCTTCAACCTTGTGGCCAATTCCGAAACCGGTTACGTCTCTGCTCAAGCATTCGCGGAGGATTCTTTGAGATATCTCGACGCCTATCTCGCCGCAGGTGGGAAGCCGGATAACTTCGTCGTCCAATCCTGGTATCCCCATCCGAAAGAGTTACTACCGGAAAGAAAGCCCCACACGGGAAGCTGGCTATCGGCACGATTCATCGAGCGCTTGAGCGAGATCGAGAAGGGCAGCGCAGTCGCGGCAGAGCCACCCAAGCCCCGCCCCTTCGATCGCACCGAACCTGAGGCGTTGCTAAACCTCCTCAAACACCTCGATCCCGCACTCCATGGGAAAGTGGCTCCCGAAGTGCTGGAAAAATGGCTGAATCATCCGGCAGACCCACCCGCGTCACTTGGCGGCAAGCTGCTCCTAACACTTCGCGAGGCCGTCGCACAAGCGATTGCAGCAAAACCCAAAGCCACCGTCCTGATCCGCGACAACGAAGCTCAGGCCGCACTCGGGCTTCCTCTCATCTCCCTAGCTCCGGGACATCCGCAAGTCTGGATCGTCGAGGTCGTCAGCGCAGCATCCGAATCCGCACCTTTCACCGCTTGGGTGAAACGCGCCAAGGCAGAACCAATGGCTCCGGTATGGATTGCGCCTGGCAGCTCCCGGCTCCTCGCTGTAGCAGTCGATCCGGCATCCGCCAGAAACGGGTTCGTGGATTTATGCATCGGATCGAATGGAAAGAAGACCACGACCGTTGCAATCCCTGTGAAAACGGGTCATTGATGCTACGAAATTCCGCCTCTCCAAATGATCAAGCAAGCGTGCATCCGCTGCATCGTGGCCACCGTGCTAGCGATTCTTGGACTCGCCATGGCAGCCCCGGAGCAACGCCCTAACATCCTCATCGCCGTGGCCGACGACTGGTCCCACGGCCATGCCGGTGCCTATGGCTGCAACTGGGTGAAAACACCGGCATTCGACCGCATCGCCCGGAACGGAATACTCTTCACCCGCGCCTACACGCCGAATGCCAAATGCTCGCCGTCCCGGGCTGCAATGCTAACCGGTCGTTACCCGTGGCAACTTGGTGCCGCTGCCAATCACGATGCGATTTTCCCGCCCGAATTCAGAACCTATCCCGAGGCCTTGGCCGCGCATGGCTATTTCGTCGGCATGACCACAAAAGGATGGTCTCCCGGTATCGCGCTGGATGCCGCGAAAAATCCTAGGAATCTAGCGGGAAATCGATTCGATGGCCACAGCACCAAGCCACCCACGTCCGGCATCTTGCCCATCGACTATGCCGCCAACTTCGCCGATTTTCTAAAAGCAGTCCCAACTGGCCAGCCGTGGTGTTTCTGGTATGGCTCCGGCGAACCCCATCGGAACTACGAAGCCGGATCCGGCGCGGCGAAGGGGGGTAAGAAAATCCAGGACATTGACCTTGTTCCCGGCTGCTGGCCCGACAATGAAATCGTGCGCAACGACCTGCTCGACTACGCCCTCGAAGTCGAACACTTCGACCACCACCTCGGCCGGATGCTCGATCAACTCGCGGCCAAAGGCTTGCTCGAAAACACCCTCGTCATCGTCACCTCGGACAACGCCATGCCGTTCCCTCGCGTAAAAGGACAAACTTATGAAACCTCCAACCACATCCCTTTAGCCGCGAGTTGGCCGGTCGGTATCAAACACCCTGGCCGCACCGAAGATGCTTATGTAAGCTTGATCGACCTTGCTCCTACTTTCCTAAGCATTGCCGGTTTGATGCCTGAGGAAACCGGGATGGCTCCCTTTGCCGGGCGCAGCTTGGCAGACATTTTCCATGCCCACCCCGCCGCACCGCCGCGTGACCAGATCATCCTCGGGCGGGAGCGCAATGATGTCGGCCGCCCTCACGACCAAGGCTACCCCACACGCGGAATCATCCGCGATCAACGACTCTATCTGCACAACTTCGAGCCGGACCGCTGGCCGGGCGGCAATCCCGAAACCGGATACCTCGACTGCGACGGAAGCCCTACCAAGAGCGAAGTCCTCCGAAGCCGCAGCAACGGGGACAACCGCATTTGGGACCTCAATTTCGGCAAGCGCCCCACCCAGGAGCTCTACCAGATCGATACCGATCCCGATTGCCTCAACAATCTCGCCACACAACCCGAATCCGAAAAATTACTCCACGATCTGAAACGGAGATTATTCGCCACACTCACCGCCCAAGGCGATCCCCGGATGGGTGGAATGGGTGACGTGTTTGATAGTTATCCATACTCACGTGAAGCCTTGCGAAACTTTCACGAGCGTTTCATGCTGGGTGAGCGTCCTCCTGCCGGTTGGGTTCGTGAATCCGATTTCGAAACTGCAGTCCCGCCCAAGCCATGACATCTACTGCCAAACGCATTGCTTTCGCATACATCGTTGGCGTCATCCTCTTGAGTTCCGCGTGTGGCTCGCAAGAAACAATTGCGCTCCGCCCCAACATCATTTTCATACTCGCCGATGACCTTGGCTATGGCGACCTCGGCGTATTTTGGCAAAACCAACGCCGAAAAATCGGAGATCGCTCGAAACCGTGGCATAGCACTCCACAGTTGGACCGCCTCGCCGCAGATGGCATTGCCCTCCCCCACCACTACTGCGCCGCCCCAGTCTGTGCGCCATCCCGCGCGTCTCTTCTATCCGGACTCCATCAAGGTCATGCCAATATCCGGGATAACCAATTCGACAAGGCCCTCGAAGATAACCATAACCTCGCCTCCGTTCTGAAGACCGCAGGTTATGCAACCGCCTGCATCGGCAAGTGGGGCCTCGCGGGCAAGTCGCCTGAATTCACGGCCCATCCACTCCACCGGGGTTTCAATGAATTTTTCGGAGCACTCCGTCACACCGACGGTCATGACCACTATCCCAAAGAAGGCCCCTATCGCGGTCCCAAGGAGATATGGGAAAACTACCAGGAGATCTCCGCAAGTCTCGACAAGTGCTACACCACCGACCTTTTCACCGCCCGGGCCAAGCACTGGATCGCCAAGCAGCATCAAGCGAAACCCGAACAACCTTTTTTCCTCTATCTTGCCTTCGACACCCCTCACGCAGTGCTCGAGCTTCCCACCCAGCCTTACCCTGCGGGCGGATTGCAATGGCTAGGTCAACCCGGACACATGATCAACACGGCCAGCGGCGGAATCGACTCATGGATCCATCCAGATTACGCAAACGCAACCTGGGACCACGACAAGAATCCAGTTACTCCCGAAAGACCCTGGCCGAATGTCTATCAGCGCTACGCAACCAGCGTCCGTCGCATCGACGACTGCGTGGGCGACCTTCTCCAACAGCTCAAGGACCTTGATATAGATCGAGAAACACTCGTCGTTTTCACCAGTGACAACGGACCCAGCGTGGAGTCGTATTTGGAAGAACCCTACTCACCTGAGTTCTTTGGTAGTTATGGACCGTTCTCAGGTATCAAGCGAGACATCTGGGAAGGTGGCATCCGGGTGGGGGCGATCGCCCGTTGGCCCGCTGGAATCCCTGCTGGCCGGACCAGCACTCTTCCCTGTGCCCATTGGGACTGGCTCCCCACCATCGCGGAAATCGCGGGACTGCCTGCCCCTGCCCGCACCGATGGACAATCACTCGTGCCGACGCTCACCACCCACGGGGTGCAACGCCAGCCCACTATCTATATCGAATACCAGGTGGGAGGCGCCACTCCCCAATTCCCAGAATTCCCGACTTCCATTCGGGGCCGACCGCGCGGCCAAATGCAAATGTTACGAAAAAATGCATTCACTGGATTGCGGGTGAACATCACCCGTCCAGAGGCGGAGTTTGAGGTGTATGATATCATCAAAGATCTCCGCCAATCCACCAATCTTGCCGCCCGGCAAATCACCTCCGAAACGTCATGGATCGACGAGGCCCTA
Source organism: Akkermansiaceae bacterium (assembly GCA_041739215.1). Classification (GTDB taxonomy): domain Bacteria; phylum Verrucomicrobiota; class Verrucomicrobiia; order Verrucomicrobiales; family Akkermansiaceae; genus Luteolibacter. Next base: position 23,412 of record JBGSOI010000196.1, read on the forward strand.
CGATTGCGCCGACCGCTCATTGACGCTCCGCGTCCCTATGACGTTACCCTGATCCCAGCCGTCCCCCTCAGGAACAAGACCGATGGAAATCTGGACTTCACCATCTACCGGGGAGCATGGCCTTGGCTCCCGGACTTCGATTCCTTCGAACCGGTCGAAAAAGGGAGGAGTTCATCCCTCGATCCTGAAAGTCCGGCGCGCAAAGGGGCCCACGGATTGCGTTTGAAAACCTATTTTCATGCCCCATCAGATGGCGAATACATCTTTCATCTGCGGTCCGCAGATCGAGCCCAACTGCGCCTGCACCAAGCACTCGTCATCGACAATGACTTTCACCACACCCCGGCTACGCTCAGTGCCGTAGTCCGGCTCAAGGCTGGATTTCACCCTTTGTGTCTCGATTCCAACCAGCCGACTGGCGGTGACCGCGAACTTCAACTCGAATGCAGCGGACCGGAATTGGCACGCCAACCGATCACGAACTCAAATCTCTGCGCGACAGAAACACCGTGAAGTTTTCCCTGCCAGCACCCCGCATCCCCGCCGCCTGGATAACGGTGATTTTCTCTCAGCTCGCACTCGCTGAAAAGCCTCCATTTCTGCTAGAACCCGCTGAAGCCAAAGACAGGGTGACACTTCACGGAATTCCATTTCTGAAATCCGCAGAACCCCGAAACCTGGTGCCGGGACTCTACCCAGCCAACGCCACGCTGAGTGCCGTGATTCTAGCAGGAATGACGACGGCAAACCCCGAAGCAAGTGACCGCTGGGGTATGAATGAACCTGCCCACGCTTACGAGGGCCGCCTGTTCATCGGAGACCGCCTCGGCCGGGTGATCATACGATACTCCGACGATACCCTCGAACAAGTCCCCGTCCTCTTTGGCGTGAACGCCTGGCCATACGAATTGTTCACCCGCCTGCAATCAAGCGAACAAGCCCTCCTCAATACGAACGCCTTGAAAGCCGGTCCCTACGGGGAGCCCTTCGCAAGTGACTCGAGTGCTGCTGCGTTGCTCGCTTCCAGTTTACGCAATTTGGAAAACCCTGACGCACCCAAATCCCTTCACTATCTCATGGGTATCCGGGTGAGACCCATTCCGCTCAAATCTATAGAGCTGATCGACGAGAGACTGCGCAATGCCGGTTGGCAAGTGGGTGCCATCAGCGGACTCCCCCTCGGCGCGTCCCCACCCGCTGGGCTGACACTGATGGACGAGGCATTCTTCATTCGCCAGCAGGATCGCGCGCCGACTGATGCACTCGCACGCCGTCTCTATCAATTCGAGGATTCCCTCCCACGCGATCTCAAACCGCCGGAACCTGCGGCGGGCTATCCGCAACTCATCTTCACCGGTCCACCCGCAGCCACCATTCTCAGTCACGTCTTCGCCGCCAATGCCCGCGACCTCGTCGAAAATAAACTGAACGCCAACGGACGCATCGGCAGTTCTTCTCCCGGGTCTCCGAATTTCGGCGGCTACGTCGGCATGGGAACATGGCGCGATGATGTCGGGCACTATTCACATCACAGTTGGTCGCGGGACGCAGGACCGGCCCTTCGGGAACTACTGGCGCTTGGCCGGGACCGCGAGGCACGCGCCGCAGGAGAAATGTTCCTGCGTTACCTCTACGACGGTGATTCACGCTACAATCGACCTAACTGGAAGCGTGTGATCAATGCCTATGAGGTCGGCGAGGGCGATAAGCGCAAGCACTTGCGGGCTGAGAACGATGGTCATGCTGCAATCATGCTGGCCATGGCCCAACTCGCCACCTCACCTGCAGTGGACCGCGCATGGATCGATAAGAACTGGTCCGCGTTCGTTGATGCGGGTGACTGGTTTCCGTGGCAAATCTCCCATCCAGAGATCTCCGCCTTTGACGGCTTGCTCTACAATGAATCCGAGTCCTCCGGCGGCGGCGGCCGGGATCTTTTCTCCAATGCCCAGGCTGCCCTGGCCCTGAGAGCCTTCGCCAAACTGGCAGCAAGTCGTGGCACAGAAGAGAAGGCGGTCAGTTGGAACGCAGCGGCAACCCGAATCGAAAGCGGCATCGTCCGAAATCTCACCCTTCCTTTCGATGAGAGCGACGCACTTTCACCACGCTACATCGACACCGACCGCCTGTTAGACAGTTGGGCCTATGGCTGGAAACGCATGGCTCCCTTGCTGGCAAACGCCGATCTCTCAGGCTTTACCCCGCCGACCGCAGCCGGGGAGCCTGATCGCCTCGCTAACACTTACCAACAACTCCGTGGCCGCGGAGCCATCGCACCCGACGCCGGCCGCACGCTTGGTTATGGTCAGGCTTACTTCGCACAATCCGCGTTGCTGCTGGATCAGGCCGGCGATGCCACGCGTGCGGTCGAACGGGCTGCCGCTTTTTGTTATCATCAGGATCATCCCTTCATCGTTCCCGAGGGCGTAATCGTCCACCCGGACGGACATTGCTGGTTCCGCAACGGAGACCTCGGCAATCTCATGCAGCAGACCGAGATCCTCAAAATGATCCGTGTGGTAGCAGGCATTGACGACCGCGCAAAATCAGCCGGACTCACTTTGATACCCCGCCTACCCAATGGCTGGTCGAGCATCGAAGCCAAAAAATGGCCCGTGCGAGTCGCCGACGCCAACGGTCTTTGGACGCGCGCTTCTATCGACTTCCGTTACGATCGCCTACCCACTGGAGGCTATCAAATCCAAATGAGGAGCGAAAAACCTCTCCCTATCGCAAGCATCCGCATCGGACCCTATGCACGCGCCGGAGATTTGCCACCATATCCAGAAGCGAAGCGGTGGCGCTGGTCTAAGGAGGGCGATGGCTGGTTTCTCCATGCGGATGAGTTCAGCAGACCGTTGGGTGAAATCGACTGGAAGCTTCCGTAAGGTTTAGAGGCTGCCTTAAAAATGGCAGGGACCGTGTACTCCGCAACGGTCCGGCGAATGGATGGAGAATGAATCTGCCGATGAAACGCTGGGGAATCTGTTCATGGCCGGTCATTCGCCTCCTATTCTCGCGGGCCGCCCGGGATGCAGGGTGTTCGATAGAAAGATCCTTTCAGCCGCGAAGCGCCATCCGCATGGCCGGAGGCAACTCGATCCCTGCCCTAGAGAATTTTTCAGGCAGCCTCTTAAAAACAGAAATGGATTTGAACAGGAGGGAGAGGAGGTCACAGAGCGTTGGGACCATGAAAGCAGCACGGACTTCTGTAGCCCGCGACCCGCCGGGTGACTTGCAAAAATCGGCCGGGTTCTTCATTCTCTGTTAAGTCCGGCTGAGGCATGATCTTGTCACGCAAGGCATGGCTCGTCACCGTCCCAGAATCGGCCCGGTGATATCAGGCCGGTCAGGTCTCTAGGAAACAGTCTCGTCCAGGTCGCCGGATAGACGCACCCGCCGCTGAATAAAACCTTGGCGGATTCAAGGGCTTCTGACATTTTTCACGGAGTAACCCGACGCCGAATATCAAGTCCGAAGGTGCTACGAACAAATACTTTTCGGCAGAGATTCCAGAACATCATCACCCATGACAGACACTCAATTGCTATTAGCAGGGCCAGCATTTGCCTTACTTGCACTACTGCTCTTCTCGATTCCCTGTGCGCGGCCTAGAGTATTTACACGCAGGATCGGTTGGCTCGGTGCGTGCATGCTCTTTCCCATGGTTATCGGCTACGCATTTCAGTCCTACGAGCTAATCACACTTGCGTTCGTTCTCAAACCGATCGCGGCAATAGTCAGTGCTACATTATTTATTGGATACGTCGTTATGTGGCGTAGCAAGCGACTTCCCCTCATCACATCCCTCCCATCTGTGATCTTGATGTGTGGCTCGGCAGCGGATTTGGTAGCTGTAAGTCGGCTCGGGAGCGGGTGGGGAGGCGCATACTGTTAAACATGTCAACTAATAGATTCGCCGAATCGATTCCTCGGGAGTGGTTACCTTCCGGGCCCCACACCACCCTGCATACGGCTCCATACAAGGGTGGTTCTTATTCATCAGCTCGCGGTTTTCTCCTAGTCTTCCTTCCCCGGAGCGGTCGCCCGCGCCCGAGTTGGCTTCAGATGGTGGTTTCTCCATTTTCATGTTCTTGTATTTCAACAAGGGACTTGAACCCCATTTACAACGTGCCCATGCTGAGCACACATACGTCGCTGAGAAAATACGCATTGATTCGCCCATGAACAATTTTCTTCACCATCCAGTGAGAGCAGCACTCATACTTATTGGCATTCTTTGTGCGTTATCTGCTTTCACCTTCTTTGGAGCGCCAGTGATGATGATTCCTTACATCCCCATTGTTTTTCAGTTTATTGCCTCAGCGCAGCGAGCTTTGGCGGTAGTTGGTTGGTTGTTGCTTTCCCTAGTAACTACCACCTTCATCATTGGCCAAGCAGAGATCCAGGGATTTCAATTTGAGAAGCTTGTCGTTTATGGCGGGCCGTTACTTCTACTGTCGGCGAGTTTGCACCTTCTGGTATCCGAATCGCGCAAGGGCTCGAAAGTCAATGCCCAGAAGTAAGAAGCGAGTCGTGACGCACCAACCGGCCAAAAGCTATTCAATTTAATTTCAAAACGGTATCCTATATCCCATTCACCCCATTTCGGCGTGGCGGCTTTCCTTGAGATAGACGAACCCAATAACAGTCGTGATCAGGGCGATGCTGATCGGGTATGCCAGCCCCGCATAGGGGTTTCCGAACTGTGCGACCATCGAGGTGGCGATCAACGGTGTGAGCCCGCCGAAAACCCCGTTTCCGACGTGATAGGGAAGCGACATCGAAGTGTAGCGGATGCGGGTGGGAAAAATTTCCACCAGATAGGCGGCGATGGGACCGTAGGTCATGGCCACGAGCAACACCATGACGAAGAGCAGCGAGATGATCGCCGCATGATTAAGCGGTCGGGCGAAATGGGAGAGGCCCATGAATAGCGGGATATAGAGAACCGCCGCAAGCAACAGGCCTCCGAGGATCACCGGCTTGCGGCCGATTTTATCTGAGAGGCTGCCGAAGAGGACGAAAAATGGCGTGCCTAGCACAAGGGCGCTGGCGACCAGAATGAGCGACATTTCATAACCGATGTTGACCACTTTCTGAAGGAAGAACATGGCATAGAACTGACCGGTATACCAAACCACACCCTGCCCTGCCGTTGCTCCAAACAGAGCGATAAGCACAAGCCGGCGGTTTTCAGGATTCATGAAGCTCTCTTTGATTGGGTTCACGGCGAGCTTACCCTCCGCCTTGGTTTTCGCGAAGAGCGGGGACTCTTCCATTTTGATACGGATGTAATAGGACAGACCGACGAGGATGATGGATAGGACGAACGGCAGCCGCCAGCCCCAGTCATTGAACTTATCAACACCCATGGATTCTCGGATAATCAGAATCACCACGATTGCGAGCAACAGTCCCCCGGTGGCGGTGATCTGGATGAAACTGGTGTAGAACCCGCGATGCGCCCTTGGGGTATGCTCGGCGACGTACGTGGCGGCACCGCCGTATTCACCGCCAAGGGCGAGCCCCTGAACCAGACGCAGCAACACCAAACAGATAGGTGCCGCGATTCCGATCGTCTTGTAGTCGGGCAACAGTCCGATGGCGAACGTAGCTCCACCCATCAGCAGCAAGGTGAGAAGAAATGTGTATTTGCGGCCGACAAGATCACCAATGTGGCCAAAAACAATGGCACCGAACGGGCGCACAACGAAGCCAGTGGCAAAGGTGGCCAAGGTGAGCATGAAAGCAAGGGTGGGATTATCCTTCGGAAAAAAATGGCCCGCGATCAATGTGGCGAGCGCGCCGTAAACAAAAAAAAATCATACCACTCAATAAGGGTGCCCGCGGATGAGGCGGCGATGACTTTCCATAACGTTTTCTTATCAGTGTGGTGAGTGATGGTTTGAGGAGCGGACATGGTCATGGATATAGCCGGATGAAACTCTTGATGAGCGGCAGCTATTGCAGATCCACGCCAGCACGGGCCATGCCCGCATCCACATTTTCAACCTAACCATCCCATTGGATAGGCGCTGCCGGATTGCGCCCTGCGAGCTACTCTCACTCAGTTCGGCGGTACGCTCACACGTGCGAATCGCCGCCCGCCGGATTCGACGGAATCGGTCAGTGTGACTCTCTCGAAATCGCCGCCAACTTGAACAGCGATCTCCGTCGCATATGGATTCTCCGCCCATGATCCCGCGCCGATGGAATTGCTGAACTCCACGGCATAGCTGATGCCTGGGTTCGATCCGGCCCTCCTTCGGATGTAGGTGAGCGTGAGTCTTCCGCTGCCATCCACACCCATACGAGGCAGGCCCGTGTTACCTGACGGGCCGACGATTGACACGTTTGGCGAGGCTAGCGTGCCCATTTGCCCAGTTCCGGTGCCAAGCATGTTGAAGGCGAACTTCAGGAGATTCGCAACGCCGTCGCCGGCGGGTGTTAGTCCGTCCTGTGAGCCGTCGGCTGCGAGACCGTTCTGCAGGCGGAATTGGATCAACGCGCCACTACCGGGTCCTCCGGGCGCGACGATGGCGGCGATGGAACTGCCGTCCAGCTCGCGGAGATACTGGATGAGATTTGCCTGATCCGTGGCACCCAGTGCGAGCACGCGGCGGTGCGGCTGGGCTTTCAGGAGATGCTCGGCGGTGCTGACGGTCATCGAGTCGATGCCGAGCGTTTGCGACTGAGTGATGGACACGGTGTTAGTCGCGCCGGCATTTAGGATGACGCCTTCAAGCCTCGCGGTGACGTAGTGATCGAACTGCCAGCCGGGATTCTGACCGCGCATTTGGAGTGGATAGTTCGTGCCATTCACGCGAACTTCGAGATTCAGGATGCTGTCCGATGTGAAGCGGAACTCCAACGCACCGGTCCCGCCCGCGCCACCATCGACATTGGGCATGGTCCAGGTGCCGCTTCCTTGCCATTCCACCAGACCGCCTTTCTGGACCATATTGTAGTAGTTGATGTTGATGTAACCAGGCCGGATCACGGAGCCGGCAAGGGTGCCATCCTCTGCCTGATAGGTAACACCCCCCGCTACTTTGAAAACATCCGCGAGTGTCGGTGCCGAGCCATCGTGAAAGTAAGGCGCGGTGGCGTGAATGCCGGCCAGCGTGGGCGTATCGATACCGGGCAATCCCGCGCCGAGGCGGCCGCCGGAGGTCGTGCGGAGAGTGCCGACATCGTGCAAGGTGGGCGCGACACCAAAGCCACCCGTGGAATCCGTCATCTGCCCGCCACCGTGACAGCTCGCACAATTCTGGCTGTTGAATACCGCCTGTCCTGCGATGGCAGGAGCGGAGAGTGAGCCGCTCGCAGTACGATATGGACTCTTTGGCAAGGTATCACGCCCGAGGCTGGAGATGTAGGCAGCTAGACTATCGAGCAATATACTTTGCCCGGCCTTCACCGTGCCGAGCGGGGAGGAAACGGTGGTCGCTGCGATCAGGCCGGTGCCGCCGAAGTGGTCGCGGATGTCGTTCTCGAAATCCTGGATCTCATCGAAGTTCGCGGACCAGTGGACGTTGCCATGACCCATGCCGATGCGGCCGCGGAGGTCGATGGTATTGCGGAAGCCCTCGCCGCGCTGGGTGAAATCCCAGACGCGGCCGTCCTGCGCGCCATCGGTGTGGCAAGTGGCGCAACTGACGTAGGTATCGCGCCCGATGGCATCCTCGCCGTTGCCGTTTTTGAGTGAGGCGTTGTAGAAGGTCTGCTTTCCAGCGAGGATGTTAGGCGCGAGTTTCTCACTGGCGACGGCTGCGGTTTTCACGACGGATCCTGTACGCGCGCCTTGCGAGAGGAAGGTAGTGAGATCGTGAATGGACACTTCGCGCGACATGAAGTTATTCACGAAGAGCTTCTTCGACGCGACATCGAAGACCTGGCCCTGGGGCGCGAGGCCGGTGTTGAAGCGCCAGCGGGTGGCTTTTGAAGCACCGGCGTTGAGCGCGAAGTTGTCATAGACGGCGACCTGATTGTTGCCTTGGAGGGTGACGAATGCCCAGTCGCCGATGGGCGAAAACGCGACGCTGGTAGGAGATTCACTGTTGTCCACATCGAGCCTTTTATCACTGTCGTCACGGTCGCCAGAATTCAGGTCGAGGCGGACCACCATCGCACGAACGGCGTTGTCGGTGTTTGAGCGACCGGTGAAAAAGAGCCCGTGCTCATCGTTCATTTTCGAGCCGGAAATCCACGCCTGATTGTTGTCCGGGCTGATGGTGATGCCGGCAAGTTGGTTCGGGATGCCCCGGCCGTTGTTGGAAGAATCTGGAGTTAGATTGCGGGTGAATTTGAAAGTGCGGGCGAGCGTGAGCGGGGTGGTGTTGGAAATTTCCCAAACGATACCACGGTTAGACTCGGACAGGTGGCGGGTGACGAGCACGCGCGATCCGTTTCCAGTGATCGCGATGGCGCGAGGTGTTGGCCCAAGCACGAGGCTGCCGGTCTCCAGCCGGGTGGATGCGGAATAGCGCTTCACCACTCCGCTGCCGGTAAGCGTGACAAAAACCGCGTCGCCCGCCGGAGTGGCACAGGCACCGAGTGGTGCGCTGCCGTAGCCGGTATTGACCCTTCCTAACAGCGATCCCGCAGAATTCAGGACTGCGACGCAATCGATGTCGTGGCAAGTGACCCACGCATTCCCCGATGAATCCAGCGCCACATTTCGCGGGTCGATGCTGCTGGTCTCGCCGAGCACTGCGCGGAGATCGAATTCCGCGGTCTTGAGGCCGGTGTCGGCGCTCAGGATCGAAACTGTATCGGCATCCGAGTTCGCACACCAGACGCGGCGGTTCAGAGCATCGAGCGCGATGGTTGACGAATTTGTAGGCGTTGGACCGACGGGGGCACTGCCGATGGTGACCGTGAGATCCTTCGAAACGACGGACACTGCACCGCCGGGCTTCTGATCGCGGACTTGCAGCTTCACGACGTAATGGCCAGCCGTTGCGTAGGCGTGGCTGAAGGCGGAGCCGGATCCCCACGCGGTGGTGACGCCGCCATCGCCGTAGTTGATGCGGTATTGAAGCGCGTCGTTCTCGGGATCGCTGGCCGTCGAAGTGAAACCAACAACCACCCCAGGCGCGGCGGGTGAAGGACTCGCGGCGAAAGCTCCAATGACCGGCGACGCATTTCCTCCGGCTGCTCCGGCACCGGTTGAGAAACTGAAGGTGTAGGGCTCGATGCCGTTGTTCAGCGCGTCCTTGATGCCACCGTCGGTGACGATGACCTCGTAGGATTTGTCAGGCAGAAGATAGACTTTCGGCGTGAGTGTTAGGACTCCGTCGTGGGCGAAGCTCGTCCAGCAATCGAGCGCCGTGGTGGTGCCGACCTCGCGCAGGATAACGGTGACGCCGTTGATAATGGTGTAGGACTCCAAAGCCTCATGAACGAGCAGACTGATAGGAGCACCCAGCGGGAAATTGGTCTGGGCAGGTCGCGGGACGTGGTAGCCGACGTATGGCCTGCGGGTATCCGGCGCTGCCTGGTGCGCCCAGATGGCGAGGCGGTCTGACTGCTCGAAACTGTAACCGCCGGTGACTAGCAAATTCCCGATGGGCTTCATGTACTGGCTGGTATCGACGATGCCGGCCACCGATCCGGCCGGGCGATTGTTACCCGCCTGATCGAGTTCCAGCACGGGCGTGAAGCTGTCCATGTCGATCTTGTGGCGCTTGGTGAAAATGAAATTGTCCTGCGCCTGGGTGTAGGGGACATTCACATCACCTGCCCATGCAGGATTACCTTTCACGTCGATGGACGCAACGTGACGGAGGTCGGTGGGATCGCTGAAATCGACGATCTCCACCTTGTCCACATTGCTGCGGGCGAGGACGATGTAGTGCTCGAAAGGCACGGCGATGTAGGCACCGAAGTCGCCGGTGAGCTTATCCAGCAGGACGGGTTTTTCGGCGGGGACGTTGAAAACCGGCGAGATGTCGTAACAAAGGATGCCGAGGGAGGATTCGTCCGAAGTGACGAACAGCAGATTTCCTAACAAAATAGAGTTGCCCGTCACACCATCTTCCGCAAGCGAGTTCCAATCGTACAAGGTGCGCGGCCCGGTGGTGCCGGGGCGGATGATGCGGGTGGGCGTGGGGCTTTCCAAGCCGCCATACTGGATCCAGTGGAAAGGCAGCCGCCATGGCCAGTAGAGCGCGTGGCCTTCCAAGCTGTAGTGGGTGAAAATTTGAAAATCCGCCAGCTCCTCGGTAATGTTTATGCCAGGACTCTGGCGCTTGATCGCCATGCCGTAAGAGCCACCAAGATAGTCGCCGCTCTTCGTGTGGGCGTGATTTCCGTGCTCGTTGAGTAACGGGATGTTATCATTGTTCCGCGTGGTGTCCTGAGAGAAGGAGCCGACGTTCGAAGGATTGGTGAAGCGCCAGACTTTTCGATCAGAGCCTGTGACAGTGTTGGTGTAAAAAGTTCCGTTGTGATAGGCGATGTTGGTGATCCGGTTCTGAAGCGTGGAGGATCGGTAGAGCAATTTACCGGGAACTTGTGTAACATTGGGGATGCCATTCGGCACCGCTGGAATCTGCGCGTCGGACAGTCCCGATCCCAGGACAACGAGTGACCAAATAACTTTAGGAATCAAGTTGCTCATGAGGGTAGGGATAATTCGATGCTTTCTATGCCGTAGCATGAAAACTTGAGGTTCACGTTTTTTCCGCCGCGGCGGGAGCCAAGTTGAGATTCATATCGACCATGCGTTGAATTCGTAGAAACACCTCCGCATTTTCAGGCCTTTTCATATCGATGTCCCATGTCGGGATCATTTCCTTCATTCGTGCTTTACCCTCCGGCGTAGCCAGCAGGTGTGGAAAACAAAGCTTCACGACTTCGAGAACGATGCTGACACACACCGAGGCTCCGGGAGACGCACCGAGCAAAGCGGAAATACTGCGATCCGCATCGGTGATGACTTCCGTCCCGTAATGCACGATGCCAGCCTTCCCGTCGGTCTCCTTGATGGCTTGAACCCGGATCCCTGCATCGATCAATTTCCAGTCTTCGGTCCGTGCAGCCGGATAGAAAACGCGCAACACCTCCATCCGGTTCCTCATGCTCTGCGTGCCTTGCCGCACGAGATAGCGGACCAGATCGAGATTCCGGATACCCACGTTGAGCAGCGTGAACAGATTGTCCGGACGGATCGAGAATGGCAGGTCGGTGCAACTCCCTTTTTTATGGAGAAACTTTGTCGTCCACGAAGCAAATGGACCGAAAAGGAGAGTCTGTTTGCCATTGAGAATCCGGGTATCAAGATGAGGAACAGCCATGGTGGGCGCGGCGTCCAGTGGCTGCCCGTAAACTTTTGCCCGGTGTTTCGCTACAATATCGGGGTTATCACAGATCAGCCATTGCCCGCCAATGGGAAAGCCGCCGAGGCCCTTTGCTTCTGAAATACCTGCCTTTTGCAATAGCGGCAGGCTGCCGCCGCCCGCACCCACAAAAACAAACTTTGTAAGGCTCGTGCGGACTTCACCCGTCGCCAAATCCTTGGCACGGACTTCCCAAGTTTTTCCCACTTTCCTGAGTCCGATCACCCGGTGATTGCTAGCGACACCGCAACCATTCTGCTCACTGAGCCAGTGGAGCAATTTCCGCGAAACTACGCCGAAGTTCACATCGGTGCCATTGTCCATCTTGGTCGCCGCGATCGGTTCATCCCCGCGACCTTCCACAAGCAACGGTGCCCAACCGCGGATCGTCTCACGATCGGTGGTGTACTCGATGCCTTTAAAAAAATGATGTGCGGCCATTCCCTTGTACCGCTCGTGGAGAAAATCCACCATGTCGGCCCCATGGACGAAGCTGAGATGAGCAACCGGATTGATAAAATCCTGCGGATTATCCACCATTCCACTTGCCACCGAGTATCCCCAGAACTGCTTCGTCTGCTCGAACTGCTCGAATATCTCGATGAGTTTTGTCACATTCACCGTGCCATCCGGCTCGCGTCCCGGCGTGTAGCTCAGTTCGCAAAGACCCGCATGTCCGGTCCCTGCGTTGTTCCAACCATCGGAACTTTCCTGGGACAACTCTTCGGTCACTTCATACACTTGGATCGATAGGCTGGGTTCCAGTCGTTTGAGCATCGCCCCCAGATTCGCGGACATCACCCCACTACCGATTAGGACTAGATCCGGATTTACTACGTGCGTGGAATACTTCATGCGATCAATAGACTGGCGTGCACTAAATCAATTTTGATTTCGAGATACGGAGAAAGGAATCATTGGGAATCTAGGTGGCTCACTCCGGCGGCGGCGAGATCTTTCCGTGAAATAAACCACAGGGCGGGAAAGCGGGCTTGGTAAAATGCCAATCCATGATGGCTGGAAATCATTCTCACCGGTTCGCCAAAAACAAAACCTCCTTGGAGTTGGGAGGAGGAGGCTGGAATTCGCGCCAGCGCTTCCTTGGGAAACCTCACTTCGATGGCGATCGTCTCGCGGGGAAGCTCGGGTATCCAGACCAGATGAGGGGAACTATCCGGCTTTGCAAGGTGATGGAAAAGAGCCCAGAGATCCTTCTTTTCGGTCATGTATCCGACCAGATCCCATTGTGGAAGGCCATTTTCCAGCGGAGGCTGTCCGCCAAAGTAAGTTCCCGCATCGAAATTCCGGGTGGAAATGGCGCCGATGCGATCCACGTCGCCTAACAATAAATTCACCGTCAAACTTCTGTCCGGTGCGCAGACATTCGCCATATCATACAAACTCTCAAACGCCTGAGTCCGATCAAACGGATTTTTGTAACTCATATAATCAACCCGTCTGGAACCACTCCATTGGCGACTCTTTTCATCGAACGAATGTACAGAGCCGATCATGACGCTAAGTCCACGCCGCGGATCCTGCCAGATGTGCTCCACTTGATAGGGTGGACAATCATCCAGGATTCCCTGAGCCGGTCGCCGTTTGCTGTTGGCCAGCAACTCCCATTCATTGTTTTCGGGATTCACACGCAGCACGCCTCCCGAGTTCAATCCGAGATAAAGCATTCCGTTCACCGCCCATAAATTCGGCCGCTCAGTGATCGGAAGGGGTATGGTCTCGCGCTGGCCACCGGCGATTTTCCGACGACAAAGCATCTTGCCTTCCCATGAATAAATCGCCCCCGCCAACAGAGCAAAGGAGGGAAAATCATTCGCGTAAGTCATTTCCCCGGGATTCTTATTTTCCCAAGTGAGGACTTCTTCCGCCTGCAGACCAGGAAGGGTGATTTTCCCCAAAACATATCGCGAAGGCGCACGGAAATTCCCCTCTGGCGGCAGTGCTGCTATCACCCACAGATTCTCATCGATCAGGGAAACCCAGCGGATGCCATGGCCGCCCGGCTCTAACCAGGCAGCACGGGCCTCAACGCGACCTTGCCGGACCATGGGTTTGATTGCATTCGGCAATGCTCGCTCTGTCGGCACAATATCCGCAGTTCCGACGCCCAGCGCTTTCAGGTAGGCGAGGATATTTTGTTGTTCTAGACCTTCTCCGAGGACTTTCGACCCGGAAATCGAAACTTTCTGCTTCAAGACGGCACTCAAACGGTCTTTGTGACTGGGATGGAGCGGCATGTAGTATGTCACCCGCAGCAACGAAGCCGGTATGACTCCCGGCCCTGCTAGCAGAATGACTAACTTTTCGACCAGTTCATCAACGACGGGTAGCGGAATACTTGCACCCCCCTGAATGAGGATCTCCATAAAATACTCGACAGGCAGGCGACCCTCATGGATGGCATCCAAGTGATTGGCAAAAGGTGACCAGAATCCTTCTGGCAGCACCAACCGGTTAGGCTGTCCGCCTTCCACAGACAGTTTGGTGCTCGGAGATAACAACCAGATGGCAGCGGCGAACTGCGAGCAAAGAGACTGTTCTTTGAGAAGATCACAATAGAAACGTTCCCAATTGCCAATCGCGCGGGAAGCATCGTGAGTCTTCCAATCGACTTCCCATGTGCCTTTGCCAGAGGAAATCACTTGCCAAACATCATCGTAGAACCCTTTGTCATTTGCCGGCTGATTTCCAATGATTTTACGAATTAAAGCTTCCTGGTCCGTGGAGCACTCCGCCCACAGGGAACCCCAGACGAGCCCAACCAAGGGCAAAGTATCCAATGCATCAGGCCATCTGCGGCCGCCACGATCAATTGGAAAAGTATGGTCCGATCGTTGAGGATGAAAGTGTTTCTCGATCCGTGAGAATTCGCGTTCAAATAGAGCCCGCGCCTCACCGCGCAACCGAACCACTTCAGGAGGAGCTGCCCGCACACTACCACTCGGCATGGCAAAATACGCACTCCACAGAATACGGGAGGCATTGTTCAGGAGTATGACCGCATCTGGTGGCACCGAGAGATTGTTTGCGGAGATTGCATTTGGCTGACGCTTGAACCACTCGATACCCGCAGGGCTGTTTCGGAAATCATTGTAAAGCGCAATGGCTCTCAAGATTTGTTCGATAGCTGATTTCCTGGGCATCACCGTAATTGGCAAGGTGATGCCGAACGGAGATAGCGGGCGATGCACGTCACCAACCGCCTTGCCTGCGAGTCTGCTGCTAGCCAAATAGCGCAGACGCTGAATCGGGACTGAATCCAGCCCCAACGCGACCGCCGCCTCGGAGGCTTGCAACGTTTGGGCATCGCGGTTCCACCGTGCCGCCCATTCGGCTTCTGCTAGAAACTCCTTAGCTTCAGATTGCGAATCCCACGCACTCAGAGGCTTTCCTGCCGTGAGTCGCTCTCGAATATCGGCTGTGATTTCAGTCACAAGTCGCGTCGAGTTCTTGTTGCTACCGCGGCGGGTCCAGCGTAGCTCCTTACCGGCAGAAGTCCGGAGCCTCATCGATAGCTCAACTTGCCCGCCGGCTTCCGTGACCGAACCATCTAGCAACCATGATCCGTTCCAAAATCCCGGAAGTGGGTCTCCGGCAAGCACGCGTTCCCATGCAAGTTCTTCCAGGCGCCAGCGTTCAAGCACGAAGAGTTCCGGCTCTGCCGTCAGCCGTGAACCCAACAAAGTGCGCAGCGTTTGGCCGCTCTGATTGGATGTTTCAGATTCCGTCGCACTGCGAATATCGACGATAGAAAGCGCCACCGCGCGGTCACGGGGGATGGCGAGCTTGGCGCGCCAAACCTCGATGCGTTTCGCCATGATTCGTGCCCAACCCTCCGGGTCAGGCAAGGGGCCGTCGTCGATTTGCCACCCAACGACGACACCTGACGCGACCGCACACAGGCGGGTGATCACAACCTGCCGCCCACCTATATTTCCACCTTCGACCCACAGGACACCATTTGCACCTGACAAGCGCCCAGCTTCCATTGTTTTTGCGAGCGTGAGTCCATGCGCCGGAAGTGCTGCTTCCGCCACGGCACGTTCGAGCTCCTCACGCTCAAGGATGGCATAGTCATCGGGATTTCTCGAAAGTTCCGCGATCAAAGAGGCCGTGGTATTCCGCTGGTCTTCAGTCCCCCAGACTGCAAGTTTGACTGCGGAAAAAGCGGAGCCAGCGCTACCGACGAAAAGTGCCAGGGCGATGAAAACACCTGGGAAATGACACGGCAACCGCATCATTTCACCAGCATGGGGACGAGACGATCCGCGAGTTTGAGCGCGGCGGCTTCGAGTGCCTTTTTACCGGCGATATGTTCTGAAATGTCCACACCGACGTCCATTTGGCGATCACTTGCGAGGAGCTTACCGCTGGCGTCCTTCACGGTGACCTCGACGCGGGAGCGGCAGGACACGAGATTCCCGCGACGCATTCCTAATTCACTGAACGCCTCACCTGTGATCGTCGCCACGTCGTTACGGCCAACGGCGGCAGCGGCGGTGACGACCTCAAAGCCTACTTCTTGCAGGGTTTTCATCAGCTCCGTCTGCACGGCGGGATCCTTGACGGACCTGGCAAGATGCTGCTCCGGAATCGTCACAAGCACGGCAGGTGGAGTTTTACCGGATAGCGCATTTTTCATGCGTTCGATGCGGACAGCAGGATCCTCAACCTTCGCCACCAGTTCCGACGATTGTTTTGCTAGAGTGGCGGCGATCTTTTCTGCCAGGACCGCGACTTGGGCGTCCAAGGTGTTAAGAGATGGAGCGGTTGCCGTTTCACCAAACACACGTCCGGTCTCGGTGCCGATGACCTTGGCCACGAGGAAGCCCTTGCCATCTGTCTCAAAGATGCGACCGGTGATGAGGACCTTGGCACCGATCAGTGCGCCAATCTTAGCCACGGATTCAGGCGCAATCGTTCCTGCTAGGCCTAGCTCCTGCTCGGCGAGAATCTTTTCCACTTCCTGCCGTTCCACCAGAAACACGGCGGATTTGGTGGAGAGCATAGCGTTGAGCAATACACCGACATCAGAACCCTTTTTCTCCAAGCTGCGATCGCTCGCCTCAAAGTCCAAAACAGCGGTGGGTAAAGGCATCGCAGTTTCCCCCGCAGCGAGTTCAGCGAAGGTGGTAGCGGCGCAAAGCAATGCAACGACGAGGAAACTTGGAATAAAGGATGATTTCATACGATTGCAACGGATCTGAGTTCAAGGACTAGACGACGAAAAAGCTGTGAGAAGTAGGGTGAAAAGAGTTTGCTCGGCGCGTGGATCGGCAGCCAAAGATGACAGCAGTGGCAGAGTGACTTTGGTGATTTGTGAGTAAGAGTATACGCCCGGCATGGTTGATGAATCAGTCACAAAGGCAAGCATCCCACCTTTTGCGGGCGCAATGGTGAGCTTCTTCCAATCCTCGGTCGGAAGCTCTCCGATGAGTAGAGTTCCCGAAGTGAGGGTATCAGGCGCATCGGTCCCATGGTCTTCAAATTCAAGCGCATGGGTCGAGAGAAAAGCACGCAGCTCTGTGGATCGTCCGCAAACAGCCAGCTTTATACCGCTTGCCCTAAGTGCATCAACGAGGGCAGGCCGATCCGCGCGGTCCTTTGGAGCAGGATAAACGAGAAGATTGATCGTGCCGCCGTTTTGAACCCGAAGAGCAAGACGTGTGACGCGAGCGACCGCCGGTGGTGTAAGCTTCACGATACCGATTCGTGGATCATCCGGCGATGTGACGATGGCGATCTTGCAAGGCAGCGGTTGCGCGCTGCTGCCGGCGATTTGAAAAACTTCCGCGTGAATTTGAGCAGGGGTGACATTTGGTGGCAACAATACTCGTAGCGCGAAGGGTTCCGACGCCTGGATCGGATATTCGATGGACGGCGAAGCCCGACATTCCACCCCAAGGACCGCAATCTCGCTGAGTGCGGAGGACCCGCTGAACGCAAGCAGCAAGATTGGTTGGAACTTCATCCGTATGGATGGTGCTTAATGTCTGACCAAAGGTCAATACGTCCAAACGGATGCTCGTCACGGCACCAACCCAGAATTCCCGGTTTAATCGGAAGGTGCCGTAGGCTTGTCGAGGAGGCAGGAGCAGGCGAACCTGCCCCGGGTGGGACGAAATGCCCTGTCTGATTCCACGTGACTCCAACCGAAAACAGCTTCGGGTTCGACCTAAAAAAAGCCCCCGGTCTGCAATCATGAGGTTTCGCGTGTCTCACGCCTCAATCGACGACTTTTTCCGTCGTGGAAAACCAGGTTAAAGCGGCTTTCAAATGATCACTTGAGATTACATGCCCGCCATCATAAGTTTCGATTTTGACTTCACCGAAGTCCTTATCTGCGCTGTTTCCCACGCGTTCGCCCGCAACCGGTGGTGCGATTTCGTCGCTGGTACCGTTGCTGACGAAGACCTTTATCTTACGGAGAGTGCTACCACTCACTTTCGTTTCGGTTTTCGCCGCCTCAGTTTTATTCTCATTGCAACCACCTAGGAAAAGTCCACTCACTGAGAGATCCGCGGTAGCAAGTTGCCCCACTCGATAGAATGAGGATTTAGCACCACCGGAGAAGCCGGCACAAACGAAAATTGACTTACGAAACGCCGGCCACTCTGCCGAGAGCATAGCGACCGCTTGATGCTGAATTGCCTGGTCGATGTCTGCATGTCCGTCATTCCCGTCAAGAGGATTGCCTAGATTGCAATCGACCGTGATAATCGCCCAACCTTCTGGCACTGCCGTTTCAGCATACGGAGAAATAGCGTCGAGATTTCCTGCCTTGCGCTCGCCGTCACCGTTGACCGCAGCACTCACCCATAGAACTTTCTGCGGAACAGCGGGATCGAAAGTCGACGGCAGCACGAGCCCAATTTTGATTCCCGTCACTTCTTTATTCCTTCGCGTCTTCTTCAAAGTTTGCTCGTTCAGCGGAGCTTCGATCAGATTGAGTGCCCCATTCAGGACGAGCTCCTTGCCGGCAAGCACGATTTTACCCTCAGCTTTTGGTTGTAGGGAGGTGGCAGATGATTTTAATGATTGTAACTTTATGTAGTCCTGATCAGCCACGCTGAAACGGTTGAAGGACAGGGTGTACGAGCGGCCATCTCTGGAAATAGTCACCTGATCTCCGACGATACTGACGAACTCCGCCTCGATCACTTTTCCACCAACATCGGTGAATGGTCGGGCAGAAAGAGTTCCTGTCAAAGCGACTAACAACGCAAAAAGACTTTGGTGCATGGATTCCAATTATTTGGGTTCGGCGGATTCTTTGAGGCGTGCAGGTAAAATACCGCTAACACCTGTGCAATAGTAGTTGCTTCCGGGTCAAACATTTTCGTTGAAGCAGTAATCAAGGAACGGTGTATTTCACCTTTAGCTTGGGACGATAGGCAACAGTGGCGTGATTGGAGCTCGCATAACTCACATAGTCCGCCGTGTTGTCGTTGTCATCATCGATCTCGTAGCGGATGCGGTATTGGGTCTTGCCGGTTTTCTTGATAAGACCCAGGTCGGCCGCCTCCAAGCGGCTGTTGAGGGCCATGTTAGCGTAGTAAGCCGGCCAGGCGAACTTGCTCGCGGCAAGTTTGGTAGGAACGGCCTGCCAATCCGCATTTTCCAGCGCTGAGCTCCCATTGAGCGACCCGTTCACCACATCCACCAGCAAATCTCCGAACGTCTTCACCGCGACGCCGATCGGGATCGTACCCGTAATGTTGCCGATGCGAGTGATACTGATCGTGGCTTCGACGATGGTCGCATTGTCCGGGATGGAGGAAGTGTCGAACGACAGGACCGGACGGTAGGCGCGGTTGCCGGGATCATCGCCAATCGGGAAGGTGGTTCCTGTATTGTTTCTCGAACCTCCAACTCCGCTGTTTCGGGCCGACTCAAGAACATAACCATCCTCGGCAGCCAACGAAGTGAAAGACATTTCAAGCGGAGTGGCGGGCACTGCAGGGGGTGCCGGTTGCCCCAAGTCCGTGCTGTTGGTAATGCGCACGAAGTCGATGGCCATGTTCGAACCGGAAACACCGGTCGGGTCCAGTCGAACTTGGGTAATCACTCCGTTGGCTCCCGGCTGATCGAGATCGACGAAGTAGTCGTGATACTGACCATCCGGATTGACCGTGAAGAAGACGGACTTGGCTCCATTCCAGACTGAATCTTCCTCAGTGATGTAGAAGACCTGACCCGTCGTCCCCGCACTTTGTTTCATCCGGACCCAGACAAAGGGATTCATGGTCATGCTGGTGAAGGTCGGGGCGGAATAGGCATACGGATCAACCCCAGTCGAGAGCCCGTACAAGTTCCCGGCGCTGACCGTGTTGCTGCTCCACTGGTTGAAGCCATTCCAGCCCTCAAGATTCCCGGTGCTGTCGAAATTCCACCAGCGCGACCGGTTGACAAATGACGGAGCTTCCGAGGTGCGATTGCCGCTGATGGTGAATCCTGTCCAGTTCGAGCCGGGCGAAAAGAAACTGATGCCGGTGTTGGAACGGTAAATTCCATTGTTGATGATCGAGCAGCCGGTATGGGATGCCTGGCTCCCTTGGATTTCGCTGTTGATCTCGCTGTTCCAGGGGTCCCGCGCATTGCTGTAGAAAGTGTTGTTCGAGATCACCAGATTCTGATGAGGGCCTTCTGTGGACAGGATGAGCAATCCCGACGCGTCATTGTCATGAACCGTGTTGCGGTCAAACGTTACGTTGATCGTATTGCCTTCGAAATCCATTCCCGACCCGTCACCTGCCTGGGCACGGTCACAGTATGCAAACTCACAGTCCTGGATCAGGTAGTTCTGACTGCTCTGGATCATGCCCAGCGTCGTCCCGGCCCAGGTGTCCTTGCCACCGCCTCCCACGCTGTGGCAGCGCTTCATCCAGCCACCGTCCACACTGATGAGCGAGGCCCAGCCATTGAGGCAGTTGATGGCCAGATTGTCTTCCATGACCAGGTTTTTCAACCGGCTCCGATACATGGCCGGATAGTACCAACCGGTGCCGAATCCATGGGCGGTATTTTCGGCGATGCAGTTGGTGATCGTCAATCCATCGAGGAATGTGTAGTAGGTGCTGGTGGTGGGATTACTGATCCAATCGTGCCCACCCAGGAAAATGGCATCGCTGTAGGCGAATTCGTAATTGTGGTTCTCCGGACTCAGGGTGCCGTCGGTCATGTCCTTGAAGTTGCAGGAATCGATCCGGACGTCGTAGTTGTTCGGATCGTTGTCGTAGCGCAAATAGATGCCCAATTTCGAGTTCCGACAGTCAATCTGGTTGATCCGGACGTGGGAAGCGTTGTTCCAAACCACACAAAGATCGTTTGCCAGATCGCTGCGACTGATGATTGGATTGGCTCCCGTGCCATACGCCGTCAGCTCGATGGGTGCGGCGCTGTTCCCCTTCCCTTTCAGATTGAGTTCCTGATTGAAAGTATCTCCCCGCTTGAGCAGTACGCGCTCACCCGGCGAAAGCGGCAGCCATGCGCCCAAGTTGTTGAACGTCTGCCATGGGCTCGCTGAAGACATGCCGGAGTTCGTGCTGTCGTTCCCGTTGTTGGCGATATGAAAGCTGTGAATTTCGTTGTCCACGATCAGGCGGGCGTTATCCACCGCGAGGTTGTAGCCGTGGATACGGATGCGGAAATTGTGCCCCACCATGGAAGCCCACTCGGCGCTGTTAAAGCCGATTGTCACGGTGGTCCACTGTCCGGCAGGAAGCTGGAAGTCTTTGCGAGTCGGGTCCCACGTCGGCTGATGATAGGCTACTGCGAATGTCGCCGCATAGGAGTCGGTTTCCTCAATGACGATGTCCGCGCGGTTGGTCCCGCTGGACAACGGATAAAGCGATACCTGCATCCAGTAACGGGTATTCGCCTGGATCGTGCCGGTTTGCTGGAAGAGCTGCCAATCGTCGGCCGCTCCATAGAGGAACTGGCTGCCGTTGGGAGCCGGGTGTCCGGACACCCATGGGGCGGAGTAAGTCGTGCCGAGAGATCCGGTGTAGCCCCAGCCGTTGACACCGGCGAACCAGGAATTGCCGCTGCTCAGAGCCGGCGCTTCAAAACTCGGATTGGCCAGGGGATGATCAACCGCAACAGCGATGAGCGGATGGGCCGATAACAACGTTAGACATAAGGAGATCAGTGGAGTGGGTTTTTTCATGATGGTTTCCTGTGGTTCATACTGACCCTGAAACCATCCCTTGCCCTCTGACGAAGACTTCGCGACAATCCAGAGTGACACTTTCGCACGCTGTCGGAAAATTCCGCCGCTGCCTAGACGTCCAATCGGATGGGTTTCGCCGGATGAACGTCATGGCCGGTTTGACACCCACTCGAAACCGACCTTCACTGACTTCCATCGCAGGAAACAGTCGCATCCCTTACCGAATGCTTGCCGGAAGTCCGTAATGGCACCAAACAGGACTTTCCGTGGTTGACCGGAACAGCGCTCCGAAGCGAATGCTTTGGGCGCGCTAGCGGCTCCTGAAACGACATCTGCCGTAGGAGGCAGATGCACCCCGCATGGCGTGAGTGGAACGAAGGCAACATGGCGTTGGAGTGTTTGGTTTGATGTAGGCGGTCTTTTTCCGTTGAGTGGCGAAATGGAGGATGAAACAAACCGTAATGAGTCAAGCGGCTGTGGGAAGTCCGGCAAGTTCTATTCTCCACCAGCCAAAGGGA
Organism: Akkermansiaceae bacterium; assembly: GCA_041739215.1. GTDB lineage: Bacteria > Verrucomicrobiota > Verrucomicrobiia > Verrucomicrobiales > Akkermansiaceae > Luteolibacter. The sequence goes on from JBGSOI010000196.1 coordinate 45,464, forward strand.
GTCCAACCGCCGAGAAGCTGTTCTTGCTTCGAATATGAAATAGGTGGGCATGTCCGACGCTATTGGTTGGCGCGTGGGTTCATTTCATTAAGGTCATACGGGGAGAGTATCCAAATAATAGATTAATCGCGACTGGTCCGATAGTAAGCGGAACCGGAAGGAGAATTTGGATCGGTAAACGGGATCATGCCATTTTCGGCCGCGATCACGGATTGTAATGTTTTCCAGGTGAGCAAATCCGTACTACGTTGTATGGCATAGCTGGCACCAGCTATGCCAGGGAATACCAGTGTTGCAATACCACCATGCATGACGAGTTGGGTAGCTCCATCCATGGATTCGGAACCATTCCCAACGATTGCAGTAATCAGTCCCCCGTGGGGGGTGCCGAAGCCATCGGAAATGGTCATGGCGAACGTATCTAGCCCGATAAAATTTGCTGGAGGCGTATAAGTGACACCAGCAGAACCTCTTGTTACACTGCCTCCTCGACTACTCGAAGATGCTGCGCCAGAAACAGCCAAGGCAAGATCCGCAGCGTCAGTGATGTTTGTAAGCAGGATTCCATCGCCAAGCGTGACGGAATTATTTTTCATTGTTCTCACTGCATAGCCGAAAGCCGGTGCGCCGTTTGCCAAGGTGGTGAAGCTTTGGACTGGACCATAGTGATACTGCCATTCCCCGGAAAGGGCGGTCTTTGCTTTGAGGCGATAGTAATACGTGGTTTCGGGCTGAAGCTGGGTGGCGCACGCCGAAATGTTATGCGCCAGGTCCAAGGGAAGACCCATTTGATACCCATCTACTATGCTGGGAAGCGAAAGAGTTGGAGTGAAACCGAATGCGGGTGTGGTGCCAAATTCAAATTCCGGGTAGTAAAGCCAAAGTTTTGGATCCAGCGAGCCACGCAATACCGCATCAGTTGCGGTAACCAGCGCTGCATCTTTGGTGATTATTGCCGGAGGGCTCAATGTCGTGAAGGTATTGTCCTCGCTATAAACCGTGCCGAGATCGCTGGTTACTCTACTTCTGAAATGGTAGGTGGTGTTCGGCGTGAGTCCACTGATTGCACAAATCATGTAATCTACTGGGTAGAGAGCTGGAAAGATTTGCCCGCTGACAGCTTCAGAACCGTAGAGAGGGCTAGTTCCATACTCAAATGCCAAACGGGCAGGCAGGGCACCGGTGTTGAAAGACGCGACCACCAGTGCGAAATTGGACGAAACATAGGGTCGCTGGTGGTCAAGAATACCGAATCCCGCGTAGTTGACCCGGGTAATATTTATATTAGGAAGAGTGAAAGGGGGCAACGTTGTGAAGGTTCTGTCTTCTCCATAAATGGTGGTTATTCCATCGTAGACGACGAGACGAAAATGGTAAGTGGTGGAGGGTTCGAGTGGCCCGGCACCTCGCTGAACCTGGATTGGCCCGCTTCCCGCCAAATTTGAACCGAATGATGTCGCTGATCCATAAGAGGTCGTCTTGCCCCACTGGATCCCGGGATAGCAAAGACCGCCCCCAGTCACCACGGTTCCGCCGAGTGTGGCACCGATATCGCCAATATTTATCGCTGGACCTGTCGTTACAATCGGCGTGCTTGCCGTCGTGAAGATGGAGTCAGTTCCATAAGTGGTTCCGTTTATATTGGAGGCCTTGCAGCGATAGTGATAGGTGGTATTTGGTGACAGACCCGAATGGCACGTAATTAAGCGGCTTTGGATTGCTTTCCACGATGAGGAATCTCCACGTATTCTCCACGGGGAGAGGTGAGTAGTGGAAAGTTCTTCGGTCTTCGCTTGATGGCTCGGGGTTCGGTCCGGTGGGGACGAATAACCAGTAGCTTTGTAGCACATGTTTCTATCAGTCCATTGCGGTGGTTTGCCTGGCAACGCGGCTTGCCCCGGTGGATGACGAACGATTCGTGGCTGGCTGTGACGTGGTCGAGGATGCCCTTGAAACTCATCTGTGCGAGTGAGGTGAGCTAGATTTCTGGACCACCCACCTCCACAATCCGTCCAGATGAAATCTAAGCCACGCCAACGTTACACCGCCGAGTTCAAGGCCCAGGCCGTCGAACTCACCCACACCGGCAAGCCCGTCTCCCAGATCG
>JBGSOI010000208.1:0-8585 GCA_041739215.1 Akkermansiaceae bacterium
ACCGGCGCAACGCTTGTCGAACATGCGGGAGAGCATCGGGATGTCGAGATCGGCGTAGTCGTGGACTCTCACTTCGCGCTTGCCGTCATGGAGTCGGTGAAGGCGTCCGGCGTATTGGGCGATGATGCCGCGCCAGGAAACCGGCATGGTTAGAAAAAGAGTGTCCAGCCGGGAGTCGTCAAAGCCCTCGCCGACGAATTTGCCGGTAGCGATGACGACCCGCGTTTCGTTTTCCGGGACGACGGCGAGTTGGGCGATCGCCTCACGCAGGGATTTCCGACCCATGCCGCCTTGCAGGATGATCAGGTGCGGGGCGTGCGGACGGATCAGATCCGCCAGAGTGGCGATGTGTTCGGTGCGTTCGGTTAGGACCAGCGGCGAGCGGCCTTCGCGGAGGGCGGCGACCACGTCGTCGCGGATCATGGCATTGCGTCGCTCCGAGCGGATGATTTCCTCACAGAGGTTCTGGTATTCCACGCGGCGATCCGGATCGGGATCGGTCATCGGGCGGAGGCCGGTGGGACGGACGATGACATGATGGGTGAATGGCCGGGCGTCCGCCTGTTGTTTTGCATCGACGCGATGGCGGACGGGGCCGCATTGCATGAAGATGATCGGATGATGGCCATCCTTTCTTGCTACGGTAGCGGAAAGCCCCAGCACGAAGCGGGCCTTGGCACGGCGGGCCACGAGTTCGAAACTATGGGCAGATAGATGGTGGCATTCGTCGATGACCAAATGCCCGTAGTCCGCCACGCGGTCATCGACGACGCCCTTGCGGACGAGGCTTTGGATCAAGGCGACATCGATTCCGTCCGTAAGTTTTTTGTGGCCGCCACCGAGCCGGCCGATGGACTTGGCGGGTACGCCGAGGAAAGAGGACAGGCGTTCGATCCATTGTTCTAGCAGTTGCTGGCGGTGGACCAGAATCAGCGTGTTCACCCCGCGGGCGGCGATGAGGTGGGCTGCCAGCACGGTTTTGCCAAAGGCGGTGGTGGCGGAGAGCACGCCGGTATCGTGTGCGAGCATCGCGGCGGCGGCGGTTTCCTGTTCCGGGCGGAGAGTCCCGGTGAATTGGAGATCCAGCGAAGTTCCCGGCACGCGCTGATCACAAATGGCTGGTTTGATTTTGAGCTCTTCGAAAAGTGCGATGACTTCTCCAAGACATCCTCTGGGCAGACCGATGTGTGCGGGAAGATCTTCTCCGCAGGCGATGATGCGGGGTTTCTCGTAGGTCGGTAGCCGCATGGCCTGGGCGCGGTAGAACTCTGGGTTCTGGAACGCGGCGAGGCGCAGCAGGCGGTTGCGCAATGCGGGCGGGAGAACGTCTTTTGTCAGATAGATCTGATCACCGAGCACTAGTTCGATTGCCTGTGGCAATGGGCCTGTGACTGGCGGATCACGATGACGCCGCGATGGAGGAGTATTCCATGGCTCCGGCTCGTCATCAGGTGATAGAGCGAAACGCACCCCGACCACGCGGCCACGGTTTTCCGCATCTTGGACGATGGCTTCAATGCGGTCCCGGGACAGGCGCTGAATTGAATTGAGAAATGCCCATGGATCCGGCCAAGGAGTGAAGGTTTCATCCACGAACATGCTGTGGCCCTTTTCGCGAGGGCTTTTCTGCATCGGGAGGGCGATTAGATTGCCGAAGCCGCCCTTGGGCAGCGTGTCCTGATTGGGAAACAGCCGGTCATAGGACGCGAGGCCGAGTTCCGGGCGCCGCTCCATGGTTTCCGTCAGGATGAACGAGCCGAGTTTGCGCGCCAGCGTCGCAGGAACCGATTCGGTGAAGAACAGCCAGACATGTCCGCCATTGCCGGAGCGCGAGCGTTCGAGCGCGGCGGAGATTTCAACCCGGCGGCAGGTTTCCATCACCGCGAGCACGTCCTCATTCCACGATTCTTTGTCGAAATCCAAGGCGAGAAAATAGCAGGTTTCATCGGGCAACATCGGATAGACACCGGCGACGAAGTCCTGGCCTCTCTGATCCTTTCCCGAGAGGTGCCAGCGGATGACCTCGTCGGTCACGGGCAGGAACGCGCGGTGCGGGCAGTCGCCGCATTTGATCCGGGGTTTCTCACAGATGCCGCGGACCCATTCATTGCCGCAGGCCAGGGCGTATCCGGGGCGGCCGGTTTTTTTACTCTCGAAACGGCGCGGATAGACATCCTCGCGGCCCCGGAAAAGCGAGCGGAACAGCGCGATTTTTACCGCAACCGGACTGCGGTCGTGAATGCCAACAGGATCAGCCTTTGGGAAATGGCCGTCAACCTCGCCGCTCATTGAAGAAGGGTGGCATCACAGTATGCAGATGTCGAGAAACTGGGAGCCTTCGGATCGGGCTCAATCTTGAGGCCTCGAATCCCCTTAGTGGCGGGGAATTGCGACTCCTGTCTCGGGGAATCCGCCCGAAATCTCGAAAACTCGGCTTCGCGGGAAAAAAACCTTGCGCGGTAGGGTGCTCCGTGGTGTTCTCCCCGCCCGCCCACAGGGGTGGATTAACTTTTATTCCCATACGGCCATGGCCTACGCAGTGATCAAAACCGGCGGTAAACAATACCGCATTCAAGAAGGCGACAAATTCGATGTCGAAAAGCTCGACGCCGAAGTCGATTCAGAAATCAAGTTTGACGTGTTGATCGTCGGCGAAGGCGAGTCCGTGAAAATCGGTGCTCCACTCGTAGAAGGTGCCTCGGTGACCGCCAAGGTGATCAACCAATACCGCGGACCCAAGGGCGTTGCCTTCAAGTTCAAGCGCCGCAAGGGCTTCCACAAAAAGATCGGCTTCCGCCGCAGTCTGACCACGCTCGAGATCACCTCGATCGCTGGCTAATCCAACCACCTATCCACCCACTTCCATGGCCCATAAAAAAGGACAAGGCTCCGTCAAGAACGGTCGCGATTCCCGCAGCAAGCGCCTCGGCGTGAAAAAATTCGGCAGCCAGGCCGTGATCGCCGGAAACATCATCATCCGCCAGCGCGGCACCAAGGTCCATCCGGGCTTGGGCGTCGGTTGTGGCAAGGACCACACGCTCTTCGCACTCGTCGATGGCCGGGTGTTCTTCGACAAGGAAGGCCGTCGTGTGAACGTGGTGCCTCCTGTCGCCGCGGTTGCTGCGAACTAATTTTCAAAATCACTGAAAAGGCCGCTTCCCCACCGGAAGCGGCCTTTTTTGTTGCGACGAATGGAGCGCTGACTTTAGTCGGCGTGTCTTGTGAAACAATCCATGAACCTTCGCATTCTCGGCCTGTGCCTGATCCCGCTGCTCATCAGTATCTCCTCGTGCCCCTCTGAACGCGCTTCGGGACCGCCCAAGGCGGTGGCCGTTAGAGAGGATGGCTTGCTGGCGTTGAACCTGATGAGTTTCAACATCCGTTATGAGAATCCGGGAGATCGCGAATCGCGCGCGTGGCCGCAACGGTTGAGCGGTGCGGTGCGGATGATCCGGAGGGAGCGGCCGGACGTCATCGGCGTGCAGGAAGCGCTGCACGGGCAGGCCGCGGATTTGTGGGCGTCCCTGCCGGACTTTGCTTTTTACGGAGTGGGCCGCGACGATGGCCTGCGCGCCGGCGAGTATTCCGGGATTTTCTATCAGCGGGACCGCTTCCAGCCGGACCTGGCGGACTGCGGGACCTTCTGGTTGTCCGACACGCCGGAGCAGATCGGCTCGCGGACCTGGGGCAACGAGATCCCGCGGGTGGCGACGTGGCTGCGGCTGATAGACCGTGCGACCGGGCGCGGATTTTATGTCTTCAACACCCACTGGGATCACAAGAACCAGCCGTCCCGCGAGCGGGCGGCGTTGTTGGTCGCGCAGCGGATCGACTCGCGGAAGCACACGGACGAGCCGGTGGCGCTGATCGGGGATTTCAACTCGATCGAGACCAACCCGGGGTTGATCTATCTGCGGGGCACGCGCGTTGCCGTAGGCGGAGCGGAACATGCATGGTCCAATGGCCTGCTGGATACCTATCAGGGCCTGCATGCCGCCGAGAAAAACCGCCGGACATTGCACCTCTGGAGAAATAGCCGCGAAGGCCAGCTCAAGGTGGATCACATCTTCGTCAGCCCCGGCGCACAGATCGAGCGGGCGGACATCGTATCCACCGACCAACCGATGGTGTCCGACCATTTTCCCGTCACGGCGCGGGTGTTGTTCCCTCTAACGAAATGAGTAGCGCCAGCGCACGTGTTCCTTCAGTGCCTCGCGCCACGACCTTGGCTGACAACCGAGTATTCCGGTTAGGCGGTCTGTGGCCATCGCGGTGAAGCGGGGGCGCACGGCGCGGAACGCCGCCATTTCTTCGAGCGCTTGCGCTTGGATCGGCGGTACCGCGGGCAGCGTGCCACAGGCGGTCATTTCCTCGACGACGGCGGTTGCCATGTCATGCCAGCTGGCGGGTTCGCCGGAGTTGCAGCTGTGGATGATCCCGCTGGTCTTCAGCTCGACGAGCCGTTCCATCCATTGGGCCAGATCCGTGGTGAACACGGGTAGCGAGAATTTGTCGGCCACGGCGGCAAGCGGGCGGCTAACAAGCGCGGCGTCGTGGATGGCATCGACGAATGATGGCTTTTCGGGGCCGAACACCCAGGAAACGCGGACCACGCAATTTTCCGGCCATGCGAGTACTGCGTTTTCACCGGCAAGCTTGCTGCGGCCATAGACATTGAGCGGTTCGGGGATGTCGGTCTCGTGGCGGAGTCCCGCAGCCTTTCCACTGAAGACATAGTCCGTGCTGAAATGGAAAACCGGCACCCCGCGCGAGGCGGCCCATGCCGCGATTTCTCCGGGAGCCTCGGCGTTGACCCGCATGGCAAGGGCCGGGTCGTCTTCGCAATCTTCGAGCGAGGTGATCCCCGCCGGATTGAGCAGGACATCGCATTCGAGCCGGTCCAGTGCGGTTGCCAGAGATTTCGGATCCGCCAGATCGCATACCTGGCGGGGCAGGGGAATGACCTCGTGGATCGAAGCGAAATGCCGGGCCAAGGCTGCTCCCACGCGACCTGTGGTCCCTGTCACCGCCACCCGCATGGACTCAGAGCAATCCTTGCTCGCGCAGTTCCTCTTCCACGTCGTCGTAGGCCGGTGCCACGATTCCCGCGTCGCGGATGCGCTGGATATTCCGGCGGACACCGAATTTGCTCCGCGGGCCGGTCACCAAGCCGGTCACGCCACCGACGACAAACGGCAGCAAGGCCGCGACGCCCAGAACCCCGAGACCGATGCCCACCCCGCGGCGTGCGCCCCGGTGCATCAAATCGCCGAGCAGCAGGCCGGCCGCCGCACCTAACAAAGCGGGTGCGGTGAGCGCGCTGGTTTCAATCCAAGCGGGATTTGTCGTCTCGTTATACTCATCTGCCATGAGAGAGGTTTATGCGTTTCCGATCCTAACGACAACTCCGGAAAACGAAAATGTGAAGTTTCCCGCTTTTCCATCCGGGTGAATTGGTCAAGTCTCGCCCGCAATGCCCGCCCTTGAAAACACCTACGCCCTGATTCTCGCCGGAGGCTCCGGCACCCGCTTCTGGCCGCTAAGCCGCAATTCCAAGCCCAAGCAGTTGCTCGATCTCTTCGGCAACGGAACCCTGTTGGAACAAACGATCCAGCGCCTCGAAGGCCTGGTTCCGCTGGAAAACATCCTTATCCTCACCAATGACCTGCAAGTGGACGCCGTTCGCGCCATCGCCAGCATGTTGCCTGCGGAAAACATCTTCGCCGAGCCTGCGAAGCGCGACACTGCTCCCGCTGTCGCCCTCGGCATCGGACTCGTCGCCGCCCGTAATCCGGAGGCGGTGATGATGGTCCTTCCATCCGATCAACTCATCCAGGACACCATCGCCTATCAGTCCGTCATGCGCGACGCCCTCGCCACCGCCGCCCAATCCGACGGTCTCGTCACCATCGGCATCCGTCCGACCTGGGCCTGTCCGTCCTACGGCTACATCGAGCGCGGCGAACCTGCCTCCATCGACGGTCTCCATGTCGAACACACGCCGGTCGAGGTAAAGCGGTTCCGGGAAAAGCCCGACGCGGAGCGAGCTGCTGAATTTCTCGCCAGCGGGCATTTTTCGTGGAATGCGGGAATGTTCGTCTGGTCGCTGCCGACCGTGTTCAAGCAGCTCGCCACTCACGCCCCCGAGCTCGTCGGGTTTGTCAACGAGCTCCGCGACTCCGCCGATCTCAAGGCCACCGTTGCCGCGCAATTCCCCAAACTCACGCCGATCTCCATTGACTATGCCCTGATGGAAAACGCCGACCGCGTTCTCAACATCGAAGCGACGTTTGATTGGGACGACGTCGGGTCATGGCTCTCTATCGCCAAGTATCTCGAAAGTTATGGCCATGAAAACCGCGCCAACGAGCCGATCACCGAACTCGATTCGCAGAACAACATCATCTTCAACGCCCGCCCCGGCTGCCGTATCGCCTTGTTAGGCGTGGATGACCTCATCATCGTCCAAACGCCCGACGCCCTGCTCATCGCCAACCGCCATCAGGCGGATGCGATCAAAAAGCTATCCGACATACTCCCGGTCGAACTGCTTTGACCAACTGGACCGCGAAATTTATTTCGCCCGAGTTCCGGGATCGCGGGATTCATCTCGGCTTTCATTCATTCATTTTTCCTCTCAACCATAAACTCTCAACACTCAGCTTCTCCGCACCCCGCCCTCGGCATCGACCATGGCGACGCCCGCATCGGTATTGCCGCGACTGATGATTTCGGCATTCTCGCGCATCCGGTGGAGACCATCGATGTGGGCAAGGGCGACGCCGTCGAGCGTATCGCCCGTCTAACGGATATTCGCAAGATCAACACCCTCGTCGTCGGCTTGCCAATCCGCATGGATGGCACCGAAGGAAGCTCCGCAGCCAAGGTCCGCGCGTTTGCTGACAAGCTCCGCGAGCGCCTCCCCACCATTCCGCTGGTCTTCGTCGACGAAACTCTAACCACCTCCACCGCCGCCATCAAGCTCCGCGAAGCCGGCCGCACCGCGAAGCGGCAGAAATCCATCATCGACCAAGCCGCCGCCGTGGAGATTCTCAATTTGTGGATGGGAGATTAAGTTGCTAGTTTTCAGTGTTCAGTTTTCAGCAAGGGAATTGAAACGAGGAAACGCGTTCCTAAGTCTTCCCTGAAAACTGAACACTGAAAACTAGCATACTGACATGCGCCTGAAACTCACCATCGCCTATGACGGCCGGCCGTACAACGGTTGGCAATCCCAAGCTTGTGGCAACACCGTGCAGGACCACATCGTCCGTGCTTTGGAAGAAGTCGCTAAACAGCCGGTGCGGCTCCACGGCTCGGGTCGCACGGATACCGGAGTGCATGCGCTTGCTCAGGTCGCTCATTTCGATCCGCCAACGGAGATTTCAATGAACCCTTTCAACTGGGTGCCGGCGCTCAATTGCAAGCTGCCGGCCACCATCCGGATCATGGCCTGCGAGGAAGTCGCGCCGGATTTCCACAGCCGCTTTTCGGCGGTTGGAAAAATCTATCACTTCAACCTCTGCACCGACCCCATCCTGCCGCCGCTCAAGGCGGGACTTGCCTGGCACATTCCGCGGCAGCTCGATGCGGATGTCTTGTGGGACGCGCTCGCGCTTTTTATCGGCCGTCACGACTTCCACGCCTTCGCCGCCTATCGTGGCAATGAGACGCCGGACATCGACTGGTGCCGAACGATCGAATCAGTGGAGCTGACAACCCTGCAGGACGGCTATCAGATCACCTATAACGGAGATGGCTTTCTCTATAAAATGGTCCGCCTGCTCACCGGCGGCGCGGTCCACGCGGCGCAAGGGCGAATCCGGCTGGATGATTTCGCCGCGCTGCTGGATCAACCGCCGGGGCTTCCGTTAGGCAAATCCCCGCTGTGCGCGCCCGCGGACGGGTTGTTTCTTCAGGAAGTGATTTACCCGTGACGAAAATGTCACCGGATCCGAGACGCTGAAAACGTTCGGATATGTTGAGTTTCCTTGCGGATTCAACCATCGCTTCAACTCATGAGAATCGACATCGTAACGGATACCTTCGCGCCGGATGTGAACGGGGTGGCCATGACCCTGGGTCGTCTAACCAGCGGCCTGAAGCGACGCGGCCACCGGGTGCATGTCATCCACACCGGCGAGGTTGCCCGGCCGGGCGAGACGTGTTCCGCCTCGTTGCCACTTCCCGGCTACAAGGAGGTGCGGGTCGGACTGCCGGAGCCGTTCAAGCTGCGCGCGCGGTGGATGAAGAAGCGGCCGGATGCGATTTACGTGGCGACGGAAAGTCCGTTAGGAAAGTCCGCCCTCAAGGCGGCCAACGCGCTGGGCATTCCGGTGGCCAGCGGGTTCCACACGAATTTCCACCAATACATGGAGCAGTACCGGATGGGCGGGCTGCAGCCGGTGGCGATGGCCTATCTGAAAAAGTTCCACCAGCGGGCCGACTGCACGCTGACCCCTTCGCGGGATGTGTTGGAGCGGCTGGAGGCGGAGGGTTTCACCCGGGTTCATTTGTTGGGGCGGGGGGTGGATACCGAGCTGTTTTCGCCGGCAAAGCGCAGCGAGGCGCTGCGCGCGGAGTGG
>JBGSOI010000009.1:0-33184 GCA_041739215.1 Akkermansiaceae bacterium
AACCCATGGCGGTGTTGCCCTTGCCCGTCGTCACGGACGCTCCGGCCTTTTCACCTGTCTTGGTATTGGTCGGGCTGGCGGCGCTGGCGGAATCGCCTGCGCCAAAAACCAGCAGGCTGAATGTGAAGCCCGCGGTGAGCCTGCGGAATGAATGGTGTTTTGTTTTCATCGGGTTGGTATGGTGGAGTTTCTGAGTAAGCAGGTTCGGAAATGAGAGGATTTTCCCGTCCGCATGATACCAATCCCGGTTTTTGTCCCGGCGTTACGGCAATTCGTGAATTATTTCCGATCAGACTGCGGCAACAGTGAGTCGGAGCTTGCTGTTAAACACCGTTGTGTGGTCCTTTGCGTAACGGTGGAACACGAGTTTGATCGTGGTGATTCATCCGACTTGGCCTCAATCCCCCCATGCCTGCCGCAGACACGATATTCGGTTCCGCTTTTCCTCCCACTCACTGGACGCTGGTGCGGATGGTGCAGGGTGAAAATGCCGGGGACGCGGCGCGGGCGATGGAGGATCTGTGCAACAGTTATTGGTATCCGATCTACGCCTTCCTGCGCCGCAGCGGTCGCAGCGCGCCGGATGCGGAAGATCTGACCCAGGAGTTTTTCCACCAGCTCATCACCGGGAACGCGCTGCTTTCCGCCCGGCAGGATGCGGGCAAGCTGCGCTCTTTCCTGCTGGGAGTGCTCAAGCGGCTGCTCAGCGACCACGTCCGCCACGACAACGCCCAGAAACGCGGCGGCACCCGCACGCATGTTTCATTCGATGCGCTGAAGGCCGACGAGCGATACGCATTGGAACCGGAGGACAACCGCGATCCGGAGTGGCTGTTCACCCATGCCTGGGCGCAAGACCTGCTCGCGGGAGTGCGCGAGAAATTGCGTGCGGCCTATCAGATCACCGGCCGCGCCGGGGTTTTTGAAGTATTGCTGCCGTTTCTCATTTGGGACCATGAGCCTCCGTCCCATCGCGAGATCGCCCTGCAAATCGGATCCAGCGAGGCGGGTTCCCGAATCATGATCCACCGCCTGCGCACCAAGTTCCGGGAGCTGCTGCGCAACGAGGTGGCGGTCACCGTGCTCACTCCCGAGGAAATCCCCGAAGAACTGGCATGGTTGCAAGGCGTGTTGGCAGGGAGGTAAGAACGTCTTTGGAAACGCGGCACCCCCTGACATGAACCACGCCGCTCCCACCACCAGCACACGGCCAGCACCGGAGGCGGAGGTTCCGCTTCTGGGAGCGGACAACTACGATGTCGGCCCCGCGATCGCCAGCGGCGGCATGGGCAGCATCCTCAGCGCCGGGGACACCAAACTCAAACGCACGGTGGCGATCAAAGTGCTGCTGCTGGACGCCCATGCGGACGCGACCTTGCGCCGGCGGTTTCTGCGCGAGGCCGAAGTGCTCGCGATGCTGGCCCATCCTAACATCGTACCGATCCACGACATCGTGTGGGAGGACGGCATGCCGTTGTTCTACTCGATGAAGCTGGTGAAAGGCCGCACCCTGCAAGCGATCCTCAACGACCTTCGCGGAGGCGATCCCGCTTCGCTGCGCGAGTATTCGCTCGACCGCCTGCTGCTCGTTTTCCGCAAGGTCTGCGATGCGGTCGCCTTCGCCCACAGCAAGGGGGTGCTGCACCGGGATTTGAAACCGGAAAACGTGATGGTGGGGGAATTCGGCGAGGTGCTGGTGATGGATTGGGGACTGGCGAAAATCGTTGGCGAGAAACTCGGCACCCAGGACCCCGGCGATCCGCTTTGGCATGACATCGAGTCACTGCCAGGCCGCACCCTCGCCGGCGCGGTGATGGGCACGCCGGAATACATGAGCCCCGAGCAGGCGATGGGACGGATCGACGACCTCGACGAGCGCTCGGACATCTACTCGCTCGGTGCCCTGCTCTATGCGATTCTAACATTGCGTCCGCCGGTGGCGGGCAAGAACCCGAAAGAGATCCTGGAGAAAGTCTGCACCGGCCGGATCACCTCTCCATCGTCCTTACAGACCGCCGGCAAGACCGTCAGGAAGGGGGCCGTGCTCGATGCGAAACTCGTCAAACCGCTGCCTCACCTGCCGGGCTCGCGCGTTCCCGCGGCCTTGTCGTCGGTGGTGATGCACGCGCTGCAACCGGACAAAGCGAAGCGCTATCAGAGTGTCGGCGCATTGGCCGCCGACATCGAATCGCATCAGGGCGGATTCGCCACGAGCGCCCAACAGGCGGGTGCGCTGAGGCAAGTCCAGCTCCTGATGTGGCGGCACAAGGCGGTGACGGTTTCCATGGCGGTGTTGTTGCTCATCAGCACCGGATTCATGTTGAAAGTGCTCGCCAGCGAGCGACGGGCTGCCGCGAGTGCGGAGATCGCCGCGGCCAACGCCCAGCGGGCGATGAGCAGTGCCGGAGAAGCGCGCCACTCGCTGGCGCAAGCGCAGGTTTCAGTGGCCGAAGCCGCCTACCGACGGGCCGATCTAGCAGGCATGGTCGGCGCGTTGGATAGAATCCCCGCCGATTTGCGGGATCAAAGCTGGGACTATTTTTCCGCAAAGAAGGATGCTTCATTCGGCCATCTGGAGGTGGAGGGTTTCACCGATCCGGTGGATCTGTGCGCCTTGCCCAACGCGCCAGGCCGGTTCGCCCTGGCCAGCCGGGACGGTCGGATCGGCTTCGTGGATGTGACAAGCGGAAAGTTGTCGGGCGTTTTGGAAACGGGCACTCCGGGAAATCTGCGGTTCCGCATTTCCGGAGACGGCCGGCGATTGCTCAGTCTAACCATGGGGGCGCCGGAAGCACGGTTGTTCGATACGGCGACAGGCGCTCTGGTGTCGAGCTTCGCGGTGCCCGACGACGATGGCGTCCTGCAAGCCCGTTTTTCCAACATCGCCCTTGATCATACGGGCGACCTGGCGGCCATGGTGAATCTAAAGCGCGGCCAGGTGCAGGTCATTGAAACTCAGAGCGGCCGAGTTCGCTGGCAGCAACCGGGGAATCCGGGGCAGATGTTGTTTCACCCTAACGGAAAAAGCCTGTTCGTGATCCGGCCGAATGACCGGCTCTTCGAGATGTTCAGGGTCCATGACGGCAGCCGGATCGTTTCGAGTAACATCTATCCGCAATCGCTGGCGCTCGCTCCTGACGGCAAAATACTGGCCTTGGGGCTCTACACCGGCGAGGTCGCGCTGATCGATGCGATCACCGGCCATGAACTGCGCCGGGGACAACTCCATAGCAACGCGATCTGCGGCGTGGCATGGACCTATGGCGACCACTTGCTGACCATGGGTGGTGAAGGTCGCTACGAGAGCAACTCCATCGCGCTGCGCCTGTGGGAACCGACGCGACTCGCCGCACGCGGAACGTTTTTTGGAGTCCAGACCCAGAGTCCCTATCTGAACGCAAGCCTGAACACGATGAGCGGTCATCTGCTCACCAAACAATCGCCTCCTCAACTCTGGCGGATCCTCGACCTGCCACTGGTTCATGTGAACCAACCGAGCGAACAAGGATGGTCCTGCAACTTCCTGTCCAACTCGGTGCTGCTGGCCCGCTCGGAATTTGATTTGATCCGATACGAAGTCTCCGACCCGCGAAACCCGGTTCGCATGACTCCCGCTTATGATCGCTGGCACGCCATCTCGGCCGTGCATCACCCGACCGGACTGTTCGCCATCGCAAAGCCCATACCGAACGGTCCGGAAGGTCCGCACAGCACGGTGAGGCTCATGCGTATCGCGCCAGGTGGGATCACCGATCAGTGGCAACTCCCGTTGTCCAACGATACTGTGGCCATCGACTTCGATGCCAACGCCGAGCGTCTCCTGCTGGTGACTGAACCCGCCGGCATTCAGGTCCTGGATGTCGCCACAGGCAAGACCCTCGCGGAACACCACTCCAAGGTGGACCGTGCGGTCTTCGCCGGCACCCATGGCTGCATTGTCGCCCTTGAACGTCCCCGGCGGAGTCGAGAGGAAAACCAGGACCGCATTTTAGCAATCGATCCTTCCGACGGAGAAATCCGTGCCTCGGCAGGCAGTTCCAACCGCCTCAATGCCCTTGCCGTTTCACCGGACCGCCGTCTGATCGCCATCGCGGGAGACGAGCAATTCGTCATCATACTGGATGCCGACACTCTAACGGAGAGATATCGATTTCGCGCCCATGATGCCGCCATCACCGCGCTGCGTTTTCATCCTGGCCGACCCATTCTGGCAACCGGCGCCATGGACTTCAGTGTAAAACTCTGGGACTATGCCAAAGCTCGCGTGAAAAAAACCTTTCTCGGCCTCGATGGTCGCCCCGTCGCGATCGCCATCAGCCCCGATGGCCGTCTCCTCGCCGTGGACGGAATGGAAAACGCCTTCCACCTGTTCGACATCAGCGACGTGACCGAATGAGGCCGGCATTTGATCACCACCGGGACTAGGAAATAAGCCCGGCCTCAAACTTGGATAGAAATTCAGCGATTGGCCCCACCGTGGCGTTCATTCCGAAGTGATCCATGACAATCAGGGCAAACATCAGCCCAGCGATGACAAATGAGAACACCGCATAAACAAACGTGAGTTTGGAAAAAACAGTTCCCCATAAACGAATGGATTCCCTACCTCCAGGTTGATTCCACAGCAGTCCTGGGTGAGCCGATCCTTTTTTGACAAGCATGCGCCGAAACTCCTCCGGTGACCTGACCATTTTCTGGCCTACCCGCCACCCATAGAGACTAACACTCCCCACCATGAGACCGAGTAACGCGAGTCGCAAGGAATGCTCCAAGTTCAGCTCTGTCATCTCGTTCGAAGTTAAGTTTGAATTTCGTCAGCGATCAATCATCTCCCTCTCTTGAGAGAACGATCTAGTTGGTTCGGTGCCCTTTGGCCAGCGAATTTCCCCGTCCGCGAGTGGAAGGGGTGTCACGCTTGGTTTCCAGCTGGGAAGAGGCTCAATGAGGCGAAAGGCGAGAGGCAGGCCTTGCCGGACCTGGTCAATTTCGACCTCGGACCCTCGGAGCTACGCGCCGTCCACGCCTACGCGGCCCGCCTGAGCCGGGTCAAACATTTCGAAGCGCTCCCTTCGCCATTAAGTCGTTTGCGGTTCCGGCGGCACACAGGAGATTCGCCTTCAGTCTGGTGGAATATCGCCACCAGAAGCGGTGATATGTTCCTCCCACTTAACCCTTGCCCTGCGCTGCCGAAATATGAAGAACGTTCCACATGCCCAAATCACGCAATAGATTAGCAACTGAAACCAGTGGGCCAGCCATATCCTGCCCTGCCCGTCAAACTGTAGAGCTGGATCCAGAGCAAACCAACGTGACGGCGTTACCCCACCAGTCACAGACCAGATATCCGGCTTTGTGGAATGCCGAATGAAAAATCCAAAGGCGGTCGACCCGGGCCCATTCTCAATACTGAATCCAAACGCCCCTGCATCGAAGACGACAAGAGCCCACCTGTCACCGAAGTCGGCCCATGCCCAAAACACATACAAAAATCCCACGAGTCCGAACAAATCGAGGGACTTTGAGCGATCCACGTCATTCCCGATTTCGCCCGGATCGAAGGCGTCAAACTCTCCAACCCACGGGTTGGAACGCTTGGTGGCCAGCTTGATCCGTCGGGTGCGTTTCAACACGTCACCACCATCGTCCGGAACGTTAGATTGATCCGCGGGGTAGTGATTTTTTTGGATTTCGGGATGCTGTGGAGCCAGTGGGTCTGGGTGGTGCCTTGCATCACGAGCAGGCTGCCGCTTTCCAACAGGACGGAAACCTTTTCATCGAGACGCTTGTGCTTGAGCCGGAACCCGCGCTCCGCGCCGAGACTGACGGAGGCGATGGTGGAGTCCCTGCCGAGCGAGCGCTCGTCGTCGCTGTGCCAGGCCATGCCCTGGCTGCCGTCCTGATAGAGATTGAGCAGGCAGGAGTTGAAGGAGGTGGCGGTCAGACTTTCGACGATCGCTTTGAGCGCGGCGAGTTCCGGGGTCCAGAGGAGCGCTTGTTTGGTGGTGCCGGAGTAGGTGTAGGAAAAGCTGGAGTCGCCGTACCACGCGACCTTTCTGGCAGTGACGATGTGTTTGCCGAAGATGACGGCTTCATCATGTTTCCACGGAATGTTGTCGAGAAGTGTTTCGTAATATCGCCTGGTGTCGGAGGGGCTGAGAATGGGGCCGTGATAGTTCACCACGCCGTCGCATGGCAGCAGGTTGAGGGCTGGATCGTTGCCGAAAAGGTCCATGGTGGAGCGGAGGTTGTTCTGACCACGGAGGAAGGTCACGGCGAAGGGTGGGATCGTTGGAATGTCCGCGCAAGGTGCGTTTGCGGGCGGCATGCCGGGAAATTTTTTGTCTATCAATGCGGGTTCTTGCCGTTCCTGGAACTTCAATCCACTCTTCGACCATGTTGAAGCGCGCTTGGTGGATGTTCATTGCCGCTGCCTGCATCGCGGCGGTCATCGGGTTGATGCTTGCTGGCGGCGGGCTGCGGACGAGGCCGGAAAAATCCAACGTACCGGGCACCAGCCAGGTCGGACCAGCGGATTCTGATAGGGCGAGTGCGGCTCAGCCCGCCAATCCGGCGGATGAGGAAACGGAAAACTCCATTGCCCGTCAGAGCCCGCGCCATGCGGTGGGCGAAGTTGAGAAAAATCGCCTGCAACAGGAGCAACGGAAGCTTGAGTCAAGGAGGCAGCAGCTACAGAGCCAGCTCGGCAGTTTGCTGAGATACGAAGACGCCCAACTGGTGGTTTATGCGGCAGGCCTTGATCTGCCAGCCAATACAGTTAGAGAAATCCATCCCAAATACATGGAGGCGGAGCGACACCTCGCAGATCTCAAAATTGCTGGATTGGGTGACCCCCATCCCACGGTTAAGGCTCAAAAGGAAAAATTTGATGAGCTGAAACGCGAACTCGATGAAGGTGTCGTCAAGCTCCGCGAGTCACTGACCGCGCAACTCAAGCTCCTTGAGGATAGCCCGCCGCAAGCGAAGGATTGAATTGCCAGAAGGCCGCCTAACTTGGAGCTTGGAAGCCACGGTGGGCTTGCGCAGCATTTCCCCATGCGCACGAAGGCGGTTTCATTGTTGCAGGAGTTGACGGAGGCTCACTCGGTTTCCGGGCATGAGGACGAGGTGAGGGCGATTTTCGTGGATGAATTGGAAGAGTCCGGGGAACTCTCGGCAGATCGGAACGGGTCGGTTTTCTGCGAAACCGGGGACGAAGGGCCGCGGGTGCTGGTGGCCGGGCACATGGATGAGGTGGGCTTCATGGTGCAGAACATCACACCGGAGGGATATCTCCAATTTGTGGGGATCGGCGGGTGGTGGGAGCATAGTTTGCTGTCGCAACGGGTGGAGGTTCTGACGCGTGGCGGGGACAAGATTCTGGGAGTGATTGCTTCGCGGCCACCGCATTTCCTGCCGGAGGCGCAGCGGCGGCAAGTGATGACGATCGACCAGATGTTCATCGACGTGGGGGCGGAGTCGCGGCGGGATGTGGTGGAGAATTTCGGGATTTCCTTGGGCGATCCGGTCGCGCCGGTTTCGGAATTCACGGCGCTGACGCGGGAGGATCATTTCATGGCGAAGGCGTTCGACAACCGGGTAGGAATGGCGGGGACAATCCAGGCAGGGCAGATTTTAGCGCAATCGGCGCACCCGAACCGGCTGATCCTGTGCGGGACGGTGCAGGAGGAAGTGGGACTGCGCGGGGCGAAGACGGCGGCGGTTTTTGCAGAGCCTGATGTGGCGATCGTGCTGGAGGGTCCGCCGGCGGATGACGCGCCGGGATTCAACCGTTCGGAGTGCCAAGGGCGGCTCGGCGGCGGGGTGCAGATTCGTTTGTACGATCCCTCGGCGATCACGAATCCACGCCTGGCGCGGTTGGCGATCGAGACGGCGCGGGCGGAGGGAATTCCGCATCAGGTGACGGTAAGGCGGAGTGGCGGGACGGACGCGGGGTCGTTCCATGTGGCGAACGAGGGGGTGCCGAGCATCGTGCTGGGAGTGCCGGCGCGCTACATTCATTCGCACAACGCGATCATCGATTTGAACGACTATTTGCAGATGGTGGCTCTAACGATCGCGTTGGTGAGGAGGCTGGATGAGGAGTCGGTGGCGGGGTTGGTGACGTATCTTTGAGGGAAGTGTCGCGGATTTTCGCTGGCGGGAAGATGTGGCAGCGGCTTGGATGACGGCATGTTTGCTAGAAATCAGAAGCTGGGGCTGGTGGTTACAGGCTTGCTGGGATTTGCCGGAATATCCCCGCTTTTCGCGGAGCTTCCGGGACTCAGTGAGAAGGAATGGCTGGGCCATTTCGTGGGATTTCAGAACAAGAAGGTCCGGTTCGGGATTACCACGCAGGGCAAGGCCACGATCAAGATTCTCGGGGAAGATAGCGAACCGCTGAATCAGAGGTTGGCGATTCCCGTGGAGTTTCTGGTGGAGGAAGTCATGCCGGACGGAAAAATCACGGCGAAAAGCATCAAGCCGGAGACCCTTGAGTCCGCCCAACCGGCGACGAACAAACCCGAGAATATGGTGATCCGCGGCAAGGTGACCGGGGATGCGAGCTTCGAGGCTTTTGTAAACGAGGACCGCGGGGTGATTTCCTTGGGAGGTCGGCTGCTGGATCGGGGGAACTTGACCAGGAATCCCGTTCGTTTCTTGCTCCGGTTGAAGTTTCCGAACGCCTATCCCAGTGCGAAAACAGATGGCGACAAAGACAAGGAAAAGGAGCTGAAGGACAAGATGAAGAATGACCGGCTGCAATTGACCTGGTCCGACGGCAAGCGGGTGAAGCAGGCAGTCGACAAGGCAGTCGATGCTGGTTCACAGGAGATCAATGGCCCGGGAATCGCGGCCATGCAGGTCGAGTTCACCACCTATGATGAGAAAAAACTCGAGATCATTGCTTCGGAAAATTCCTCGATGAGGCTTTCAAACACCCAGTCCGCGCCGCTGAACGAAGGATTCATGCTCACGTGGATGGTGGATCCGGCCAAGGATCCCGAGGGCAAGGCGCGGCTCAGTTTCGAGGTGAAGTGATACCGGCAACAGCTCGTGGTGGCCATCGTTGACCGGGTCACTTTTTTGTTCGGCCGAACATCTTTTTCTTGCCAAATCCGGGTTGTCAGATCACATCTTTAACAACACGACACACTCCTATGGCTGCCAAACAAACTTCCGAAGAATCCGCCACCGAAAAACTCAACGAAGCCCGCAAGCGCAACCTCGATCTTGCGATCTCACACATTCAGAAAGAGTTCGGTGAATCCGCAATCATGCGCCTCGGCGATGATCGCTGCGTCGATGTGGATGTGATCCCGACTGGAAATCTTCTCATCGACCGCGCCTTGGGCGTCGGCGGCTTTCCTTGCGGCCGGATCGTCGAGGTGTTCGGCCCGGAGTCATCTGGAAAAACCACCCTCACCCTCACCGTTATCGCCCAAGCCCAGAAGCGGGGTGGTCTCGCGGCCTTCATCGACGTCGAGCACGCGCTGGATCCTCAATACGCCCGCAAGCTCGGCGTGAATTTAGACGACCTTCTGGTTTCCCAGCCTTCCTCGGGTGAGGAAGCGCTCCAGATTTGCGAAGCGCTGGTCCGCTCGAACGCGATCGCGGTCATCGTGCTGGATTCCGTCGCCGCACTGGTCACCAAGCAGGAGCTCGACGGAGAAATCGGCGATTCCACGGTCGGAGCCCAAGCCCGCTTGATGAGCGCCGCCATGCGGAAACTCACCGCGCTCATTTCCAAGGCACAAACCGTCTGCATTTTCACCAACCAGATCCGCGAGAAAATCGGGGTGATGTTCGGCAATCCGGAAACCACGCCCGGCGGCCGGGCGCTCAAGTTCTTCTCGTCCGTCCGCGTCGATATCCGCCGGATCGGGGCGATCAAATCGACCGATGGCACGGTCACGGGCAACCGCACCAAGATCAAGGTCGTGAAAAACAAGGTCGCCGCGCCGTTCACCGAGGCCGAGTTCGACATCATGTACAACGAGGGGATTTCCTCGACCGGTTCGTTGCTCGACCTGGCCTTGGAAATGGAAGTCGTCCAGAAGCGCGGATCGTGGTTCAGCTACAACGGCACCCAGCTCGCCCAAGGCCGCGACGCCGCCAAGGAACTTCTCAAAGGGGATCCGGTTCTTTACGCCGACATTGAGGGCAAGGTCAAAGAAGGCCTCGAAGCCAAGAAGAAAAAATAGCCCGGCCAAGCCACGCGCCTGCACATTTTCTCCCCCACTCATGACAATTGGCCGTGCCCCCGAATGATTTAGGTGGCACGGCTTTTTGAGAGTAGGTTGTTAGGGCGCGAGTCCGGAGGATCCCGACTTGAGGCTTGACGGCTGACCTGTATCCTGCTGGCCTACGGCGTCTGGCGCTTGATGCTGAATCATTTGCCGCCAGCCGGGCTCCTTCCACTGTGCAGATTCCTTTGGGCCCGGGTCATTTGACTGAACTTTGCTTTACCCTATGGACTGGACCTCGCCTCTTTGGTACGCCTCGTATATGATCGTTCTCCTCGGCCTTGCTGGCTATGGATCGCACCGGTTGACGATCGTTTTCCTATACCTCAAGCACTCCCGCAAACATCCGAAACCGAAGGAGTTGTTCAAAGATCTGCCGTTAGTGACCATCCAGCTTCCGGTCTTCAACGAAATGCATGTGGTGGACCGGTTGTTGGCAGCAGTGTCCGCGATGGATTATCCGCAGGACAAGATGCAGATCCAGCTTCTGGACGACTCGACGGATGAAACGGTCGAGATTTGCCGGGTGGGGATCGAAGAATTGAAGGCCCGGGGATTCGATGCCGAGCACATTCACCGCACCGATCGCACCGGGTATAAGGCTGGCGCACTGGAAAATGGCACCCGCTTCGCGAAAGGTGAGTTTCTCCTCATTCTCGACGCCGACTTCGTCCCCAATCCGGATCTCCTCCAAAAGACGATCCATTATTTCTCCGACGACAAGATCGGTATGATCCAGACGCGATGGGGTCACCTCAACCGCACTTACAATGTGCTGACCCGGATCCAGGCGATGTTCCTGGACGGTCACCTTGAACTGGAACAAACCGCCCGCAATCGCTCCGGTCGCTTCTTCACCTTCAACGGCACCGGCGGCATCTGGCGGAAATCCTGCATCGCCGACGCCGGCGGTTGGGAACACGACACACTTACCGAGGACATGGACCTCAGTTACAGGGCGCAGCTCAAGGGCTGGCGTTTCATTTTCCTCAACGAGGTGGAAACTCCCGCCGAACTTCCAGTGGACATGGACGGTTTCAAGAGCCAGCAACACCGCTGGACCAAGGGTTCGATCCAAGTCTGCAAAAAAGTCCTGCCCGCCATTTGGAAGAGTGATGTGCCGCTGTTCATCAAATTGGAAGCGACTGCCCACCTCACTTCGAACTTCGCCTACCTGCTGCTCATCTGCCTTTGCGTTCTGATCTATCCGAGCCAGCAGTCGCAGCCGGCGTTCGGGGAAATGACCTACTACATCGTCAACGTCCCGATCTTCTTCTTCTCGTCCGTTTCGGTGATCCTGTTCTATCTGGTTTCCCAAAAGGCCCTGCGTCCAGGCTCCTGGTGGAAGGAAATTCCCTACCTGCCCTTGCTTCTGGCGCTGGGAATCGGAATGTCCATCAGCAATGCCAAAGCCGTCCTTGAAGCGCTTTTCAACCACGAGACCGCCTTCATCCGGACCCCGAAATACGGCATCGGCCAAGCGAAGCGGCAGGATTGGAAAAAGAGCAGCTACAAAGCCATGAAAACCCTCACGCCATTCGTGGAACTGCTCTTCGGCTTCTTCTTTCTGTTTGTCGTTGTCGACGCCGCCATGAACCATCGTTGGGCTTCCACGATTCTTCTGCTTCCATTCCCCGTCGGTTTCTTCTACACGTCGCTATCTTCACTCGTTCGCATGTTGCCTTCCTCTTCGGAGGCACCTGCCGCGAAGGTGGTGAACCATAAAACTCTTTGATCGATCCATGACAGGATTCTCCACGCCAAGCACCCTCCTCCTTGCAACTCTCAGCCTATTCGCGGCTGTCGGCCTCACCGGCTGCGGATCGAGTTCCATGCCATACGGCAAGGATACACGCAACAAGATGATCGTCAGTGTGCGTGACCAGGAAATGCTGCTGGTCCGCGATGGGACTCCGGTCAAAGCCTACAAAATTTCCACTTCCAAATTCGGAATTGGCGACCGCCCAGGCAGCAATTGCACACCACTCGGACGCCTGCAAGTCGCCAAAAAGATCGGCGGCAACGCTCCGATGGGCGGGGTTTTCAAAAGCCGGCGCCCAACCGGCGAGGTGCTCAAGCCGAATGCGCCGGGCCGCGATCCCGTGGTCACCCGCATCCTGTGGCTGACTGGCACCGAATCGCGCAACCAAAACGCCTTCCGCCGGACGATTTATATCCACGGCACGCCTGAAGAGCGCCGCTTGGGCTCACCGGCTTCCTACGGCTGCATCCGCATGGGCAGCAAGGATGTGGCCGACCTCTATAACAGGATCGGCACCGGTGCCGATGTCTTCGTAATCCGCGGATCCATCCAATCCGGCAAGGAAGAGGCGGCCTCGGCGTCCGTTTCGAAAAGGTATGTCCGCTCCCGCAGTTGAGAATCTCTGAAACACGAGCTTGACACCCCCTGCTAAATTCCTATTTTCCCCCGCCCGCCTCCAGGCAACCGACTTTTTCACTACACGACCATGGCCAATCACAAATCTTCTATCAAGCGCGCACGTCAAACCGTCGTCCGGACCGAGCGCAACCGCGCTGAAAAGAGCCGCATGAAGACACTTCGCAAGAAGGCTCTCACCGCGATCGCATCCGGCGACAAAAGCGCCGCCGCCGAAGCCAGCTCCGCATTTTCCTCCGTTGTCGACAAGGCCGCGAAGCGTAACTTGATTCATCCGAACAAGGCTGCTAACTTGAAGAGCAAAACTGCGAAGGCGCTCGCCGCCATCGCTTGATTGCCCAGTCAGCCCGTTTCATCCATCCTCAAAAAGAAACAAGCGGACCGGTTCACCGGCTCCGCTTTTTTCATACCCACCATGGCCGAATCCCCACCACCCAACCGCGCCGCCGCCGCCGCGAAAATCGCCGCCAATCCCTCGGGCTACAAGGTCTGTGAAGGCTGCGATTCCATCGTCGGCAGTGGTGCCGCGCTCTGCCCTAACTGCCACAGCTACCGCTTCGACTCCTCGCCCGAGCGGGTCATTCTGCAAGCTCGCATTCTCGGCTCCCGCGAGCAAACCTCGGTCACCGCGGATGATCTCGGTTAGTTTTCAATGAGCGCTTCCATCGGATTCAAGGAGTGGCAGGTCGTGTGCGACGCGCTGGCCACTGGCCGTCAGTCGGTCCTTTTGCGAAAAGGCGGCATCCATGAAGGGCGCCAGGGATTTTCTTTCGCCCACGATTCGTTCTTCCTCTTTCCCACCCGCTTTCACGCCTTGGCCGATCAGGTCCGGGAAGGCGAGGTGAACGTCATGCCCGAGTGGCAGCCCGGCGACGTGATCCGCATCACCCACCATGCCGAAGCCGTGCGGGCAATCACCCTGACCGATTGGGAGACTGTCAACGCTCTGGAACCGCTTCATATCTACTCGGAGAAGACCGTTAGGGATCGCTTCGATTGGGAAGGCAAAGGCATGGCGTCCGGCAGCATTCACGTGGCGTTGGTGCGGATCCGTGAACTGGCTACGCCGTGGGAATTCCCCTACGAGGCGAAATACGGTGGCTGCCGCAGTTGGATCAATCTGCCCTTGCCGCCGTCAGACTGGGAAATTGCGGCGCACTCCGCGCTCGGAGACGAGGAGTTCAAGGCGCTCGGCGAGCGCCTGAAGTGACGAAGTTCCGTTAGTTGCTGGTCTCGGCGATGGCCTTCCCGACCGCAGCCGTTAGCTCGGCACTGTCGGGCTTGGTGGTTGGTTCGAAGCGCGCGATTGGTTTGCCATCCTTGCCGATGAGGAATTTTCCGAAGTTCCAGCGCACGTCGCCGGGAAACGCGCCGTCCTTGCCGGTGAGCGCCGCGTAAAGCTTGTGCTGGCCTTCGCCCTTCACGCTGATCTTGTCCATCAGCGGAAACGTGACGCCATAGTCCCTTTTGCAGAATGTCTGGATCTCCTCAATCGTGCCGGGCTCCTGGTTGCCGAAGTCATTACAGGGAAATCCGAGGATGACGAAACCCTGATCCTTGTGCTGTTTGTAAAGTGCTTCGAGTCCCTCGTATTGCGGCGTGAGCCCGCATTTCGACGCGAGGTTGACGAGCAGCACCACCTTGCCCTTGTAATCCTTGAGCGAGACCTTCTTCCCAGCGGCGTCGTTGAAAGGAATGTTGGATAGATCGGCGACGAATGCACTGGCAGCCATGACGAACGCGGGGATGACGATTCTGAGAAACATGGCTGGACTCTAGCATGAAACAGCGGATGCGCAAAAACTTCGTCATGGCCGCCGCACGTTCAGGCGGACGAACAATTTCGGGTCGTTCGCGGGCGTGAACGGGATCTCCGCGACGACCCGCCGGGTTTGGGAATTCCCGGGATCGGCACTTTCGGAAACGAACGCGGATCCCGTCGGCACTGCTCCTGCGGTGGAAGTGACCACTTCGTCCCACGACACGAGGCCGGTGGACGTCTCCAGCGAGTAAACCAGATCCACCGCCCGCGGATCGCGGCGGAAGGTCACGGTGGCCATGCCCGCGGCGACATTGATTTCCACATCAAAGAAATCGGCTGGATTCTGGCGGGTGGCAGGATTCAGGTCCCAGGCGTATTCCAGCAAGGTCCCGATCTGGTCGAAGTCGGTGTCGCCCGCCGGATGGAGATAAGTGCCTGCGGGAAAAAACTGCGCCTCCCAGATTTCCCGACGGGAGAAAGATACGGGCGGCTGATAGAGAAGGTTCAGGGTCGGCCGATTCCCCGCTGCCTCGCGCGAGGCGAAGACCCGGGTGGCTTGAGCCGGTTCGTCGCCACGCAGGATCCAGCCGAAGCGGGTGGCGGGCTGGTTCAGCCATCCTTGGACATCGGCGACAAGTCCTTGAGAATTCCAAGTGTAGGAACCGACTCCACCCACCAGGCGGGAAGCTGAGGCAGTGCCGATGAAGTCACCACCAGCGGTGGTCCATGCCTCGCTTCCGGCTTTGGCTTCGATCCAGGTGGCTTCGCCCGGTTGGGCGACCGCGCCCTGACCGCTGCCCGAGGAATTTCCCTCGCCCCAATCGCGGCTCAGGCGATGGAGTGAGAAATCGAAGGCGCTCGAGGACCCGCCGGTCTTGGTCACCTGCAACGTCACGGCTGCGGAGGTGACCGTGGCCCCGGCGGGAACCGGCGAGAGATCGAACCGGATCAAAGCTCGGCGGATGCCCGAGTTCGCGGTCACTCCTGCGAAGAGTTCGCCCGCGCCATTCGAGTTGCCGGGGAAATCCGAAAGAATCGAGTTGTCGCGGTCGACCGTTAGGGTGGTGGCCGCCGAACCGGGCACGATCTTGAAGAGCTGGCCGGAGAGTCCGCCGCCGGGAGCCGGCGCGGCGGGGCCGCGCGCTGTCCGGGTGGCCACATAAAGTTCCCCGGCCTCGTCCACGCCCAATGTTGGAATGTAATAAGGAATCGGGTTGCCGCCGATAACGGATAGTTTGGAGAGAGCGAACACACCGGGAGGCCCTTCTTCCAGGCCGAGCAATGTACCGTTAGGCACGTTGCCAATCGTGGACCAGTCGGCGAAAAGGTATTTCCCCTGCAAGCCGGGGATCGCGCTGCCCCGATAAACATGGCCGCCGGTGATGCTCAGTCCGACTTCCAACAAGCCTGATGCTCCAGCCTGACCGGGATGAGCGTAGGCGGCCACCGGCGCGATGTAGGGACCGGTCGATGGAGCTGCGGCATCGAAATCCGCAAACGCCTCGAAGCGTCGCCAGCCATAGTTGCCGCCCGCCGTGATCAGGTTGATCTCCTCGAATTTCCCCTGCCCCACGTCTGCCAGAAACAGCCGGTTGGTGTCGCTATCAAAAGAAAAACGCCACGGGTTGCGCAGACCGTAGGCGAAGATTTCCTCGCGAATCCCGCCGCCGGCACCGACGAAGGGGTTGCTGGCGGGGATGCCGTATTGTCCGCCGACTCCATTGCTGCCAAAGGGGTCGATGCGCAGCAGCTTGCCCAGCAGGTTCGTGCGATCCTGCGCGTTACCCAAGCCGCCGCCGGTGTGGCCGGGATCGTCGTCGCCTCCACCTCCGCCGTCGCCGGTGGTGAAATAAAGCAAGCCGTCCGCCGGACCGAATGCGACCTCGCCGCCGTTGTGGTTGGACTGGGGTTTGTCGAAGGAGATGAGGATTCGCTCGCTCAGCGGATCCGCTAGATCCGGATTATCCGCTGAGACCCGGTATTCCGCCAGCACGCTGCGGCAGTTTACCGGATTGTTAGCCGGGCCGGGTGAATCGGGCGACGGAGCGCTGTAGAAAACATAGAATCTTCCTTCGCCCGCCGCCGCCGGGACTTCGTAATCCGGGTGAAATGCCAGACCTAGCAGACCACGCTCGTCGTAGTTCGTGGATAGATTCACCAGCTTCCCCGAAATGTCGAGAAACGGCTGCGGCAGGACGGCTCCGTTAGCGAGGATACGGATCTG
Organism: Akkermansiaceae bacterium; assembly: GCA_041739215.1. Classification (GTDB taxonomy): domain Bacteria; phylum Verrucomicrobiota; class Verrucomicrobiia; order Verrucomicrobiales; family Akkermansiaceae; genus Luteolibacter. The sequence continues at coordinate 16,629 of JBGSOI010000009.1, forward strand.
CCCGTTCTGATCCGCAATGAAAAGGCGGCCCGATCCATCGCCCGCATGGGTTACCTTCGTAGGTGAAGTGAACTGTCCGATGGCGATCGGCTTGAGCTGCAGTGTCGGAATGGCGGCATGCAGGAAACCTGCAAGCATCACGACGGCGGTCGCAAGGAGTTTGGGTTTCATGGCTTGAAAATCGTGCCTGAGACTTTGGCTGCCGGTTTTTCGGAACGCGATTCATTTTTCCGCGGGGCTACCGAGAAGATAGGCAAGGAGGTCGTTGAAGTCGGTCGTGGGAATCGCGGACTCGAAAGTGGCGGGCATGAGGGAGAGCTGCGAGGTGGTTTGCGATCTCACGCTCGTTTTTGAAACGCTGACGGGCCTGCCGGTGGCGTCGGTGAGCAGGAGGAGCTCACCTTCCTCGCGGACGTTGACCCCGGCGAGGGTGGGACCTTCGGTGGTTTCGATGATGGTTTGGCGGAAGATGGGATCAACATTGCGGTTCGGATCGAGGATGTCCTCGACGAGGCGGTGGAGGCCGCGGGCAGCAATGCCGTCGAGGGCCGGGCCGAGATTGACTCCGGCATTTTTCAGTTGGTGGCAGATGCCGCACTGTTGGGCGAAAACCTGCGCGCCGCGGACGGCATCGTGCCGAGCCGGGTCGAATGCAGCGACTCGTGTGGCGATGAGTTGGTCGAGACGGGTGTTTTCAGCGGGGAGGTCCTTGGTCAACACGGCGGCCTGATCGCGCAAAGGTTGGGGGCGTTTTTCGATGGCCGTGGCGACGAGGGTGTTGCGGAGCAAAGCGGGAGATGCCATGCCGCGCTGGATGATCGCGAGGAGATCGGCACAACTTGCATCGGTCGTGGCAAGTTGGGCGGCGATTGCAGTGGCAAGTTCAACGGGCGCGGTTGGCAGCGTATCGACGAGCAGATCGCGCTCGGGGCTGCCGAGATAGCCGTCAAATAGTTGGACGGCTTTTTTGCGCAGCGCCATTGACGAGGGATCGCGCAATGCTCGCCAGATGTGGTCCCGGCTTCCCTGAGCGTTGGCCAACGCTTCGAGGGCGGCGGCGCGGAGTGCGTCGCTGCGTTTCGGGTCGGCGGCGATCTTGGCAAGCGGGTCGAGTTTGGCGTTCAGCTTGGTTTCGCGGAGGCTTTCGATGGCGCGTTTGAGCATGGCTTCGTCGGTAGAGGCGAGGGCATCGAGCATGGTGCGTTGGGTCCAAGCGATAATTGCGTCTGGCAGCGGGAGACCGCGCTGGCGGTAGGCTTGGGTGAGATTGTCAGCCATGCCCAATCGTTGTGGGAGCGGGGCGTCGTTGGACTTTTCGATGAGTCCGGCGACGGCTCCGAGATTTTCCGGCGGCAGATGCAGCACTGCATGCCGGAGGATATCACCGCTGCGCGCGCCCTCGAACTTGGCGAGTGTGAGATACGTCAGGAGAAATGTCGCGGCCTGGGCGGTGGGCACGGCAAGGCTGACTTCCGCGATGCGATCGAGATCGGACGGTGACCATTGGATCGCGAGGGCGAGATTCGAGTAGGCATCAGGTTTCCGCAGATGATCTCGCATCGCGATCCGGATGGCATGAATGAGTTGCAAATCGTCCGGTGAAGCCCGACCGAGAGTAGAACAAAGCTCGCCGAAACGATTCAACCGGCGGAATTCGTCTTCCAGTTCAATCGGACTTTGCAGCCCCTCGACCGCCGCGCGGACTACCGACGCCGGAACTCCGTCGCTGAAGTAATCGAAAGATTTTGATTCACTTGGGAAGAGTGCGTCGCGTGACTTGTTCTCGTGGAGAAGGAGAAAGCCGTCCGTTTCAATGTCGTCAGAAGCTTCGACACCAAGGCGACCCAGCGCCCAATAGCAATGCGCGGATGCCAGCACCCGTCCGGCCCGGGTCGCTTTCTCGTCTGCGTCGAATACCGCACCCAACGCCTCGGGCATCACGGCCGAACCAATATGTTCCGAAACTTCGGAGTGTGCTTCCAAATGATTTTTCATGGCCGGAACAGCCGACTTTCCCAGTCGATCCACCAATTCATTCGTCGCCAGCGTGCGGACGGTGAGGTTCGGATCGGCGAGTTTTTCCACCAGCTCGGCAGCGCCGAAAGTTGATAGATCGGGAATCGGCGGGACCGTGTTCCCTCCGCGATAGACGATGCGCCAAATGCGGCCGTGCGCATGGTCGCGGCGCGGGTCGGCGAGCGGGAATTCGTAGTGACCGATGATCGGGTTAAAGAAATCGGCGATGTAGAGCGCGCCGTCGGGACCCAGCTTGACCTGCACGGGGCGGAACCACGGGTCATCGCAGGTCAGGAAATCGGGTTGGCGAATGGCCTTCGGCGTCGAGCCCTGCCATTCGAGTTTGTCGCGGTTGATGCGGCGGGTGACGGGGTTGCCGTTGAAAAGATTGCCGCGGAATTCCTCGGGGAATTGCTCGGCGGCGTAGCAGGCGATGCCCGCGATGGCGGTGGAGCCGTGGTCGTCGTCGGTGATGCGCGGGGCGAAACCGAGGCCGTCATGCTTTTTTCCGATGCCCTCGTAATGGCCGCCGCGGAGGAGCATGTAAACGGGCTTCGAGTGGGAGTCGGCGGTGTAGAAATTTCCCAGCGGATCGACAGTTAGACCGAAGGGATTGGTCTGGCCATGGCTGTAAATTTCAAACGCGGAACCATCGGGGCGAAAACGGTAGGTGTTGCCGCTGTCGAGAACGGTCAGGCGGCCAGCTTTGTCGCGAATCTCGGAGTGGTTGCGAAAGCCGTGGGTGCCGTAAATCCAGCCGTCGATCCAATAAAGGAAACTCGACGTGCCGCCGTGAGTGTCGAGGAAACCAGCGGTGCCATACAGGACTTCGCGGCTGTCGGCGCGGCCGTCGCCATCGGTGTCTTCGAGACTGTAGATATTCGGGATGGAATAGACGATGGCGGTATCGCCCTTCGCGCCGGGTTTGCGCGGGAGCGGCTGGACGCCGCTGGGAATGTTGAGGCCGTCGGCGAACACGGTGATTTTCTGAGCGCGGCCGGAATCGTCAAAATCACTGAGGACACGGACGCTGTCGCGTGCCTTGTCGGAAGGCGCGGGCGCTGTCCCGCGCGCTCCGAATGCCCCGGCAATGTCGTCATAGGCATTCGCGAAATCCGGGATGGGATTGCCCTGCGCGTCGGTGCTGGCGGGCCACGGATACATTTCCGAACCGGTCACCCACAATCGGCCCGCGGCATCAAACGTAAGATTGAGCGGCTTCTGGATTTCCGGCTCGGCGGCGACGAGCTGGATTTCGAAACCGGGCGGAAGGTGGAACATCGCCCGTTGTTCCGCGGGAGTTGACGGTTTCGAGTCCGGGTGATCCCCGCGCGGATCGGCGGCGAACGTTGGTAGGGCGGTCGCGAGCGAGAGGGTGGCCAGGAATTTCATGCGGGATGACTCGCCATGTCATACTGGCGAGCTGCACGAATTTATCACTCCTCCAGCCACCGCCCGAGCGCTTCTTCCAAATCTTCGTCGCGTTTGACGTTATAGGATTCTCCTGCGGCGACGGTGATTCTGCGGCCGGCGCTGTTTTGGAAATGGAGCAGGACCGGGGTGGTTCCCGGGTGGTTGCCAAGGGCGAGCTTGATCTCGATGAGGTCGCGCTCGCTGTGGCGGGTGGTCCACAGCATCAGTTCTAACGGGCCTTTCGCGTTGGCCGCGCCGCGCTTGGGCTTGAGTTCGCCGAGTTCGTTGCCGGTGATGCGGCGGCCGCCGGTGCGGTCGTCCATCTGGATGTTGCCCTTGAGCTTGATGATTTTCCCAGGCTCCAGCAGCCCGGCGTCACGGGCGGGAACGAAGGTTTCGCCCCACAGCATGATTTCCGCGCTGCCGGTGAAATCCTCCAGCACCAGCACGCCGAAGGGCTTGCCGGTCTTGGTAACTTTCGCGTCCAATGAACGGACCATCCCTGCGAACGGGAAGCGCTCGCGCGGATTGGATAGATCGAGATCGTCGATCAGGCCGAGCCTGCGGTATTTGTTGGAATCGATCACGCTGCGGAACTTGTCGAGCGGATGACCGGTCACATAAAACCCTAGCAGCTCCTTCTCGTGGACAAGCCGTTCGTCCTTGCTCCATTCTTCAACCATAGGTTCGGACGAGCGCTTCGACTTTGTCTTGGCGGGAGCGGCGAAGTCCATCGAGTCAAACATCGACACCTGGCCGGACGCGCGGTCGCGCTGGGCGGAGGAAGCGGACGCGACGACCTGTTCGAGACGCGCGCACATCCCGGCACGGGTTTCCTGGGTCCAATCGAGCGCGCCTGCTTTTGCGAGGTTTTCCAGAATGCGCTTGTTCACGACCTTGGAATCGAGGCGCGAGGCAAAATCGTCAAGCGAGGTGAACTTGCCGTTCTGCTCGCGGTCCTTGATGGCGATGGCCATCGCGCCTTCACCGCAGTTCTTGATGGCGGCGAGGCCGTAACGAACGCCTTTGGATCCGTTAGGTGTGACCTCGGGGGAAAAGCGGAGCTGTGAGGCGTTTAAGTCGGGCGGCAGGATTTCCAGTCCCATGCGATGGCACTCCGAAACGAAGACACCGATCTTGTCGGTGTTGTGAATTTCGTTAGACAGCAGCGCGGCCATGAATTCGACCGGGTGGTTCGCCTTCAGATAGGCGGTCCAGTAGGAAATGTGGCCATAACAGGCGGAGTGGGATTTGTTGAAACCGTAACCGGCGAACATCGCGATCTTGTCGAAGATCTGGTCGGCGAGTTTCTTGCCGATGTTGTTAGTGGCCTCCGCTCCTTCGACGAACTTCGCCCGCTGCTTCTCCATTTCCACCGGGTCCTTCTTGCCCATCGCGCGGCGCAGAAGGTCGGCACCGCCGAGCGAGTAACCGGCGAGCACCTTGGCGGCGTTCTGGACCTGCTCCTGATAGATCATCACGCCGAACGTGTCGCCGCAGATAGTTTCCAACAGCGGATGCTCGTACATCGCGCGCGTACGGCCTTTTTTCACATCGAGCATCTGGTCGATGAACTGCATGGCTCCGGGTCGATAGACGGCGAGAAGGTCGATGATGTCGTCGATTTTCTCGATGGCATACTTGCGGCAGGTCTCGACCATGCCGCCGGATTCCAGCTGGAACACGCCCATCGTCTCGCCGCGGTTGAGCAGCTCGAAGGTTTTCCAATCCTCCAGCGAAACTGTCTCGATGGAAAACTCCGGCGTGTGCTTGCGGATGTGCTGCACGGCCTCCTGGATGACGGTGAGGTTCTTCAATCCGAGGAAGTCCATCTTCAACAGGCCCACGTCGGTGATGGCCTTCATGTCGTACTGGGTGACGACTTCCCCTTCGTTTCCGCGTGTTAGAGGAACATGCTCGTCCAATGGCCGGTCACCGATCACCACGCCGGCCGCGTGGACGCCGACGTTTCGGGCCAGTCCTTCGAGTTTGGTGGCATAACTCCAAAGCTGCTGATAGGTCGTGCTGCTTTCGATGAGTTCCTTCAACTCCGGCTTCGCCTCATACTCATCCTTGAGTTTGATGTCCGGTTTCGCCTCGATCAGCTTGGCGATGCGGTCGCCCTCGCCGTAGGAAATTCCCATGACGCGGCAGACGTCGCGCAGCACGCTCTTCGCGCCCAGCTTGCCGTAAGTGATGATGTGCGAAACGCTGCGCTCGCCGTACTTTTTCCGCACATAGTCGATGACCTCCACGCGGCGGCTCTGGCAGAAGTCGATGTCGACGTCGGGCGGGCTGACGCGTTCCGGATTGAGGAATCGTTCGAACAACAGCCCGAAGCGCATCGGACAGATGTCGGTGATGCCCATGGCGTATGACGCCAGCGAGCCCGCCGCCGATCCCCGGCCGGGTCCGACCGGGATGTCGTTGTCGCGCGCCCACTGGATGAAATCGGCGGTGATGAGGAAGTAGGAGGCGAAACCCAACTGGTTGATGATATCCACCTCGTATTTCAGGCGGTCCGCGATTTCCGGAGTGGCGGCTTTTTCCACTCCGTAGCGTTTCACCAGTCCGTCGCGGCAGACCTTCATCAGGTATTCCTCGCGCGGGCTGCCGTCGGGCGTGCCGAACTGCGGGTATTTCTCCGAGCTGGTGGAATCGAGCTTGATAGAGACGTTGCAGCGCTCGGCGATCTCCAACGTGGCGTCGCACGCGCCGGGCACGTCGGCGAAAATTTCGCGCATCTGCTCGGCCGTCTTGAAATAGACTTCCGGCGTGTAGTGCATTCGGTTTTCGTCGATGACCAGATGCCCGGTGCCGATGCAGATCATCACGTCGTGCGCCTCGTGGTCGAACTTGTTGAGGAAATGCACGTCGTTCGCGGCGACGACCTTGAGTTCCATTTCCTGGGCGAACTTGAGCAGGGAGGGCGTGACGAGCCGCTGCGGTTCGAGGCCGTGGTTGTGGATCTCGACGTAGGTGTTTTGCTTGCCGTAGATGTCGACGATTTCGGCAAGCGTCTCGCGGGCCTTCTCCTCGTCACCAGCGCGGAGCCATTCGTTGACGGGTCCTGAAATGCAGCCGGTGAGGCAGATGATGCCTTTGGAATACTCGCGCAGCGTGTCGCGGTCCACGCGGGGCTTGCCGTAGTAGAGACCTTCGAGATTTCCCTTGGAAACAAGTTTGCTGAGATTGTTCCAGCCCTCGTTGTTTTCGGCGAGCAATGTCATGTGGGTGGCACGCTTGCGACCGGCGAGCTCCTTCTTGTCCTCCATCTTCCCCGGGGCGAGGTAGATTTCGCAACCGAGGATGGGTTTTACTCCGGCCTTGTTGCATTCCTGGTAGAACTTGATCGCTCCGTAGAGGTTTCCGTGGTCGGTCATCGCCACGGCGGGCATGCCGAGTTCCTTGGCGCGTTTGGCGAGATCCTTGATGCGGATCATCCCGTCGAGGAGGGAAAATTCGGTGTGCAGGTGAAGGTGTACGAAGGAATCAGACATCGGGCGGCGCGACTTTAGCGGGCCGGGGGCGGAGGGCAAGCGGGAGGTCGGGAGAATGTCCTGATGAGGGCACAAAAAAACCGGGAAGCCACGAGGCCTCCCGGTTGGTTGATTAGATTGACTGGTCTGATTTCAGATTATTTCTTGATCGGAAATGCCCACTCTGGAGCAGGATCCGGATGCCAGACGCTGCCCTGTGCATTATCCAACAACTTCTTACCATTCAGCAGGACTTCGCCGGCATTGTTCCCGGATTTCACGATATTGAGGGAGGTCACGCTGTTGTCCAGCTTGAGGATGACTGCCTTGCCGTCGTAGTAGTCGGCATCGAACTTTCCGTCCAACTCAACCTTGAAAGGGGCTCCAAGGATCGGACGCGATGGATTTCCCGCTGCGCTTAGACCCGATTTATCTGCCTTGATAAGAATGCCAAAGCCGACTTCTCCCTCTCCCAAAGCTTCAGTTGCAATGGGTGAGATGACGCCGTCCGGTTTTTTGGTGAAACCGGATTTCGCGTAAAACATGGCTTCCGACTGGGCGATCCCGGCGGCGATGAGTTGGCGGAACTTATCATTGGCGGTAGCTCCGTCAGCAACTTCTTCTCCGGTATTTGCGGTAACGGTTGTTGCGGTACTTGCATCCGGAAACCCGCCGTATTCCGTTTCGAATTCAAACAGGGCGAGTCCGATCTGGCGGGCGTTGTTCACAGCTTCGGTTTGGTCGGCCTTCTTGCGTTGGCGGATCACCATGGGAGCGGTGAGGCCGGCAAGTGCCGCGATGATGACGATAACGACGAGAAGCTCCACAAGAGTGAAGCCGCGACGTGTGCGATTATTGGTTTTCATGGTTTTTACTTATCTATTTTATGTTTGGAGCAAGTGCTCCGGTTGGTATGACCTCAACGATGAACACCGCCGAGGTTTTGGAACGGTAGTTGACCCGATGATGGAAGCAAGGAGAAGTTTCAGGCGTGCAAGACGGCATTCTCAGGGACTTTTCAAATGCCCGTGGAGAATACGTCCTGCTTCGGCAATCCCCAGTGGATGCTGGTTGGTCCAATGGTGGCTGGGGATGACGAGTTCACTTTCGGCCCCTTCGAGATGGCTACTCCAGTAGGGCACGATCCCATCCGTGCTGGCCGGCCACCGGTGGTCGAGATTTCCGCCTCTTCCGCGGTCGCCGATGATCGAGTGGTAAGGAATGCCGGGTGCCGTCGGAATCTCCGCGAAGGTGCTGACGAATCGATTCTCCGGCTTGAGGAAGTCGATGCTGTTCGGCATCCGCCTCAGGTTCGCGCCGGTGGTGTTCGGTCTGGCAAGTGTGAGCACGTCCGGCTCGTCCGGCCACAGGTCGGCGGGGGCGCCGATGATGCGCGAGCCGAGCCGTCCGAGAAAATTCGAGGCGATGTTGCTGCCCCGGTGCGAGGCGGATGCGAAGATGACCCGCGAGATGTCGGTGCGGGGCTGGAAGATCAACGAGTCGCTCATGACCTTCCGGGTCTCGGCGGAAAACGGCATTTTTGACGGTGGTTTGTCGTAGATGGCGTCCCAGAGTTTCATGCCGCTGTCGGTGATGAGCGTGCGGCTGATCATTCCGCCCATGCTGTGGCCGATGACGACGATTTCCTTGTGGTCCGGATAGTGTTGGTTGATCGCGTCCAGCCGGCGGCGCAGGACCGACGCGGACAACGGATAGGGAAAACCGGTGGGATAACTGAAAAACCAAAACTGATAGTTTTTACGGATGACGGGATCACCGCGGAGGGTTTGGATCAAGGGTGCCCAGGTGGCTTGGGAGTCACCGAGGCCATGGATGCAGAGGATGGGGATTTTTTTCGGGTCGTACGGCTGAAGCAAGGCCAGGCGCGCCCGGGCCTCGAATTCCGCAGGCCGGAACAATCCGTCGAGTTCCTTGCGTCTCAGATCCTGACTGGCCAGCGCCAACGCCAGTGGCGCGGTGAAGTCCGCCGCCAGCGGCAGGGTGTGGCCTGCGAACTCGATGTCTTCGATCGAAAGCGGGTCAAAAAACCTGCCGACGCATTTGCTGCCTTCAAATCTCACCACGCCAGTCATGCCATACGAGATGCGGTTCACCTCGAACTTTTCGATTCTGCCAGGTTCGGCGGCCTTGCTTTCCACGACCAACGGCGCGCCAATGCCTTCCTTGAGCGTGCGCTGGACCACGAGCGTGCCGCGGAAATTAAAGAGATCAGCCGGGCGGATGTCGAAATCCGAGGGATTCCTGCCCGGCTTCGAGTCGCGATCGATCGAAAAATTCCAGACATGGGCGGCCCCCGGGCACGACAGCGGGGTTTTCCAAGGTTCCAGGCCGGCCCGGTGGATGACTCCGAAAATGCGGGCCACCGCGAAGTTATAATCTTCAAGCGCCTCCCGGTCGCCGGGTTGTTTCCGCAAAACGGCCGCCGCCCAGGACGCTGCATCCAGAAAGCCGCCGATCTGTTCAAGAGGCTGCGCGGGGGACTGTTTCAACGAATGGCCGATCAACTTGCCGGCGGCGGTCGGAGAGCGATGAACCGGCCGGATTTCCCTAACCGAAGAATACCCGGTGCAACCGGCCGTGACCATCGCAAGGCCTAGCAAACACGGGAGGAAGGATCTCATGACGCTGGGTTTTGTGCCATCGCCTGTCCGGGAAGTAAAACCGCATTCACACGCCCGGCGGCGATTTCTCGAAGACCTCGACATCATAAATGTGACCGGACCCGGCCAAGTGGAACGACCGGAAGTTCAGCGGCGCGAGCAGATCCTGCAAGTGCCCGCGGTCGCGGAAATCAAAACGCTTCCCGAAAAGCTCGAGAATGCGGATGCATGAGTGGTCGCGGTAAGTGTTGATGATCAGGTTGCCGCGGTCGCAGGTCATTTCGCTCAAGCGGGCCGCGAGATCGTGGGCGGTCAAATCCTCCTCGGGTTCGTGAAGCATCAGCCGCTTTTCCGTCGTGCCGTGGGTGACTCCTTGGAAATACTCGAGGATGCCGATGGCGGTGACGATGTCATAAGGCGCGTGCAGCGGATCCGGTTCTTCGAAGACATCCTCGGCGACCGCGAAGATGCCGTGGGCATGGCCAGGGACATGGAGGTTGTTCCGGGTGGTGGCCAGCTTGCCTAGCAGACGGCTGGTTTTCTCCGTGTTCGCGGGGTCCCGGTCGGTGATCACGGCGGTGATCATTTTCGGATCGAAGCCGTCGCGGATCAACTTGTCGTAAACGAGAATCAAACTGAGCCCGGTGCCCGCCGCCACCGCCTTGATGCGGACGTTCTCGCCGCGGTCGAGCACCCGCTTGGCCGCCAGATACGTCGCCTGGGTTTCGTGGATGAAACGGATCTGCACGTCCTTGCTCTGGATCGAGTCGAAAAAGATCCGGTCCCAGACACCGCAGTTTTTGCGGATTTCCGGGGCGAGCATCATGTAGGGTCCGTTCATCGGATCGCCGCCTTCCACCAGCGCGGCGGTCTCGCTGCGGGATGAGGTCAGCAGCGCCTGGCCGTAGGGATGGCCGGAACGTTCGATGAGCCGGTTGCTGAACAGCGTCACCTCCGAACCGGAGCCGTCTTTTGTTCTGGCGGCACGGGTAGTCCAGCGCACCACCCGATGGGAAACGCGTCCCAGAATGATTTTCCCCTTACTCGCCGGCTTGACGTCGGTTTCATGGAAAATCGCACGGCTGATGCTCGCCACGATGGCCTCCGCCAGATCGTGCTGGTCCGGAGCGTACAAGGCGTTGACCGCCGCCATCGGATGGAGGTTTTCCATGGTCGCCCTATTTGAGTGAACGGAGCGCCTCGGGGGTGAAATCAGCGGCGGTGAAACTCACGTCGTGCTTGATGCTAGAGCCTTCTATTTCCGTGATGGAATCCTGCCCCGGCCGCTGGATGGAAAAACTCGCAGCAACGGATTTGCCCGTATCGTCCTTGGCCACCTTGGTGGTATCGATGCGTTTCACCAGCTTGCCGGCACCTGAGAATTTCTCCACCCGCAGCGGGATCATGCGCTTGGTGTCGATCCAACTGCGCACTTTCGAGTATCCCGAGCGGTCGCCACCGCCCGGCTTGGACTCCAGAATCTGGCAGGACACGCGGTCCACGGTCTCCGTGCCGACAATCGCCTGATTGTCCCAGGCGAAGAAATTTTCCGCCAAATCCTCGTAGGACAAATCACTGCCGAAGATCCCGTCGTCCATCTTGGCGGCGGTGAGCTGCACCAGGGAATCCGGCAGCGTGAAGACCGAGCCGGTCGGCGCGCGGCCGCCGGACTTGCGGAGCAGGAAGCCCTCACCCTTGCGCTCCTTGGGCCACAGGATCTGATAGACAAGGTCGGTGGAGCCTTTCGCGCGCTGGGACTTCGCCTGAAGCTGCAGCACCATCTTGCCGCCGGCATTCGGCTGGCGGACGTCCATCTTGAGGCGCACGAGCGAAGCGCCGTCCTGGACGTTGTTGCTCAGTTGCGCGGCGAGATCCTTTGCGGTGGGCGCGGCGTCCTGTGCGACGGCAGCGGAAACCATGAGTGAGGTGCCCAGCAAGGCTTGGCGGAGAATTGAAAATATCGGATTCATGAGAGTGGGTTGTAATTAACTTTGAAGCGCGAGACTTGGTGACAGACGCGAACTGCGCCACGCCGGATACAAGCCGCTGATGACGCCGACGACGACGGCGATGGCCACGGAAATAAGCATCAATTTCGGGCTGATATCGGGCTCCACGAACCCGCGGACTCCGGGCATGGCACCCAGGGTAAGCAGGCCGAGTGCGCCCAGCGAAGCGCCGACCAGTCCGCCGAGCAGACCTAACAAGGCCGACTCGCACAGCACCATATAAACGATCCGTTTCCGCCGCCAGCCGACCGCCAGCAGGATGCCGATTTCATGGGTGCGTTCGAAGACGGTCATCAGCATCGTGTTCATCACCCCGAGCACGCCGACGATGATCGCTAACAAAGACGTGCTCCAGCTCATCGCCCGCGCGACGCGGAATCCCTGGCTGGTGCCGACCACTTCGCTGGCCACCATCGCGCGACCTTCCGGGAAAATCACCTTGATGTCCTCGCAAAGCAGATCGATTTCCGATTTCGGAGTATTCGGCGGCACCCGGATGTCCAGGAAATTGATCTTGCCATCGTTGCCGGTGACTTCCTGCATCACCTTGAGGGAGAGGAAAATCGTGCCGTTCTCCACCATCGCCTGGCCATCCACAATTCCGACAACTTCCAGTTCCTCGGCCTCAAGCTGCACCGTGTCACCCACCTTTTTCTTAAGCACTTCCGCAGCAAGCGTGCCGAGCACGACTGCCTTCTCATCGCCGTCCTTCGGCATGCGGCCTTCGACGACTTTCATTTTATCCCAGGTAAAGCCACCCCACTCGCGCCCGGAGATCATCATGATCGGCGCATCCTCCACGCTGAGCATCTGCATCAGCACCGTCGTCGTTTCCGCGACCCTCGGCAGCTTCGCGACCTGCTCTTCCAGTGACTCATCAAACATCTTGGGCATCAGGCCGCCGCTCATGTTGCTCACGACCACGTCCACGCCCACCACGTCGAGTTGCTTGCCGATGCCCTTTTCATACCCCCACGCCATGCCGACCAATGTCACCACGGCGGCGATTCCGATAGAGATACCGACGAGGGTGAGGCAGGTGCGGACAGGTCGCCGGGTCAGGCTGCGGAGAACGATGGTGAAAAAGGTCATTGAAAATTCTACTTATTTGGAAACCGCCTGCTGGTCCGAGATCACCCGGCCGTCCTTCATCCGGATCGTCCTCGTCGCCCGTTCGGCGACCGATAGGTCATGGGTCACGAGCACCAGGGTGACTCCGAGTTTACCATGGAGTTCGAGCAGGAGATCGATGATTTGCACCGCGCTCTCGCTGTCGAGATTGCCGGTCGGCTCGTCGGCGAGCACGACGGAGGGCTTGTTCGCAAGGCCCCGCGCGATGGCCACGCGCTGCCTTTCGCCGCCGGAAAGTTCGGTCGGGAAATGATTGAGGCGGTGACCCAGACCCACGGATTCCAAAAGTTCCACCGCGCGCGCCTTGCGCTGCGAACGGGAGAGCCCTCCTTCGAACATCGGAATCTGCACGTTCTCCACCACGGTGAAAGTCGGCAGCAGATGGAACGCCTGGAAGACAAATCCGATCTCGTGGGATCGGTAAGCCGCATGGTCCGCCATGTCGGGAATCGAGTTGCCGCGGTATTTCAGCTGGCCTTCAGTGGGTGAGTCCAGAGAACCGAGCATTTGCAACAGCGTGCTCTTCCCACAGCCGCTCTGGCCGACGATCGCCACGAACTCCCCCTGTCGGATTTCCAGGTCCAGACCGCGCAATGCGACCACTTTTCCGTTGTCGAATTGCTTTTTCAGCCCGATCGCCTCGTAGATCAGTTCACGAGAGGATGTCGAAGCGGCGGCGGTCATTGCGAGAAGCTACACGAAGACGAACCGTCGTCTAGGCGTTTGATTTCGGTAAAAACATCGGACAGGAAAGGCATTTCCGAGTTGGCAATGGATCGACAAGTTGCAAACACAAGTACCCGGCAATGCGGTGACATTCAGCCCCATTCCTGCCTCTCCGCGCAGACACTTTCCAGCAGGGTCCAGCGCGGCGGCGGGTTTCACTTTGGGAATCCGCCGCCCTTTTCATGGCTTTGTCGGGCCCGGCAGTTGGTGCGAAAAAGGGCTATGAAAGCACGGAATAATGTGTGAGTGTCCCTCATGCGAATTGACCTCAAAGAGGATGTGGTGAGTCTGACTGACTTCGCGCGCAACACCAAACAGCACGCCAAGGAGCTCGCTCTCGGCGGGCGGGCGAGGATTCTCACCCAGAATGGCAAGGCATCGGTGGTCGTGCTCTCGCTGGATGCTTTTGAGCAAATGGCGCACGATGCGGAGGAATACCGCATGGACCTGAGGCTTCGTGCAGCTGTGGAAAGCTATGCCGCGGGAGAATGCGGCACACCGGTGAAGACCGTGATGGGCAGGCTCCGCAAGCGTGCCGACGAACGACGGACCTCAAGATGATGGACCACGAGTTGCTGCTGTCATCCGAGGCCGAGCGCTGTATTGAAGATCAGGTTCTGTGGTATGAGGCGGATGAAACGCGTGGCGGGGCAGAACTCGCCGACCGTTGGATGGATTTGCTGGAGATAACAATCGCTACGCTGAGGCAGCATCCCGAACGAAACGGATTCGCTCCTGAAAACGGGCGGTGGTTGCCCGGGATTTCCATTCGGCAGATGCGGTTCAAGCCATGGAAAACGCCATCGGCTTGGAGGATTCTTTACGTGATCGATGAGCAAGCCGCGCGAGTCACGGTGTTGCAAGTTCGGCATGAGAGACGTTCGTTGCTGCCGGACGGCCAGTGAGAAAGACCTCAATGGTTCGTCTCACGAAGCAATCGCCGCGAGAAGTTCCTTTAACGGAGCAAATGCCGTATCGTCCCAGTCGATGGGCAAGCTGGGAATCGCATATTCGAGGGACATTCGCTTGTGAGCTCCAGCTCCTCGGGCGGCAATGGTCCAGATTGCAAACCGTGTCTTTTCGTGAACTTCGCCGCCATGCGATGTGGTTAGGCAGCTCACGAATGAATCCAGGCATTCCAAAACTCTTGGAGATTTGGTTCGGGATGATTCGACGCATAGGGTTTCTATCATCCCGGTTTTTCCGGGGCCGGGAATGATCCATGCGGCAATCTCCGGCTCGGCTTCGCGTTTGATCCATTCGCCCGGTGTAGTGGGCTCGCAGGAGAAGGCTTCTGCGATTGAATCCTTCAATGCCTGCCAAGAGCTGGCGAAATCGGAATCCGCATCGCGGGTTACCAGAATTCGCGAAAATTCACCACGGGCGTATTCCGGGCTGGCTTTGAGCTGATGGAGATAGGCCCGGAGTTTGTCTTTCCCTCCATATTGTTGGAAGGTCAGCTTGCCTTCCAGTCCGGCATGTATTGCCAGAGTCTGGATCACAAGGAGGTCTTCCTTGCCTTCGCAGAGAACGAGCGGTTTCGGCGAGTGCGGCTTCACCGCATCTCCCGGTTGAATTCGATGGCCGTTTGCATCTCGTCCTTGCCGAAGGTGGTGGCGACGATCTTGCCAGGATCGTCAACGCGGCGGTCGAGGCGGAGGAAACGAAGCGGATCTCCTTCCATCGAGGCGGCGGCTTTGTGGGCGGCTTCCATACATTCGCGGCTGTGGGTGGTGGCGAAGAGCTGGACGTCTTGGTCTTCCAAGACGGCCATCAGGCCTTTCCAGAAATCCTCCATGCCTTCGTAGTAGAGGCCGTTTTCGATTTCGTCGATGAGGAGGATTTTCGGGCGGTTGGCGAAGATCTCGCAGTAAATATACAGGGTCCTGATAAATGCCTGTCCGAGAACAGTAAAAGGGGACATCGGACCTTCTCCAAGGTCTGCGTGAACAAGGTTGGTTGGTGAATCCTTCTGACGGGCGTAGCGAAGGCGGACTAATCGGCTATCGACTGCTCTAGCAAGCAAGCGTTCGATCGCATCTTCATTTGCGGCGTTAATCGGCCCTACTTGCGCAAACAACTCCGACACTTGGATTGGATCAATTTGGTGTGTCGACACAATTGTGGCCGTCAAGGTCGGTTCAGCCATATCGGGCGGAATGGGTGGATTGCGTCCAAAGTCCAATAGGAAGGTGCCCAACGTTTCGTTGGGATTTTCAACGCCGCGGAAAAGAAATTTTTTCGATTTTGGTCCGAACTTTCCCAAGACACAGTCGGTATCCGCTTTGATCTCGAACTCTACTTCTGCACCAAATTTTTTCAGCTCACGCCAGTATCCTTTACGCATTTCTGCATTATCCAGTTTTGCTCTGAATGCCCCTGGCAATTCGGCAAGTTGAGCTTTGTTACCATAGAGGATCGCAAGACCTTCTAAGATTGAGGTTTTCCCAGCATTATTTCCCCCGATGATCAGGTTGGCACGCCCGAGGTCCTCGAACTTGACGTGTTCGAGTCCGCGAAATTGTTTCAGCTCAAGGGTGGAAATCATTTGGATAGGCAGACGCTAGCGAGTGGCGGAGCTGAGGTCAAACCTGCTATTTTAATGCTCGCACAGCGCGATGGCTATTGGATTCAGGAGGCGAGACGCCTCATGCAACGGTCTGGGGCAGGATGCCCCAGCCACTTTAAAGAAACAAAAAAACCGGCGTCCCTTGTGAGGACGCCGGTTTGATTGGATGAAGAAGCGATCCGGAGATCGCCGCTCCTTGATAGATTACTCAGCAGCGACGGGCTGCTGGGCTTCTGCTTCAGCGGCCTTCTGGTCGCGGAGCCAGGCGCGGCGGGACATTTTCACGCGGCCTTTTTCGTCGACTCCGAGGCACTTGGCGGTGATGACGTCGCCCTTTTTGACGATGTCTTCAACGTTTTCGGTGCGGCCTTCGGCGAGTTCGGAGACGTGGACAAGTCCGTCCTTGCCGGGGAGCACTTCCATGAAGGCGCCGAACTGGGTGATGGAAACCACCTTGCCGGTGTAAACCTTGCCCACTTCGATTTCCTGGAACATGCGGTCGATCATCGCCTTGGCGCGATCGAGGCCTTCCTGCTTGGACGCGTAGATGTGCACGGTGCCGTCGTTCTCGGTCTGAGAAGAGTTCCAGATA
>JBGSOI010000021.1:0-12062 GCA_041739215.1 Akkermansiaceae bacterium
GGCGGTGGCGGTGGCTTTTCCACCACCAGGTCGCCCGCGATGCTGGCCAGCACCCGGCTGCCCGTCACTTCGCCGCGGGTGTTGAAGAGGGTGGCTGCGACACCCCGCAGGCGCACGTTCGCATCCACCAGCGCGGCGGGATCGGGCGCAGCGGCATTCGTCACGAGGGCGCTGAAGTGCCCGGGATTCGCATCCATAACCAAGGTCACGCCCTGGCTCGTCCGCTGGAATCCTTGCACCACCCCGCGCACCTCCAGCCGCTGGCAATCATCCGCGCCGCTGAAAAACCGCGCAGGCTCCATCCGCGGCGCGGCTGGCAAAGGCTTCCGACCGACGATCCGCAGCGACTTCGGCAAAATCTGCGGGGCATAGCCGCCAGGATCGGTATCGCCCTCGATCTCGACCTCGGTGCCCTCCCTCGCCTTATCCACTTCGGAATAGTTACCGAGCCAAAGCCCACGATCCCGCGCGCCAATGAGGCTCACCCAAATGCCGGCGGAGTCATCTTGGATGGTTAGATTCTCGCGGCCGCTCCGCCACGTGACCACCCCGCGCACCCGGACCGGCAATGCCATGCCGGCCTGCCCGCGAGGCAGCATCCGGATGTCCGCGATGCGGGTCAGCGGCTCGGCCGAGCCAAGCATCAGCCCGGCCAGCAAAAGCCAGCAGATCCTAACAAGGGATGAGGTTGGGAAACGAAACATCAATAAATCAAATTGGCGGGTCACCATCGCGTGGAATCCATCTTAAGCACCTTTAAAAGCCGTGAATTTTCACCCATGGCAAGCAGAGATCCGGATCATCGCGGACGGGCCGATCGGCCAATAGACGGATGGGGAAATCCGGACAACTCTCCCTGACGGTTCGTTTACTCATTTGCCGGCAGTGAAACCCGGATCCCGACCCAAACCCGATTGTTTTTATAGGAAAACCATCCATTTCCGCGCGATGAAAGGATTTTTAGCAGCTTGCCCAAGCCGTGCGCTTGCCCTGCGTTGGCTCGCCATGACAGCCCTTCCCGCGTCGCTCTGCGGTCAATCCATCAGTCCGCTTCTTGCCGGCAACAATCTTTGGTATGCCAGCCGCAACAACGCGGCCGGCACTCCATCCACCACGGTCATGAACCTCTCCGGCCAGGCAGGGATCCGCCTCATCCGCATCGGCGGGCACGAGTTCGATTCCAACATGCCATCCAACGCGGCGCTGCTCACCTGGGTCAACCGCATCCGCGCCACCGGTGCCGAACCACTGATCCAGATTTCCCAATACGGCAGTGCGGCCACCGCCGCGGCCACTGTTCAATATATCAATATCACTAACAACGCGAATGTCACCTACTGGAGCATCGGCAACGAACCCTGGCTCCAGGCGAATAACAGCCAGGAACCCAATCCCACCGAAGCCCAGATCGCCGCCACCATCGAGGGCTATTTCAAGCCGCTCGCCGCCGCGATGAAAGCGGTGGATCCCTCGATCAAGATCTTCGGCGTCGACAGCGAGGATTTCCAATCCGGCCTTCACGCCCGGTTGTTCGGCGGGGCTAACAACATCGCGGGCAAGGTCCCCGGAACAAACTATTACTACTGCGACGGTCTCTCGTGGCACCGCTATCCGCAGGCTACCGGCATCGATCCAGCCTTCGAAGGACTGGCCGATTGCCGCGCCCGCATCGAGGGTTGCAGCGCCCTGATCGACTCGGTGAACATTTCGCAAGGCCGCACCGGCAGCGAGGCCCTGATCTGGGGCATCGGTGAAATCAACTCGAAGAACGGAGCCGCCGTCCACACCTGGGGCAACGGGCAAATGTTTTCCGGTTTCTTCGGGCTGGCCATGAAACATGGTGCCAATCATGTGGCCCCGTGGAGCCTTTATGAAAGCGGTGGCGACCGCACCAATACGGACTTCTCGCTGCTGGATGGTGAGGCGCTGGTCCGCCGACCTTCCTACTGGCACACCCAGTTCGTCGCGAAACATTTCACCGGCCGCTACCTCGAGGGCAACCCGTCCGTTAGCAGCAACACTTCCGACCTGCTGGTCTATGGTGCCGAAGACATTTCCAAGGGCCAGGTCAGCGTCATGATCCTCAACCGCGGCTACGCCACGCGCCCCTACACCCTTCACCTCAACAGCGGTGGCACCTTCGCCCCCCCGGGGGGCACAGCGATCAATGTCGATGCCCTGCGACCCGACACCTACAACGACACCCTCCCGCCGCGCTCCACCCACGTCATTGTCTTCACGGGGGCCACCGCCACCAAGACTGTCTATACCAACGACGACTTCATTGCCGGAAATCCACCGCAAACCAATGCAGCGCCCTTCGTGCCCGGCTCGCCGCTCGCTGGAGTGTTAGATGATTTCAGTGCCTATGCAAACCTGGCCGCGCAAGGCTACTGGCAAACTCTTCACTCCGGCGCCGGCCAAGCGACCATTGCCAACCAATCCCTCGTCCTGCGCGCCTCCGATGGTGCCTACGCCAGCGCGGCGATCGGCAGCCCGGTGAGCTTGTCGTCGAATTTCTTCAACCGCGGATTCGCCATCTCCCTGGAAGGTTTCTCACAAACCGCCGCCAATCTCCCCAGCGGAGAAATCCAATTCCGGCTCTGCCTGAACTCAAGCCCCAATCGCTCCTTCGGGGCCGATGACTCGCTGGTTCTCCGAATCGATCCCGGCAACGTGCGCCTCGGCTACAAGATCAACCAACCCGGCGTGCAAGGCGAGTTGCGGGCCGGTGCCGGCATCGCGGAAGACTCGCTGCTAGACCTCGATTACACCGGCCAGCCCGAGACCGTCCGCCTTTCCCTCGAACCCACCGCCACCGCCGGCGGGGTTACCACCGTTCTTTATCGTCTCCAACTGGATGGCAGCTTCGGGAGGACATTCCGCGACGGCGCCTTCACCGCATCCGCAGCGGATTGGGGAAATGCGGGCGATTCATCCCTGGTGCTCGAGTCCCGCCGGAATTCTGCCCTCACCAGCGGGCCCGGGAGTTACGCCGAGGCCACGATCGGCGCGGTCTATCACCAGCCGCTGCTGCTGGATCAATTCGATTACCCGCTCTTTTCCGGCCAGAGCTTCTGGACTCCCCTTACTGTCGGCACCAGCACAGTGACCACGGCGACCGGTTCCGCACAGCTCTCGGCGACGTCATCGTCATTCGCCTCCGCGGCCATCGCCGGAACAACGGTTTCCGAGCCTAACTTTTTCAAGAACGGCTTCACCCTCGATTTCAAAAACATTGCCCTGACCTCCGCCAACCTGGCAGCTAACGAATCTTTATTCCGCATCTCGCTCTGCTCCACCGCCCAGCGCTCCTTCACCACTCCCGACTCGCTCACCCTGCGCTTCACTCCTGACAGCGTGCTATTCGGACTCAAGCTCGACCAGCCAGCGGTGGACGCGGAACTCCGCAACGGTGCGGGCAATGTCGAACAATCCATTTTCGGCAGCGCCTTGTCCGGCCCCGTCACCGCCGTGCGTCTGACGCTCATTCCGAGCGGTCCCGCAGGCCCGGCGACGCCCGTCGTCTATGCCATCCGCCTGACCGCCGCCTCGGGGGATAGCTATCACACCGGGGCCTTCACCGCCGATCTTTCCCGCTGGGGAACTGCCGGTGATTCTTCGATCGTGCTGGAAGCGCGGCGTGCGAGTGCCGTGGTCAGTGATGCCTCCAGCTACATGCAAGCCGCGATCGGCTCCGTCCACTACACCCCGATTCCGGATGATCTGCTAGATCATGCGCCGAGCTTCCAGGCATGGAGCTTGCGCCAGTTTTCCACCGAAGAACTCGCCGCTGCGATCATCACCGGCCCCGGCGCGGCACCCGCGGGCGACGGGGTGAACAACCTCTTGAAATACGCCTTCGGCCTCGATGCCAAGGTTCCCGCCCGGCCCGGCTTTCTGCCTGAGACTCTAGCAACACCTCCGAGCCACTTCAAGTTCCGTCACGACGAACGCGCCGGCACGGCGGACCTCCAGTATGACGTCGAGGCCTCGACCGACCTCGTCAACTGGAACATTCCGGTCATCGAGGAATCCCGGGGAAACGCTGTCGGCGGCTGGGTTGCCGTCGTCTCCCGCGCCGATCTCGCGGTCGAAGCGCCGCGTGTCTTCTACCGCGCCCGCGTCAGCAGCACTAACACTCCATGACATCCGCTATCCACTTGCTGCGATCCATCGCCGCGCTCGGCCTCGCCTTCCCGTTGAATCAAGCACGCGCCGCGGATCCGCTTTCCTATCAGGACCCTGGGTTGTCTATCGAAGCCCGCCTCCAGGATCTTCTGCCGCGCATGACGCTGGAGGAAAAGTGCGCCCAGCTCAATCTCTGGCCAAACCTCGCGGAGTTGCTGAAACACAAGTCCATCGACGACGACATCGCCCTCACGCTGCCGCAGATTAAGAATGGCGTCGGCGCGATCGAGTATGACCACAAGCTGCCGCCGGAGGACTTCGCGACGTTTCACACCGCCGTTCAGACCTATCTGATGAAGGAAACCCGCCTGGGCATCCCCACGCTATTCGATGGCGAGGCCTGCCATGGATTCGTCGGCAACAATGCCACGGTGTTTCCCGTGCCCTTGGCCCTGGCAAGCAGCTGGGATCCCCCATTGGTCGAGCGTGTCTTCAGCGCCATCGCGCTGGAAATGCGGACTTACGGCATCACCCACGCCGCCACTCCCGTGCTCGATCTCGCCCGAGAGCCGCGCTTCGGACGCTTCGACGAACTCTACAGCGAGGACCCGTATCTCATCGCCCGAATCGGCGTCGCCGCGGTGCAAGGACTGCAAGGGCGTGACAAAAGAATCGGCGAACAAAACCTATTGGCCTGCCTCAAGCACTTCGCAGGCCACGGCCAGCCGGAAGGCGGCACCAACATGGCTCCCACGGATTTCTCCGAGGGGGGCTTCCGCGACATGCATTTCTATCCGTTCGAGGTCGCAGTCAAGGAGGCCAACGTCCGCTCGGTCATGGCTGCTTACAACGAGATTGATGGCATCCCCTGCCACATCAACCGCTGGTTGCTAACAGACATCCTTCGTGGCGAGTGGGGATTCGATGGTTATGTCATCTCGGACTACGACGGCGTCAGCCGCATGATCAACCGGCAGTTCGTCTGCAAGGACAACGCCGAAGCCGCGCGCCGCGCGATCAACGCGGGCATGGATTTCGAACTGCCATCCAAAAAGGCTAACGATTGCTTCCAGCATCTATCCGAATTGGTGAAGAGCGGCGCGGTCAAGGAATCCGTGCTCGACCAATCCGTCACCCGCGTCCTGCGCAACAAGTTCATCCTCGGACTTTTTGAAAACCCCTACTGCGCCGGCGCTGATAAAGCCAAGCAAGTGATGAACTCGCCGGAACACCGCGCGCTTGCCCGTGAGTCGGCGGAAAAGGGCATCATTCTTTTGAAAAACGAAAACAGCACGCTGCCCTTCGACCGCACTGCAATCAAGAATCCAGCAGTTATCGGACCGAACGCGGACGATGTCCATTACGGCTCCTATTCCGCGACCACCCCCGGAGTTCCAATCCTGGACGGTTTGCGCGAGTTTGGGAAAGATGCCTTCGAAGTCCACTACGCGGAAGGATTCAGGATCTAAGAAAACGACAACTCCATGCCCGCCGGAGAAAAAACCAAGGAAACGGAAGATCGCCGGATCGCGGAAGCGGTCGCGGCCGCCAGCAAGAGCGACGCGGTGCTGCTTGTCATGGGCGGCAACGAAAAAACCTGTCGAGAAGCCTTCAGCAACGGCCATTGGGGCGACCGTAATGATCTCAATCTGCTAGGACGGCAGGACGATCTTGCCCGCGCAATCCTCGCGCTCGGCAAGCCGACGGTGGTGCTGCTTATCAATGGCCGACCGCTTGCCATCAATGAACTTTCAAAAACCGCTCCCGCCATCCTCGAAGGCTGGTATCTCGGCCAAGGGCAGGGAAATGCAGTCGCCAACGTGTTTTTCGGTAAAGTGAATCCCAGCGGCAAGCTGACGGTAACTTTCCCGCGCTTGGTCGGCGACCTGCCGGTTTGCTACAACCGCAAGCCGCTCGTCCACGAGCACGACTATATTTCCGGCCCGTTCAAGCCGCTCGGTCAGGGCCTGAGTTATACTCAGTTCAAATACGACGGACTCGCGATTTCCCCGGTCTCTGCCAAACCCGGCGAATCGATCAAGGTGGATATGAAGGTCAGCAACATCGGCAAAGTCGCCGGTGACGAGATCGTGCAACTTTACATCCGCGACGTGATTGGCTCGGTCACCCGCCCGATCATGGAGTTGAAAGTCTTCCAACTCACCCCACCCGCGCCGGGTGAAACCAAGACGGTTTCGTTCATCATCACGCCGGACAAACTCCAGTTCCACGACATTGACATGAAGCGCGTCGGCAAGGCCATCGCCCTCGAACAACAATCGCGCGGACGCCACCGCATCGCTGGTCCGGTGCTTGATCTTCTGCACGACCCGCGCAATGGCCGCGCATCCGAAACCATCTGCGAGGATCCGTTCCTCGGTGGCCGCATCGTCGAGGGGTTTCTCCACGGCATGAATGAAACCGCCGTCTTTGCCACCATCAAACATTACAACCTCAACACCGCTGCCGGAAACATCATTCGCACCAAAATGCTATCAGGTATGATCGACGGCCACAGCAGTTCCGCCGTTATCCCGTCCTACATCATCACGCCTCGCCAGGGTCTTGAAGCATTGCTCGGCACCGAGCGCGTGAGTTATGCCAAAGGTTGTGACATCAATAGCAAGGACCGCGGCCAGTTCGAGGAAGCCACCCGCATCGCCAAGGCATCCGACGTGGTGATCTTCGTCGGCGGGCTTGACGCCACCGTCGAGGGCGAGGAGCACTTTATCAAAGGCGACCGCCTCACCGGCAGCGCTGATCTTCCCGGCGTACAAAACGATCTCATCAACGCGCTTGCCACCGCCAACCCCAACATGGTGCACGACGTCACCACCGGCGTTGGCTATCGCTGGTATGACCAACAGAAACTCCAGCCGGAATTCGCCTTCGGCAGCGGCCTGAGCTATACCACATTCGAATATAAGAATCTCCGAGTCAGCCCTGGCAAGACGAGCGCGGGGAAGGAAGTCATCGTGCGGGTGGACGTCACCAATACCGGCAATCGCTCTGGCGAGGAAGTTACAAAACTTTATCTATCCACCGGCGAAATTACGCCTGCCGCCGCCATGCCGGTAAAACAACTCCGGGGTTTTTCCAAGGTGTCGATCGAGCCCGGCCGGACCCGGGAGGTGACCTTAACGCTTGGACCGGACGAGTTCTACATTTTTGATCCATCCTCCGGCAGTTATCAGGTTCCAACAGGTTCCTAGACCGCCCACGTCGGCGGCGCTTCTGACAAATTACCGCAGTCCGATCGGTCCGGCCGGAAATCTTCAGCGTTACCAATCCATGAACATTTCCATTATCACCTGTTTCGTTGCGATCACATGCGGTCTATCAGCCGCCCCGATCGGAATCTTTGAATCCTCCACCGACGTCGGAAAGATCGAGCTAAAGGGCTCGTCGGAGTTTCTCGCGGACACTGGCCAATACCGCATCACCGGCAGCGGCAAGAACATCTGGTTCGCGGAAGACGCGTTCCAGTTTCTCCACAAGAAAATCTCCGGCGATCTTGTCTTCAGCATGGACGTCGGCTGGGAAGCCGAAGGCAAGGAACCGCATCGCAAGGCCTGCGCGATGGTGCGCCAGACGCTCGACGAAGATTCTCCTTACGTCGATGTTGCCGTCCATGGTGACGGTCTGATCGAGCTGCAATACCGCATGACCAAGGGTGCGGCCACCCTCGCCGCCAGAACGCCGATCCTCGCTCCGGCCACCGTCAAGCTGGAGCGGGATGGCGACGTCTTCACGGTATCCGCTTCGAAATCCGGCGGGCCGTTCCAACCCGTCGGCGCGGTCTCGATTGCCATGCCTGACCCGGTGTTTGTTGGAATCGGAGTCAGCGCGCACAACTCAGCAAATCTGGAAACCGCACTCATTTCCAACGTGTCGCTCACCAACCGGATTGCCAAGGACGGCGAAAAGCGGGTGCGGGAAACCAGCTTGGAGACACTGGATATCCAGAGCGGCGAACGGAAGATCGTCTATCGGGACGAAACGCTTTTCGAAGCGCCTAACTGGTCGAGCGACAACAAGCTGTTCTATCTCAACCGCCAGGGACTCATCTGGACGCTCCCGGTGGAAGGCGGACAACTCACGCAACTCCATACCGGAACCGTCTTCAGGAATAACAACGATCACGGGCTTTCGACCGATGGCAAATGGCTGGCTCTCAGCTCCGGATCGGGTGAAAACGGATCCAAGATTTATGTCGTTCCTGCCACCGGCGGTGAGCCGCGCGAGATCACCCCGACCGGGCCATCCTACTGGCACGGCTGGTCGCCCGACAACAAGACGCTGATCTACTGCGCCAAGCGGAATAACAACTTCGACATCTATTCCATCCCCACCTCCGGCGGCACGGAAACCCGCCTAACTGAAGCCAACGGACTCGACGACGGTTGCGAGTACACACCCGACGGCAGCAAGATCTACTTCCACTCCGAACGCGATGGCCCCGCCAAAATCTGGCGCATGAATCCCGATGGCAGCTCGCAGGAACAGATCACCTTCGACGAAACGTATGCCGATTGGTTTCCACATCCCTCGCCTGATGGAAAGTGGATTGCGTTCGTTTCCTTCGATAAAAACGTCAAGGGCCATCCCTACGATCAGAACGTCGTGATCCGACTCATGCCGAAGGCTGGAGGGAAACCCAAGGTCATCGCCACTCTCTTCGGCGGCCAGGGCACGATCAACGTCCCGTCATGGTCTCCTGATAGCAGGGAAATCGCGTTCGTCAGTTATCGCCACATTCTGAAATAAGCTCATGAATCCGCTCACCACCCGCCGCCATTTTCTCACGCGTGCCGCGCTGTTTCCACTCGCCGCCGGATTTCCGTCCGCGAACGCCGGCTTCGAGCTTATCAAACGGACTGGCGGCTCGCACCTGAAAACCTCGCTCAACGTCTATTCATTCCTCGAACTCCTCAACTCCAACCTCAAGGACAAGACCAAGGGCGTGGACCTTTTCGGCGTTTGTGATTTCTGCGCGAAGTGCGGATTCGACGCGGTCGATGTCACCGGCTATTTCTTCCCCGGCTATCCGAACGCGCCGGAAGACAAATACATCATCGCTCTCAAGCGCCGCGCCTTCAACCTCGGTCTAGGCATCAGCGGCACCGGCGTGCGCAATGATTTCACCGCCGCCGACAATGCGGTTCGGGCCGAGGGCGTGCAACGCATCAAGAACTGGATCGAAGTGGCCGCGAAACTCGGCGCGCCGACCGTCAGGGCCTTCGCCGACTCACAGCCGCCGTTCAAGAACTGGCAGGAAGCCTCCGGGAATGCCAGCCGCGAGCAAGTCGAGGAATGGATGGCCGCCGACCTGTTGGAATGCGCGAAGCACGGCGGGAAATTCGGTGTCATCGTCGCCGTCCAGAACCACGGCGATTTCATCAACACCGGCACGGAGCATCTCAGCCTGCTCAAGCGCGTCGATCACGAGTGGTGCTCCGCCCTTGTCGATACCGGTAAATACATCACCGAGGATCCCTACGCGGATATCGCCTTGCTGGCTCCCTATGCGGTCAACTGGCAGATCAAGGAGACGTTGTTCAGCAAGCCCGACGCCCCGCGCACGGACATGACGCGGTTGCTCACCATCGTCCGGAAGTCCGGCTACCGCGGCTATCTGCCCATCGAAACCCTGGCCATGAAGCGCCCGGGCTACGACTCCTTCGTAGAGGTTCCCAAAATGCTGACCGAACTCAATGCCGCGATCGCGGCCACCGCTTCCATCACTCCGGAAAAATAACAAGAAATCGATTTCCCTTTTCTGAGGTGGCCCCGAAAATCCGACCACGTTGTGGATAAACCAAGCTATGGTAGAAATAATCAGCGGTTCGATAGGAGATCAAGGATGTTGGATCAAGGATGAAGTGGCGAGGGACTCGAATTTGGGCCGCCTGATCGCAAGGCGCAGTGGAGTGCCGGGAGGCCGGGGAGCTTGGGGTTCTCATGCGGCTTTCGGGGTTGCGGGTAACGCCTGATAGACCACGGCGGGTGTCAGGTTGCCGAGCATGCCCATCTTGATGCCCTGCGCGACCGGTATCTGCAGCAACGGAACCGGCAGGACTTTGTGGTCCACTATCATCCGGATTTGGCCTGTGCGCTCGGTGAAAATTGCCCGGCCATCCGGCAGGAACACCACTTCACACGGGACCCGCAACCCCGGTGGCGATCGTCTCGATCAGGTGTGGCCTGATGAGAACCTCGTCATTCGGTGCATTGATGCCAAGCAAGGGCGTTTCCTCCGCGGAGGCAACGGCGATGGTGGCAAGGAAGATGGGAAGGGCGCGCATGAGTTTGAGACGAACGGGTCAAGTCTTGTTGAAGGCGTTCATTTGCCAGAATCGGGTTGGAACGCCCAGTGAAAAGCCCGCGGTTGAATCTCCCGGTCTGATGCCTGAAGAGCTGATGCTTTCCGGGGATCGGGTTGATCTGGGCCCTCAGGCAAAATACTTCAGCACTTTCGCCGCGGCGTCCTCTGCCGTCAGGCCGTGCAGTTCCCGGAGGGTTTCCGGCTTGCCGTGTTCGACGAACGCGTCCGGCCATCCTATGCGCTCGACCGGCGTGCGAATGCCGGCGTCGTGGAGGTTTTCGATCACCGCCGCGCCGAAGCCGTTGAACAGGACGTGATCCTCAAAGGTGCAGACGACCTTGCATTTCGCGGCGTAGGTTTGGATGACGTTGGCATCCAGCGGCTTGATGAAGCGTGGGTTGATCAGCGCGACAGAAAGACCTTTCGCTTCTAACATCAACTTGGTGCGCTCGGCCATTTCGAACATGGTGCCGAGGCCGATGAGCGCGACGTCGGTGCCGTCTGTGACGACTTCCGCCTTGCCGATTGCCAGCAGCGCCGGCCGGGCCTTGACGGGCGTACCCTTGATCACGCCGCGCGGATAGCGGATGGCGGTGGGGCCGTCATCGTATTTCGACATGGTGAAAAGCATGTCCACAAACTCGTCCTCGTCCTTCGGCTGCATGTGGATGATGCCGGGAATGTGGCGAAGGTAGCCGATGTCGAACAGTCCGTGGTGGGTCGGCCCGTCGTCGCCTGACAGACCGCCGCGGTCCATGCACAATCTAACGGGAAGGCCTTGCAACGCCATGTCGTGGATGATCATGTCGTAGGCGCGCTGCATGAACGTCGAGTAGATCGCGAGAAACGGGCGGAAGCCTTCGGTCGCAAGGCCGCAGGCGAAAAGCGCTGCGTGTTCCTCGGCGATGCCGACATCGAAATAACGGTCCGGCAGCTCCTGTTTGAAGATTTCCAGCTTGGTCCCGCCTGGCATGGCGGCCGTGATTGCGACGATCTTGGGATCCTTTTTCGCGAAGTCGGTGACCGCCCGGCCGAACAAATCGGAGCACGTCGGCGTGGCGGTGGCGTCGGTGGAGCCGTCCTCGATCTTGTAGGTGCCGAGGCCGTGGAATTTCCCCGGGTTGTCGAGCGCGGGCTGATAGCCGCGGCCTTTCTCGGTGATGATGTGGAGAACGACCGGCTCGTGCAGCGTCTTCAGGTGCTCGAAGGTGCGGACTAACAGCGGCAGGTCGTGGCCATCGATCGGGC
This sequence comes from Akkermansiaceae bacterium, assembly GCA_041739215.1. Taxonomy (GTDB): domain Bacteria; phylum Verrucomicrobiota; class Verrucomicrobiia; order Verrucomicrobiales; family Akkermansiaceae; genus Luteolibacter. Next base: position 11,705 of record JBGSOI010000021.1, read on the forward strand.
CGAAATAACGCATGCCGAATTTTTCGAACAGCACGTTCTGGAACAGCAGGTTCTTCGCGCCTTCCTCGACCCGGTGGGCGAGGGTGCGGGCGGCCTTGCCGGCGACCTTCTCGACGAACTCCGCGGCCTGGCGGCGCACGGCGGCGTAGGTGTGGTGAGTCTGGAGCGCGTTGAAATAGGTGGCGATGGCCCCGACGTTTTTGTCGATCGACCATTCGTTGTCGTTGAGCACAACGATGAATTTTTTGGTCGTTTCCGCGATGTTGTTGAGCGCTTCGAGCGTCGGCCCGCAGGTGAACGCGGCATCGCCGGCGACGGCGACGACGTGGTTGTCACCACCCGCCAGATCGCGGGCGGC
>JBGSOI010000027.1:0-39801 GCA_041739215.1 Akkermansiaceae bacterium
GAGAACGCGTTTTCCACGCCGATGGACCGCAGGAAATGCGTCGCCCGCAGCGAGCGCACGCCGTGGTGGCAATAGACCACCACTCCGCGCTCGTTCCGCGCCAGCAGCTTTTCCCGGACTCCCGGAAACAAGCCCAGCGGATACCACTCGTTGCCGGCGATCTGGCAGATCGCCAGTTCGTCCTCTTCCCGGCAGTCGATCAACCGCGGTCGTTCCTCCGGCGGCAGGGCGATCCACTCCGCCACCGCTTCCGGGGAGATCTCCATCGTGAAGAAAGCATCCGGCAGTGCTGCTCCGGGCCCGCTCATTCCACGATCACCGGGGTTCCCATCTCCACGTTCTCGAAGAACTTCGTGGACATGTGGTGCGGCATGCGGATGCAGCCGTGGGACGCCGCGTAGCCCGGCAGATAGCCCGTGTGCATCCCGATCCCGCCGTTGAAGCGCATGAAGTTCGGCATCGGCGCGTTGTAAAAAATTTCGGTGGATTTTGGCTTGTCCACGCGGATGTCCACATTGTCATTCGTCGTCATCCCCGTCGCCCGGTCCTTGAAAACCCCGTAAGCCGACGATTTGTGATCTTTGCTCTTCTGCGTGATCTTGTACCGTCCGGCAGGCGTCCCGTGGTCCTCCGTCCCGCTGGAAATCCGGGAAACCCCGACCAGCACGCCGCCTTTGTAGAAAAACGCCTTCTGCTGGCCGCGGTTGATCTTTATCAGCGGGCTGCCCTGCGCCGCATCCCCATCCCAGTAGGAAACGTCATCCGGGATCGCCGGCGGCGAGTGGTGCGGCCCGCCGGACACCGGCTTATGGATCGGCCCGCCGACGCCGGCCATGTAGTCCGAACGACCCGGACCTGTCGGCCCGCACGAGTTCAAAATGACGGCCGCAAGCCCGAAAAACGGCAAATGCTTAAGGAAAGTTAATTTCATATGCGGCGCAGACTGTACTTGGAACGCCCCGAGGTCAAGCCAGCGGGGACTAACGGTTCAGGCTGCCGGAAAGATCCCCACTCCCTCATCTTTCCCGCTCGATGTGCACCGCAACGCACTCGGTATTTGGCAGGATGTGTTTTTCGATGGTGATGGCGACGCGTGCCAACGGGTGATTCCCCAACAGATGCCCGGCGATGTCGGTGGCGAGCGTTTCGATGAGGCGGCGCGGGCGGGCGGCGGCGAGGGCTTCGATTCCGAGCGAGACCTGATGGTAATCGATGGTGCGGGAGATCTCATCGGCGAGGCCGCCGAAGCCTTGGGACGGAGTCATCTTCACGGTGACTAACAACGTTTGCGCAACAGCGCGTTCCTCCTCGGGCACGCCGATGAGGGTGCTGACACGGAGGCGGCGGATCTCGATGGTGTCGGGCATGGGGAAGAAGTGGGGAGTGATCAGTGATCAGAGGGAGAGAGGAGGTCGTTTTCCAAGGCTTCGGTTAGGAGGACGCGGGTCGGTTGGTTGAGATCGAGGGCGAGCGCGTCGTTAGGGGTGAGCCAGCGGAATTCCTCGGCCTCGTCGTTGAGGGTGACGGCGGTGGTGGTGGCGCGGGCGACGTAGTTCAGGAGCAGGAAATGCTCGGGCCGCATGAACTCGGGGGAATCGATGCAGTCCTGGACAAGGGCGAATCCGATATCAGTTAGGGTCAGGCCGGTTTCCTCGAGGATCTCGCGCTCAAGGGCGGCGGTGGAGGACTCGCCACGCTCGATTTTCCCGCCGGGGATGCCCCAGCGATTGCCCCACTTGTGGGTGCGGACGAGGAGGATGTTTCCGTTTCCATCATGAATCAACGCGCCGACGGTGGCGATGGGCCGTGAGACACTGCGGCGGCGGTCGAGCAGCGTGCGCAGGACGCCGAGGTCGGGGACGGTCAGGTCCGGGCGGACGGCTGCGAGGATTTCCGCATGGTTGTAACCGGTGAGCACGGCGATGGAGGAAATGCCGCCGTGGCGGGCGGTTTCCACGTCGTGCGTCATGTCGCCGACGAAGGCGGTTTCCGCGGGGTTGAGGTCGTGGGTTTCGAGGATGCGGTGGATGAGCTCCCGCTTGTCGAGGACGCCGGAGTAGGTGGCTTCGAAATGCCGGCGCAGGCCGAATTCGTCCATCTGGCGCTCGAAGGCGAGGGTGTCCATGGAGGTGAGGACGAAGCAACGGATGCCGAGGGCGGTGCACCATTCGAGCTTTTCGCGGGCGTGGGGGAGGACGGTGACGGGTGTCAGCGCGGCGTCGAAGGCGGGGCGGAAATGGGCTTCGAGTTCTTCCAACGGAATGTGAGGCAGCAGTTCGGCGTAGAATTCCCGGTAAGGCAGCCGGAAGACGCGGCGGAAACCCTCGCGGTCGAGAGCGGCGATTGCATATTTCCCGAGCACGGCATTGGTCGCCTCGATGACGGGGCCGAGGTCGTCCACGAGGGTGCCGGACCAGTCGAATATCAGATTGCGGAACATGGGGCGGGAAGTCTAACCGAGTTGGAACTTGATCGTCTTGATCCGCCCCTCGCCGAGCTGGTCGCGGATGCGGGTGAGGAGCATGGGCTTCATTTGCTCGAGTTGGAAGCGCAACGCGGGCTGGGTCACGCAGAGGACGAGGTTGCCGCCCTTCACGGAAATCGGCTCGGTGTGGCGGGCGATGAAATCCCCGGCGAGCTCCTTCCACGTCGCTCGGACCTGATCTTCGTGCAGCCCGTCTTCCGCCCCGGCGGCGCGCAGGATGGCAGCCACGAATTTCTCCGCGAGGTGGATGCCGGCGTTGAGATCGGCCGGTTCCTCGGCACCCCGCCATTCGCGGAGGATTTCCTCGCGGATCTTGCCAGGGCGCCGCGGCTTTTTCATGGCCGCAGGATTTCTAACTGGCGCCATCCTCGCCGATGGCCTCGACCGGGCAGCCTTCCATCGCTTCCCGGGATTGGGCGAGCTCCTCGGCATTTTCAGGCTGCTTGTAAACGTACGAGTAGCCCTCGTCCTCCGCGCGGGTGAAATTGGCTGGAGCCGTCTCACGGCACAGATCGCAATCGATGCACTGGCTGTCCACGTAGAACTTGCCGGGCACATTTTCCACATTTTTGTCTTCGCGGTCAGCCATGGTAAATAGAAGGAATTACAGCCCTTCGATGCCTTTACCGGGCTTGTGATGCAACTGGATTTTTCCGAAAACCTCTATCGGCCGCGCCGCGCCGCCCGGGCGTGGCGGAAATCCCGGACATTTCGCGGAACCAGACGATCCGGCTTTCGCACTGGTCAAGTCCATGTCCCCGACTTAGAAAACCTCCCGAAGCTGCGCACCATGACATCCAATTCCACCTCATCGTCCGATGGATCCGCCCTTCCTCCCAAACCTCGTCCGAACTTGGGCAATTCAATCAAGGACATCACCGAGCGGGATCTGTGGGCCTTCGACGACCTCGATCCTGCTGCGGAGGAAGCCACCGGGACTCCTCCCAAGCCAGCCGGAGCAGGCATTCCCGCGCCCCGCGATGCTGAAAAAATCAAGCTCCGCGAGCTCATGTACAACGCGGTCCCCAAGCCTGTCAGCTATCCGGAGAGCGCTGCCGTGAACGTCGGCGAAAGCCGTCCCATCGCCCCGGTGGTGGGTCAATCGAAACCCGGCAACGACTTCGCCGAACTCGACCACTGGGATGAACTGGAGGCCGGCCGGCCGATTCCGGAGGTTCCCACAGAAAAATTCACCGCCCGTCCGGTCGAACCAACACCACCGGACTTCGCGGAAATCCCACGGCCAGTCGCCCTGCCAACGGAGCCGCAGGACGAGTTTTCACCATTGGCTTCGGACCGGCCCATGCCGGTTTCCCTGCGCCCGCGCCTAGGTTTGTCCTCGGGCGAGCGGCTCGGGATGATCGCTTTGACCGCTTTGCTGTTGGTCGGCGGTGTCTTGATTTATCTCAATACCATCAGCCGCTTGCCGACCGGAACCGGGCGCGTGAAAGCCGCGGATTTCCCGATTCAAGGCCAGCACCTTGCCATCGTTTCCGCCGACAGCTACTGGCGGCTGCCACAGTCCACCGACACGGTCCGCCGCGGTACCCAGCTCGTGCCCGTGGCGGAGCTGGCATCCAGCGGCGGCCCGGCCGCGATCCGGGTGTTTTTCCGCAACGCCGACGGCGATCTCATCGGTGACGCTGTGACCCGCTTCGTCCAGCCCGGCGCCAAACTCCAGCTCGCCGCCACCGCCGGCTTCGACGATGCCGGCATGTATGCGGCCTATCGCACGGGCGACGGCAAGCCTTGGACCATCGAGGTTTTTGAAGCGCCTACGGAGAACACCCCGGGGCCGGACTTCAAAAAACTCTTTGAAATGGACGTCGCCACCGACCGCCGCTGAATTTCACCCCATCATGTCGAATCAAGAAGTCACCCAACTCGTGCCCCGCGAAGGCTGGCACGTCATGCATTTGTTCTATCATGTCGATCACGCGCAATGGGCGCTCTACAGCGACGAGGAAAAACGTCAGGCGAAAACCCGGCTCACCGAACTGGTGCAGGAAATCCGCGCCACCCCGGACACCCACCTCTTGATTTTCTCCGTCGCCACTCCCAAGGCCGACCTCGGCTTCATGCTGCTCACCCCGGACCTCCAGGTGGCCAACATGTTTGAAAAACAACTCAGCCTCTCGCTCGGGCCCGAGATCCTCAGCCCCACGTATTCCTACCTCTCCCAAACCGAGAGCTCCGAATACACCACCACCCGCGAACAATACGCCGCCGAGACCCTGATCGCCGAGAAGAGCCTGACCGAAGGCTCGCCCGAGTTCGATGCCGGGCTCAAGGAGTTCGACGAGCGGATGGCCCACTATCTGAAACACCGGCTCTATCCGGTCCTCCCCGATTGGCCCGTGATCTGTTTCTATCCGATGTCCAAGCGCCGCAACGGCGGCGACAACTGGTACGCGCTCGACTTCGAAGCCCGCAAGAAACTCATGGCCGGCCACGCCCGCGTCGGCCGCACCTACTCCGGCAGGATCCTCCAGCTCATCACCGGCTCCACCGGCCTCGACGAATTCGAATGGGGCGTCACCCTGCTCGCCAAGGACACCATCGACATCAAGTCGATCGTCTATGAAATGCGCTTCGACGAAGTCACCGCCCGCTACGGCGAGTTCGGGGATTTCTACATCGGCATGCAACTCCCGCTCGACGTGCTGTTCCGGCGGATTTGTTTGTGAGGGGCCGTGCACGGCGGGTAGTTCATGCAGGGTTTTTTGAAAGAGCCTCCATGAACTGGCTGAACTCCTTTTCAATCTGCCACCATCAGGCCAATGAAATCTGCGGATGTGGACCCGCGGGCTGAAGGCGGCTTTTTTGGAGTTTACGCCACCCACTCTCTCATGGCTTGACAAATACCCGTCATTGACGGATGGTCCACCCATGCGGTTCGTCTTCCGTGAAACGTCGATTTTCACCCGCCAGATCACCGGAATTCTCTCGGACGACGAATTGAACGCCTTGCAGTGGGCGTTGATGGCCGATCCAGAAAGCGGCGAACTCATCCGTGGTTCCGGCGGGCTTCGCAAGTTGCGCTGGGCCGGTTCCGGTCGCGGCAAGCGGGGTGGCTTGCGGGTCATCTACTACTGGCATGTTCCCGGCAGCACCATCCTCCTTCTCCTCGCCTACCCGAAAAACGAACAGGACAACCTCACCCCGGCCCAACTCAAATTCCTCAAATCCATCATCGAAACCGAATTCCCATGAAAGACGAACTCTTCCAACAACTCGCCGCCAGCCTCAAGGAGGGCGGTGCGATCCTGCGCGGCAAAAAGAAAGCCTCGCGCACCACCACCCTCCAATGGCCAGATGCCAAGGCCATCCGCGAAAAACTCGGCCTCAGCCAGACCCAGTTCGCCACGCTCATCGGCATCAGCCCCCGCACTCTGCAGAATTGGGAACAAGGCCACCGCCGTCCGGAAGGAACCGCCCGCGCGCTCCTGCGCGTCGCCGAATCCCATCCGGAAGCGGTCCTGGAAGCGCTTCACCGGTGAAGTGGTGTTGAAATTCGAAACCGACTCCATTCTTTCATGCAATTTGATCCGTTCCAATCCCCTGCAAGCATCGCCTTGTTCGTCGTGTTTCTCTATTGCATCGTCGCGTTTTGCATTTCGTCGTGTGGCTGGCGGCAACTTGCCAACACCTACGCGGCGAAGTCCAAGCCGTCCGGAACTACCTTCCGTAGTGCGAGCGGATGGATTACTCCTTCCGGTTCATATCGCAACTGCCTGAACGTCGTCGCCTCTTCGACCGGCATCTATATCGAGACACAGCTTCTGTTCAGGCTGTTTCATCGGCCACTTTTCTTCCCTTGGTGTTGCGTGTCCGCCATTGACCCACAGGCCGGCATTCTCTGGCAATACACGCGACTAACTATTGCTGACGGGGTCTTCAAGTTTCGCATCCGCCTACCAGAGCGAGCAGCTTCAGAACTCCAGAGCTACGTTCCCCACGCAACCGTTGACGCCTAACCGAATACCTTGAGAGGGAAACGCGATTCACTTCGCGGGCGCATTGAATGCCCGCTCCACGGCATCGTTCGGATCGGAGGAAACCGGATGATCGCGCCACAGCCAGCGCATCATTTCCGGGAAGATCGCGCCGCCTTGTTTCTGGCCGTGGTTGCCGATGCCCCAGGTGTAGTTCAGATCGTAGCCCTTTTTGGTGAGCGCGTCCTTCAGGCGGACGTTCTGATAGAACCAGTCGCGCTTCAGGTTGTCCGGCCGGCGGTTGTCGTTGCGGCCGTCCTGCATGAAGATGCGGATCGGTTTCTTCTCACTCTCCGCGACCAGCTCCGGATAGATATGTCCGCCGCGGATGTCGGTGTAGCTGCCGACGAAGCTGATGACCTTGCGGAATTCGTCCGGCCGGAACCACGCGACGCTGAAAGCGGCGCAGCCGCCCGAACTGGAGCCCATGATGCCGTGCTGCTCGGGATCGGGCGAAAGGTTGTATTCCTTTTTCAAGGCGGGCATCAGTTCCTCGATGATGACCCGCGCATATTTATCGTTCGGCGGATTGTATTCGTCGGCGCGATTGGTGGTCCTGTCGCCCCAGTCGCGGGAGTTCGGTTCGGGCTGGTCCGGACGGCGGCCCGGGTTGATGAAGACGCCGAGCATCACCGGGATTTCCCGCCGATAGATCAGGTTGTCCAGCACGTTATGGGCCTGCACGTCGCCCGGCTCCGCCATCATCGCATGGCCGTCGTTGAAGATCATCACCGCCGCGGGCTTGGCCGGATCGTATTGCGCGGGGACATAGACGGAATAGGTGTGCTGGGTGCCGGGAAAGACCGCGCTCGGAATCACCTTGGGTTCGGAGAACCTGCCCTTGGGCACCCCGTCCATGGGTTTGGAGTCGTTGCCGAGCTTGTAGAACTGGTCGTTGCTGGGCGGCGCTTTCTGGGCCGAGGACGCGGTGGCGGACATCAGCAGGAACAACATCGGGAGACGTAGGGTTTTCATTGTTTCATGATTCAAGGTTCAGAGGCGGGGACCTGCCAATCCAAAACCGCCGTGGCCGATCCGATCTTCCATTGCCGTGACTAACGGTTGGAGAAATGCCCACGCTCCCGCTGCTCGCTCATCCAGGTGTAGAGCATCACCCACATGGATAGCGCCAGCCCGAACAACGGGATCTGCAACAGTGTTGGCAGTGAGTAAAGGATGGTCACCACCGGAATCCACACGCCCCAGGTCGCGAACAAGGTGGGCACGACGAAATCGCGGTAATACCCGGCCGTGAAAAACACGCCGGTGCCACGGAAACGGTAGCCGCGGTTTTTCCAATCATAGAGCCAGCTTGTGGCCGGTGCCGCGAACAGCGGGTTGTAGAGAAACTGATCGACCAGCACTTTTTTCAGGACCACCACCAACGTCACCTCGCTGCCGAACCAGACCGCCTGGCGGCGATAGAAGAAATCCACAGTCACGCCCATGAAGCACCAGAACGGCACGGTGAACAGCAGGTTCTCCCAGTTAGAACGGCGGATGCGGCCCTTTTGAAACACGAAGATCCGCAGCAGTTCGGGAATGATCGCCCCGGCAATGATCGATGAAATGGCGGTGTAGCCGTAGCTCCAGCGCGCCTTGAGTTGCGCGAGGCCATCGAGCCAGCCGCGCATCGGCGGATGGAAATAATACGCCAGCAGCACTCCTAACATCAACGCCTGCACGATCAATCCCGGGACCACGTTCGCCCGCGCCGCCCGCAGGCCGGCGGTCCAGGGCGGTTCGCGGCGGTTCACGGGTGAAATGGGTGGTTCTGGCGGCAAGGTGGCGGACCATGTTGGCAAGGGCACGGATCTTCAAGCGGTATCCGGAGTGGGGCACGCTCGGCGGTCGCTAGCGGGGATGCCTGTCTCTTGCGCTGGCGGTCGAACTGCGGTTCACTGGCGCATGAAATTCTCCATCCCGATCATCGCTGCGGCTGTGCCGTTGGTCCTGAACAGTTGCGGTGGTGCCAGTGGCTATGGGCGGATGGCGCTGCACGACGCGCCGAAGATCGTCAACGTTTCCTCTTACGATCCGAAGGAAAAGCAGCGGGCCGGCGAGGCGTTCTCGCCCCACGATGTTTCCGCGCTGCGGCGCAATGGGGCGCGAGGCCTGATCGCCCGCTGTGGCAAGGGCATGGCACTGGATGACAAATGCGCGGCCTTTCTAGCAGCCGCGGAACGCCAGGGGATGATGCTCGGCACGTATTATTTCGTCCTCAAGACTTCGAGCCCCGTGGCGCAGGCGGACCAATACGTGGAACGGCTGCGGCAGATCGCTCCGGGCCGCCGGGTGTTGTTAGTCGGCGATTTCGACACCAAGTCGAGCCCGGCGGACCTGGTGGCGTTCATCGACCGGGTCGAGCAACGGACAGGCGTCCTGCCGGCGGTCTATCTGGAAAACAGTGCCCGGCTGCGGGCTTCGTTGAGCAATGCGACGCCCGCGCAAAAACGGCGGATCGGCCAATGCCCGTATTGGATCGCGCTCTACTCGCACGACGATGGGTTCCAAACGCCGAAAAACCTGATGAATGCCTATGGTATCTGGGACGACTGGGCGATGTGGCAGTACGCCGGAGTCGAGTGGTCCGGCAGATCCGTCGCGAAACACTACCATCACGGCCCGTGGAAATCGCCGCGTTTCTTTGGCTCGATGGACCGGCCGCTCGAGCACAACGCGTTCAACGGCTCGGAGAGCGATCTGAACCGTTTCTGGCAGAAGCACTCATGGGTGGTGCGCTGATTGGGTTGAAGCTATTATTCCATCTCCGTGCCCTGGCCGCTTCACTCCACCCCTCTCAACCCCAATCCGATCTTTCGGGATGTGGTTAGGCCTGATCGATCAGATTGAGGAATTTTCGAACCAGTTCATAGGCGCGCCGGGCATGCATCGCCTGTTCCTCCGGGTTCGGCGAGTTGTGAAACTCTATCAATTGTTGGGGACCAAAGGAATCCGTATGCTCGAATTTCTCACGTAGGATCCTGATCGCCCGGGCGACCTCTTTTTCACCAGCCCGCTGTTTCCATTCGGCCGCCATTTTTTCCATACCACCTTCCACATGGTCCAGGCAGTAACACAAATCATAGGAATCCTTGGGCTTGTCCCGATTGTCGATCGCGTAAGCCTTCAACATCAGGAAGTCAGCCAATGATACCAGATGTAGACGGACCTTGTTCTTCGCCCCCCGGATATTCAGACCCGTGATGATCTTTTCGACCGGTGCGTGGAAGGCAACGCCGCAGTCCTCCACTTGCAGCACCCGGAAATCCTTCAGCAGCTTCGGCCGATTTTTCTTCAACTTCACTTCCTTGGGCGCAAGAAAATCGACCTCTACCTGCATCGGCTTTTCGCCATCCTTGAGATCGACCTCCACCACCAGTTGGAAATCATTCTGACCCGGCTTGTAGCGCTTCGTGTCCAGCAGCAGCTTGAGCAAATCCGCATAACGCCCGTCGCCCAGATTTGCTGTGTCGAGTGCAAAGTCCACGTCGATGCTGCCAATGTGCGGCTCATCCGCATCCGGCAGCAGCAGGTCCGGCACCCAGCCGCCCACCAGCACCAGACAATCCGCGAAAGAGGCCAGCACCTGTCCCATATCCACGATCACCCGGTGCGCGGCCTCCACCTGCCGGTCGCTGTAATCCTCACGCTGGCGGGGCTCCGGAGTCATATTTCGTAGCCGCTAGCCCTCCAGATTGGTTTGAGAACTTGCTCCAAAATCGCTTCTGCCGCTTCTTTCCCACGTCCGCCGCAGTGCCAAAGATCCACGTAGGTCTGTAGTGGGTTCGTGGTGGCGAGGTGGTCATCCAATCGTGGAATTTCCCGTTGGTAAAACACCCCGTCATCCGAAGGCACCAACACCACGAGGTTTTCACCGGAGTCAACCAGCTTGGCCTCCACGACGTGTTTGAAGTTTTCCAGCTCACGGCTCGATACGTATAGCCAAGTCTTGGGCTGTCGCACATGGGGTGCTTGGAAATCCGCCGCGGAGAAGGCGGCGTAAACGGACGAGCCCTCCCCGTGGTCATCCAATTCCATCAAGGCTTCGCGAAGCTTGGTGCCTTGAAGCGGCGTGAAGTAACCTTGCCGCTCATGCTGGCCGAATTGATAGACATCCCGCCAAGCATAAAGGAGTTTCAACGGGTCGCTGATGCGAAATCCTCCATCAGGCAAATGCTTGATATATGATTCCTCCAACAAATATTGCGCCATCTTGTTTACCAACCCCAAGCTGACTTCGGGTTGGCACCATATCCGCAAGGAGCGCTGCGTCCACTTCAACCCGAATAAAGCCGGCGATAGCAGGGCACGCACTACGCGTCCGGCTTCCTTGGTTTTGAGAGTTGCCTTGTTTCGTGGACGCTTGTGAACGGGTGGATTCCCGGTGTGCTCGAGATGGAGCAGGCCCGGCACGCTGATCCGGCAGTTTCCCGCGAGGTCGAACCAGCTCCAGCCGTGGCTTTCGCACTTCTCCGCCAGCCGGGGCGAGATGTGTGGCGCGGCGAAAACCCGGACGCGCACCCGCTTGACTTTCTTCTCCTCAAACTCACGCTCCAAATTCACGTAAGGGAAATGCGCGGGTCGGGGGTCTAGTTTGACGTCCACCCAAAGTTCGATGGCCGGCCCGTCCGGCATTTGGATACGAGTGAACAGGTCGAAGATCCGGTTGAAATCGGCGGGATTGAGATCCATCTGTGCTTCGGGCAACCACGGGATGCCCGCCAGCAATTCCCGAAGCTTCGCCGCAAGCGCTTTTTCAAGCGCGGCGGAGGAAATTGGCTGGCTGTTCACGGAATAAGCGGTGTTCACGTTTACGTGAACATGGCCATTATCATGAACAAGGCAAGTTCATTTCTGGGGATTTGGGCCCGCAGGAGAGGGTTGCCGACCCTACGATGGATCCTTCATTTCGGCTGCTCCATGCCGTGCCGCCCCATCAGCCTTGCATCCCTGCAAGTGATCTCCTACGAACCGGAATGGCACGCAAGCCCGACAAACGACGCCCGACCCCGTGGAAGTGGCGGCTGGAGTGGCTTGCCCAGACGGCGGTGGAAAAGGTCGCCGCGGCGTTGCCCGGACCGTTTGTTTTCCGCTTGGGGGAATGGCTCGGCGGGTTGGCGTGGTATTTGTTGAAATCCCGGCGGCGGATCGTGCTGCGCAATCTGCGGATCGCGTTCGAGGGCGAGCACGATATCCCGACATTGCGGATCATGGCGCGCCAATCGTTCCAGCGGACGGCGGCGAACCTGCTATCCGCGCTCCACTCGACGCGGCTCACGGCGGAGGAAATCGACGCGATGGTCACGGTGGAAAATCCGGAACTGCTGACGGACGCGCTCAGCCGCGGGCCGGGCGTGGTCCTGATGCCGTGCCACATGGGCAACTGGGAAATCCTCAGCCGGATCAACCGGAAATTCCCGCCCGGCTTTCATGCGGGGGCGTTTTACCGGCCGCTCAACAACCCGCTGCTGAATGCCCGGGTGGTGGGCCAGCGGGAAATCGAGGGCACCCGGTTATTTTCCAAAAACGACAGTTTCCATGCGGCCACCGCGTTCATCCGGGAGGGGGGCATCCTCGGCATTCTGGCGGATCAACGGGTCGGCCTACGGGGTGAATCGGCACCGTTTTTCGGGCGACTCACCCGCGTCAGCCCGCTGCCCGCGCTGATGGCCCGACGCAGCCGGACCGAGGTGCTGGCGATGTCGCTCACCACCGTGGAACCAGGGAAGTGGAGCATCCGCTACCACCCGCTTGATGGGAAAATCAGCACGGAAAGCACCATGCGCGCCATCGAAAGCGCGATGCGGGCCAGTCCGTTGGACGTGTTCTGGTTGCAGGAACGGTGGCAGGTTTATGTGCGGCCCTACCGGACGGTCCAGGATTGGCTGGGAAAGGATTCCGCCCCCGGCAAGAAGACCCACCGCGCGCTGTTGTGGCTTTCCGGCGCGCCTGCGGACTGGACGGTGCCGGAGGTATGGACCCATCCGGACTTGATTTACGAAGTCGTCCTCGCGCCCGGTCAGACCAAACCCGCATGGCTAACCGGGTCGGAAATCCTGCACACTGTCCCGCCGGACGGTGACCGGAAATCCTTGGGCAGGGCGATCGCCGCAATCGACCTGGCCGCTTCCTTGCCCATCGATTATATCCTGACCCACAAAGCTTCCACGGCGCTCGAAGGGGCGGCTGACGACGAGACCATCACGTTGGTTTCCCTTGCTTACTCCCGGCTGAAAATGCCTGAATCTCCCGAACCCGCCGACGAAATTTCATGAGCCAAACCGTCATCGTCAGCACCTACAACCAGCCGGAGTGGCTTCACAAAGTCCTCCACGGCTATTTGTTCCAGACGTTCACGGATTTCGAAATGCTGATCGCGGACGACGGTTCGGACGAGCGGACCACGAAAGTCATCGAGGATTTCCGGCCGCTGGCGAAGTTCCCGCTCCGCCGGATCTGGCATGCCGACGAAGGCTACCGGCGGCAGACGATCCTGAATGTCGCGCTGCTGGAAGCGAAAGGCGACTACATCGTGATGACCGACGGCGACTGCATTCCGCGGCCGGATTTCTTGGAGGTCCATGCCCGCCATGCGCAGCCCGGGCATTTCCTATCCGGCGGCTATTGCAAGCTGCCGATGGACCTGAGCAAACACCTGACGATCGACGATATCACGAGCGGCCGGGCTTTCGAGGTCAGCTACTTGCGCGAGCACGGGCTCACCGAGTTCTCGCCGATTTTCAAGATCCGGCTGCCGGTCTCAATCGCGCCGTTGGTGGACAAATACACCCCGACCAAAGCGACTTGGAACAATTGCAACGCCTCCGGGTGGACCAGCGACCTGATCGCGGTGAACGGCTTCAACGAGGACATGCAATACGGCGGCGCGGACCGCGAACTGGGCGAGCGACTCGCGAATTTTGGCGTGACCGGCGTGCAAATCCGCTACCAGGCGATCGTCCTCCACCTCGACCACAAACGTGGTTACAAGACGCCGGAAACGATGAAGAAAAACATGGCGATCCGCGAGGCGGTGATCGCTTCCGGCAGCGTCTGGTGCGCCAACGGCATCCAAAAACGTCCCCAACCCTAATGTCCGGCATTGGCAAATCCCTGGAGCTGCTCAACCGGAGGCTCCGTCCGCATTGGTCGCCGGCCTATCGCCGTGCGTTCGATCAAATGGTCGCCCGCGGAATGAAGGAGCACCGCGAAGGCGAGCCGATCGTGGTCTGCGATTTCTCGAATCCTGCGGTTGATGCCGTGGGCGGCCGCTACTACGCCAGCATGGTCCGCGATATCATCGAGGCGGGCTATTTCCCGGTTTTCACCGCCCGCCGCGCGACGGTTTCCAGCTTCGTCGTCAGCCGGAAAAAATCGCTGGTTCTCAGCGAGCGGTTGGGCGTGATCCGTTCGCTCGATGAGCTCAAGCAACCGTATTTCCTGATCACCGACCGCAGCGATCCGCCTCCCGTGCTGGCCAAAAAGGTGGTGAACGTGATTTACGAACAACGCCGGGGCCGGGATGCCAGCGAGGTGGAGTTGCCGTTTTTCGTGCATCCGCAGATTGGCGCAAAAGTCAGTCTGCCGCATCCCTACCAAGTCACGGACCAGCGGACGGCGAGGCTTTTCTTTGGCGGAAACACCACCGAAGGCCGCTACGACAAGGACGTGATCGGCGAGACGTATCACATGCTGACCCGCCGCGAGATGTTGGCGGTGGCGGCGCGAGTCGTGAACGACGAGATCCACCAACCGGAGGAGGCGACGGAATGGCTCGCGTCAGCGGAATTCCATCCCTACGTGATGTTCCAGACCCAGCGCTTCAACATCCCGCATGACCGGTGGATCGACGCGCTGGCGAAGTCCGATTTCTTCCTCGCCTGCCCGGGCGTAGGCATGCCGTTGTGCCACAACCTGATCGAGGCCCTCGCCGGTGGGGCCATCCCCATTTTACAATACGCCGCGTACCTTCCCACGGCCTTGGAAAGCGGGAAAAACTGCCTTTCGTTTCAGGATGCCGCCAGCCTTGAGCAGGTCATCAAGGATGCGTTGGCGATGGATCAGGATCAGATCCAGGAGCTGCGCGCAAACGTCCGCGCCTACTACATGGAATTCCTGGCACCCGGCCGGTTTGCGGAGCGTCTTTTCGAGGGGCCGGCCCCTGTCCGCAGCCTGTTGATGAATGCCTATCGGGTGCCCAGATGAAACGGGTCTGGATCCTGAACGAGGGCAGCCAGGGCCACGTGGTTCAATCCCGTGGCCTGGCCCGCGAGCTGGCGAAGTTCGTTCCCATCGAGGTGAACGAAGTGGACATCATCAGCGCCCTGCCCCGCAGACTCAGCCGCTCGCTGGTCAAGCGGTTGCTCCGCGCACACCGGAAAATGTGGTTGTTCCGGTGGCTTCACCCGCAGACGCGCCTGCCTTCCGGACGTCCGGAGCTCATCATTTCAAGCGGCCCGCACTCGCTGGCCGCGCTCGAATTCCTCTCCAAGCACCACGGATGCCCCAGCGTTTTCGTCCAAGGCACCTTGTCGATTCCTCCCGGCATCGTGACCTGCATCATGCGCCCCACCGACGAAATCCGGGACGACATCATCCCGATTCCGCTGCTTTTCAACGAAATCACCCCGGAGCGACTCGAGGAAGGGAAACGGAAGTATCTGGCGGCCACCGGGCTGGAGAAAACCGCGCCGTTGAAGGCTTTGTTCATCGGCGAGTCGTCGGCGAAAATCCGCTTCGAATCTTCCGATTGGGATCACCTCATCGGTTTCGTCAACCGCAGTTGGGCGGACGATGGGATCCAGTGGCTGATCAGCACATCCTACCGGACCCGTCTCGAATTGGAGGACCGTCTCCGGCAAGGCATCGATCCGGCGGCGATTGCGGATGCCGTGTGGTATTCCAAGAATCCCCGCAAGATCACTGCGGAATTCCTCGGCATGGCGGACCGCGTGTTCGTCACGATGGACAGTCTGACGATGATGACCGAGGCGGTCGCCAGCGGTTTGCCGGTCGAGATCATTTGCCCGGAAAGCCAGGCTTTCAATCCGGATGACAGCCATCACCGCTACATCGGGCAACTCGAAAAATCCGGGCTGGTGCACCTCCTGAGGCCGAACCAAGGTGGCTCCCAACCGGCCGCCGGAGTCCCCCGCGCGGCGGTGGATTACAGCGAGGCAGTCCGCCGGTTGATCGGGAAAATCGCTTGGAATCCATGAACCGCACCGGCCTCCAACACCTTTGCCTGACGCAATCGCCGTTGATCACGCTGGTTTTCCAGACGGCGATGAAGCATCTCGAAATCCCCGCTGGGTCGCTGAAGTCGATCTCGCGGCGGTCGGTGAAACCCGCCGCGGCGGGTATGTGTCTGGATGATCTATCAGCCGCCCTGGAAGCGCATTACAAGAAGGCGGACCGCCGGGGATATTTGGCAAGCCGGGCGGAACTCGTCCAAAAGGTGCGTGAGATCACCGACGGGGAAAAATTCCTCGCCTACCTGCCCCACCTGCAGCGGTTGTTCTATCAGGAAATCGTGGCTCACCCGGATTGCGAGGGCTATCTGTTCGTGGAGGAAGGCTTCACTTCGATGGACTGGCAGGCACGCCAAGCTGTCGACATGAATGCCGGGAAACGCGCACTCAGCGCGCTGCGAGCCTGGTGGACCGGTTCGCGCTTCGACGCGCAGAGGGCCATGTTCGACATCGCGGATCGTAAATTCCGCGGCGCGATCTCGATCTCGCCGCAGGCCTTTTCCGGGATGACGGGAGTCGTCAACGTCGCCCCTTGGATTCCGCGTTATCACAGCACGGGCGGGCCCAAGAACGTTTACGTCATTCTGGACACCTCGTATCTGCACCGCGGCATCCGGTGGGAGGATTATGAAAAGGCGGCCGTCGTCGCGATTCTGACGGAGGCTGCGGAGGCGGCGTCGATCCGGGTAAAATTCCATTTCGCGGACACGCAGGCATCCGCGCATTTCGAATCGATGCGGCAGAAGTGCGCGGCGACCGGCGGGCTGACTTTGTTGGAAAGCGACTTTTCCGTGGAGGACCATTTGACCGCGGATGACCGGTTGCTTTTCGGCGTTTCGTCGCTGGGTTATTACGCTGCGATTTTCGGCGGGCGCGTGAAATGCTTTGCCCCGGAGGTGGCCGGTCTCGATCTTCCCGCATGGATCCGGCGCGGCTTGCTGCCGCGCGATTTCCCCGAGGTGGTCGGCCTGCCTCCATCGCCCTGAATCCATGGATCCTCTTGCCCAACATCTTTCCCACCGCCGGCCGCCGGAAATGGCCGCGCGGGAAAAATGGCTGCAAACCGCGCGCCACCTGCCCGCCCCCCTGTTCCGTTGGGCGGAACGGAAAATCTGGGCCGGCTCGTTCCGCCACATGCGCGGGCTGGGACCGGAGGTTTCGGCAACCGTGCACGCGAATGGCCGCTGGACCTTGGAAAAGAGCGGCATGAGGCCGGTGCAAAGCGTGCCGTTGGAAAGCCTCGGGCGCATCGAAATCCCGGTGAGCATCATCGCCACCGGGCCTTCCGCCCGCGACCACCGCTGGCAAACCGGCCGCGGAATCGTGGCGGTGAACGGCGCGCCGACCTTTTTGGCCGGTCTGGGAATCCAGCCCGACCTGCTTGTCGTCACCGATCCAAAATTCGCCGAATCCGGCAGGGCTCATTTCAAGAAAGCACCGGGCGTGCCGTTGGTGACCACCATCAAGGCGGCTTCGGTCCTCGCGGTTCACGCGCCGGAGGAACTGGCTAACAGACCGTTCGTGATCATCGAGCGGGTGAATGCGTGGCATGGCGTGCCCGCGCTTTCCCTGAAAAAGCTGGAGGCCTTGAACGACGCCTCAGGCACCCCGTTTTATTTCACCGGCGGCGACCAGAACCAACCCAAGGCCGGCTGGAGCATGGCACCCGGGCTCGGGTTTTTCTCCGGCTGCAATGTGGTTTTCGCCGCCCTCCAGGTGGTGGTCGGACTTGGGGCGAAGGAGATTGAAATCATCGGCATGGATTTGAGCGATCAGGGCCGCGTCTATCAGGAGGGATCGGCCCCGCAACCCAGCTTGTTGCAGGCACAGTATCAGGAATTCATCCTGCCCTCTTTCGAGGTGATGCACCGCGCGTTGGAGGGCTCGGAGATCCGCATTAGCAACCTTTCGCCGGTCTGCCCGCTGCCCCGGGAGTTTTTCCAGCCGTGACCGAGAACGGGCTTGCCGCAATTTTCACGAAGGGCTAGAAACCGCCACCATCCCCCCGCCTCACTTCCGCTTACCAGAACACCACGAGAATGAAACCGACCGTCTTCATCCACACCAATCACAAGCAGATCACGGGCGCGATCGTCAGCGCGCATTCGCTCGAGCGGGCATCGGCAACTCCGGACGCGTTCGATGTCAAAATCATCGACATCCGCGACTACTCGTACTTTTCCGAATTCAACGGCAAGGATTACCTCCGTGGTGGCATCCGTCGCCCATGGTTGTTCGAGGATCTCCAGTCCTTCACGCCATCCCGCTTCATGCCGCCCGAGCTGATGGGCTATCAGGGCCGGGCGGTCGTCGTCGATCCCGACATCTTCGCGGTGGGTGACATCATGGGCCTCTTCAACACCGACATGGAGGGCAAGGCGGTCCTCCTTGTGCTCAAGAAGCGCCGCAAGGAGCCGGGCTTCGACAAGATGACCAGCGTGATGCTGATGGATTGTGCGAAGCTGACCCACTGGAAGGTCGAGGAATCGTTCCGCAAGATGTTCAAGGGCGAGCTCGACTACGTGGACTGGCTCCAGATGAAAGCGGAGGACCAGGACAGCATCGGCAACCTCGCGCCGGAGTGGAATCATTTCGATATCCTGACGCCGGAAACCAAGATGCTGCACACCACCCGCCGCTTGACGCAGCCGTGGAAGACCGGTCTGCCGATCGATTTCAACACCGAATTGGATTCGAAGCTCAAACGCGGCTTCGCCTCCTTCCAGCGCAAGCTTTTCGGCACCGAACTGCTCTGCCGCCGCTACAAGGTCAACCCGGATCCCCGCCAGGAGCGGCTGTTCTTCGGTCTGCTCAAGGAATGCGTGGAGCAGGGCAAGATCAGCGAGGAAATGATCCGGGAGGAGATGAAGAAGAACCACGTCCGCCACGACGCCTTCGAAGTCATGGCGAAACTCAAACCCCTCCCGCCACGCGAGCGGATGTCCGAGCTGCTCGGGGAGAAGGTCCCGCAGCCGGCTTGAGGTGGGAGATTAGGTTAGTGCATTCCGCTCCTTAATTTCACGATCCTTCTCATTTCGCTCGCTGGCCGGTGCCAAAGCTAGTTCGGGCACGCAAACTAACACGTAGCGCGAGATGAATCTCCGAGACATCGTCCAGCGGTTAGTCGGAGCTACGCGCCCGGATGTGCTGCCATCATTCACGCAGCACGGCGACCCGGATCTGGGCGAATTCACTTTGGATCAGGTCACCGCATCCTGGTTTGTTCGCCGAGAGGTGGGCGGTAGTTCGATCATGATTCGAGGAGGATCGCTCGCACCCACGCCAGATCAGAAGCTGCTGATTGATAGATTCTCCCCATTGCTGCCATCGCTCACTGACGCATCTGCGATTATGCTTCGACCACCACATGAGTCCCCAACTCTCGACATTCCTAGTCAGCTCGTCCTTCGAGAGCTAAGGTTCGAGTCATCTGGAGTCGCTGAGTTATTCTTTGATCCAGAGATCGACGTGGATGGCTACACTCTATGGCCTATGGCCACTTGCTCGCTGGATGGGGAGTTGCTATCTACAGACTGGACGACTTGACGAACACGACCATCGCACAAACCAGGTGTTGGTGCCAACCTCTGGATCGCATCACCGACCCACGTGCCATTCGAAATACTTCAGGATTCCCTGCCGGATGGAGGTCTGCGGTTCGTAGTCGAGAAGGCGGCGGGCTTTGTCCACGTCGGCATAGGTGCGCGGGACGTCGCCGGGTTGGTCGGGAAGCTGGCGGATGATCGCTTCGCGGCCGACGGTTTCGCTGATCAGGGCGATCAGCTCGTCGAGGGTGGTGGTCGCCGAGCCACCGAGGTTGAAGATTTCAAACGGAGAGACGTCAGTGTATTTCGCCGCCGCCAGGACGCCGCGGATGATGTCGTCCACATAGGTGTAATCGCGGGCGGTGCTGCCGTCGCCGTAGCGGTCGATCGGTTGGCCGTCGCGGATGGCGCGGGTGAACTTCGAGATCGCGAGATCCGGCCGTTGGCGCGGGCCGTAAACGGTGAAAAACCGCAGGCACGAACAGCGGACGCCGAACAGATAGGCGTAGTTCGAGCAGATTTGCTCGCCCGAGATCTTGGTGGCGGCGTAGGGGGAAATCGTGCGCTCGATGGCGTCGCTTTCCGCGAACGGGACCTTCTGGTTGATGCCGTAAACCGAGGACGAGGAGGCGAAGATGAACCGCGGCGAACCGTGGTGGCGGCACGCGTCGAGCAGGTTGAAAGTGCCGTCGATATTGGTCGTGAAATACAGCCGCGGATCGTCGATGGACGGCCGCACTCCGGCCCGCGCGGCGAAGTGGAACACCTTGTCGAAGTGGTGTTTCTCGAACAACGAATTGACCAGTGCTTCGTCCCGGATGTCGCCCTCGACCAAGGTGATCTTGTCGCGGAAGCCGGCGATGTTCTGGCGTTTGATCGCGGGATCGTAGAAGTCGTTGAAATCGTCGATCACGACAATTTCCGCACCTTCCGCGAGCAGGGCCTCGCAAAGGTGCGACGCGATGAAACCGGCCCCGCCGGTGACGAGGACTTTTTCAGGGGAGTAACTCATGGGTTTTCAGGGTTTTCCGGCACCGTAAAGCTGCGGATTGAGCGCCGGGTCGTTGTACATCTTGAACTGATAGTAAACCGCGAAGGTCCGGCGGCGGGCGGCGACATCGTCGAGCAATTCCGCGAGCGATTGGGTCAGGTCGCCGCGCTGGAGGACGATGCGGGCGAGTTTTTCCGCACAAGTGGCGCGGTGGGCGTCGGAAACTTCTGGCCGCACGGTCTCCTCGCCCATGTGGAACTCCTTGAGCGCTAGAATCGACAGCCGGTCAATCATCATGCCGGGCGTTTCGGAATTTTTCGGGCAGCCGGATTCCGCCGGTTGTAGGGCGGCGACGAGGAGTTTGTCCATTTCCTCGATGAAATTGTTCCGCTGCTGGTTGTAGCGGTCGATTGCGCGCTTCGCCTGGTGGACGCGTTCGGACCCCAGATCGTCGCGGCGCGCAACGTCCTCTTCGTGCCACAGCTCGAAATTCCGCAGATGGTTTTCCTGCACCAGCCGAAGCAATCCCTCGCCGGCGGCGGCGGGAGTCTCCTGATGCCAAAGGGCGGTCAGGGTGGTTTGCAGGGCGGCGATTTCGTGCGGTTCGAGGGTCATCGGCTAACGGGAAAGGCGTTTACTGTTGCAAGGGAAAGCGGGCGTAGGCAAGCCTGAGTCATGCCGATCACGAAAGGGCCCGCCGCGCCACGCAGTCTGCTGGTGATCAAGCCGTCGTCGCTCGGCGACATCGTCCACGGCCTGCAAGTGATCCAGACGGTGGCCCGGAAATTGCCGGATTGCCGCATCACCTGGGTCGCCCGCGACCGCTTCGCGCCGCTGGTGGAAGCCGCACCATTTGTCCACGAGGTGATTCATTTCGAGCGGAAAAAGGGTGCCCGCGGGATCCTCGATGTGCTCAAAACGCTGCGCACCCGGCGCTTCGACGCGGTCTGGGACATGCAGGGTTTGCTCCGTTCCGGACTGATGGCCGTCGCCGCCCGTTCGGCGGTGAAATGGGGGCGGAATGACAGCCGGGAAGGCGCGGGCGTGTTTTCAAAGAAAGTGAAGATGCCAACGGGAAGCGGGCCGCATCATGCGATTCCGGTACTGTTGGAGTTTTCCCGGACGCTTGGGATTGAAGAGGATGTAAGTTTTCCGCTCGAACTGCGGCCGGGGCCGGTTTTCCCGTGGGCGGAGTTTTTCGAAGGCGATCCGCGGCGGCGGTTCGTGATTTTCACTGACAGCCGCGGCGCGGAAAAGGAGTGGAAGGGCTTCAGCGAACTGACGCGCCTGATCCTCGAAAAGATTCCTGGCAGCCGCGTCGCATGGTGCGCCGGCAAGCCCGCCGTGCCGGATTTCCAGGTTCCGGATGGGCGTTTCCTGAATCTCACCGGCTGCCCGTTCGATGAAATGATCGAGCTCGCCCGCCAGCCATCGGTTTTCGTCGGCAACGACAGCGGGCCGATGCACCTGTCCGCCGCGGTGGGGAACCGGGTGCTCGCGATTTTCGGCCCCACCTCGCCCGAACGATTCGGCCCGTGGCCGCCGGGGTCGCCGCGCACATCATCGGTTGTTGCGCCAGGCGGTGTGCTAGCAGATCTCACGCCGGGAGCGGTGTTCGAGGCGGTGGAGCGGCTGGTGTCCACGAACTGATCAGCCGTTGCACCTTCCCCCGTCCGGGTTAGATTCGCGGATGTTCCGAATCGCGATCTGGCTTTTTCTCGCCGCCCTGCCCGTCGTCGCTCAGCCGCCGGCGCCTGCGGTGGAGAAACCCAAATATGGCAAGCCGGCGGTCATCGGCACCGGGATGCTGAAGGAATTCGAAACGCTCCCTGCGGACCGCAAGAAACTGATAGAAGGTGCGCTCGCGGTGGCCAATGACTCGCCGTGGTTGCCCTATCTGTTCGGCGGCTCGGATCCCAAGGACGGTGGGTTCGATTGCTCCGGCGCGATGTATTTCGTGTTGCGCAAGGCCGGACTCAAACCCCCGAGAAGCTCGGCGGATCAATTCCTGTGGTTGAATGAGAACGACCGTCTAACCGGGATCACGCCTCAGGTGAAAACGCTCGATCATCCCGAGATGAAAAAACTCCAGCCCGGAGATCTGTTATTCTGGGGCGGCACCTATGCCCCGAGCGATGGCAGGAAGGTCAACATCACCCACGTCGCGCTTTTCCTGGGTCACGAGAAAAGCGACGGGCGGGCGGTGATGATCAACGCGACCGACGGCCGGTCCTATCGCGGAACCAAGGCGAATGGCTACGGCGTCTATGATTTCCAATTGCCGAAGGAAGGTGGCAGGGCGGTGTTCATGGGCTACGGCACGCCGCCGGGGATTGGGAAAATGCCCCAATGATGCTCGAGAACATCAGTTTCCCAATATCATCTTTTGCGGGACTTCAATGGCGTCGTTGTTCCGGACAATCACCGCTTGAAATTCGGGCTTTGTGAGATCGAAGGTGGTCATCTTCCCGTCCCGAATCAGTCTCACCCGGCGAAGCGAGCCATACTCCGTGGCCCCTCCCGCTCGATCTATCGCTTTCCACAAGTCGGACCCGACTGAGATGGAAACTTGACCGGGAGTTCTAACTTGCCCACCCACAACGACCGTTCCGCGGGAACGAAAATGCGACGCCATCGAGACATCCGTTTGCCTGGACTTCATTAAGCGTTTTGGAGGCGCTGCTTGTGAAATGTTAGGCAAAGTATGTCTTGGGGCAGAATGCCGCTCTGACGTGTTGGGTGTTATTTTTTCCCCATCCTGGACGACTGCGGTTGCTCTAGCGGCCATGGCGATGGCCCCGGCAAGGACAGTCCCACCGCCAATCTTCAACATCCACGGATTCATTTCGTGGAAGCTATCCTCTTAACTTTGTTGCGCAAAGCATAATCTTGAGGGTCCCCGAATTGACCTGAATCATGACGAAAATCACTTCATCACATACTCCAGCAACAGTCCCTGGATCGCGGAATAAAACTTGGAGCGGATGAAAGCCGCGCGCCGTTCGGGTGTCAGGCCTTTCATCTCGATCGTCTCGCGCGGGCCGAAGTGGAAATGTTCTTCAATCGCGAGGCGGGCCTGGTTGAGCGAACTGTACCAAGGAAAAACGTCATCGCGCGTGATCCAGAGCGGACCCGCCCCGCTGTCCGCATGGAACATCGCGGATTCGATGGCGGCGCCGACCTGGGCCAGTTCATCCTGGA
Source organism: Akkermansiaceae bacterium (assembly GCA_041739215.1). Lineage (GTDB taxonomy): Bacteria > Verrucomicrobiota > Verrucomicrobiia > Verrucomicrobiales > Akkermansiaceae > Luteolibacter. The sequence goes on from JBGSOI010000027.1 coordinate 23,472, forward strand.
ATTCTTCCCGCAAATCCGGCACAACATATTCTTGCCAATCGTCGCCGCCCGCATCCGGGCTGACAAGTCCTCCAAGCCGGCTCGCCAGGTCGATTTCGCAGCCGTTGGCATCGGCGATGATGGAACGCAGCAACTCCCAGTCGCTGGCATCCTCGGTGTCTATGCGGAGACCGCCTTCGAGCGTGGGCATGGCTTTCATGCGGCTTTTTCCAACGAGGTTTTCAATTGATGGGCCTGGAGCTGCTGGACGTAGAACTCCGCTTTCTCGCGTTCGCCGGACCAGACGATCGAGCGGCCTGACTTGTGGACCTGCATCATCAGGATCGTGGCCTTCTTTTCGTCGTAGCCGAAAATTTTCATCAGCACGAAGGTGACATATTGCATGAGGTTTACCGGATCGTCGTGGACAACGACGTTCCACGGGAGATCAGGGGAGGTCTCCACCTGGGTGCGGCTGAGAGTGTCGGTATCGGTTTCCGCCATAATGTCAGACTTCGGCGGTGGCCGGTTCCGGCGCGTCCACCCATTTTCCATGTTCCCGGATCAGATCGGTGAGACGTGCCACCGCTTCGGCTTCCGGGATGTTGAACTTCACGGCGGTCTTGCCGACGTAAAGGTTGATTTTGTTAGGCGCGCCACCGACGTAGCCGAAGTCGGCGTCCGCCATTTCCCCCGGGCCATTGACGATACAGCCCATCACTGCGATCCGCACGCCCTTGAGATGACCGGTCGCTGCGCGGATTTTCTGGGTCGTGTGCTGGAGGTTGAAAAGCGTGCGGCCGCAGCTCGGGCAGGCGACGTAGTCGGTTTTGAAAATGCGCGTGCCGGCGGCTTGCAGGATGTTGTAGGCAAGCCGCAGCGACTGGCCGGGTGCGGTTTCGCCTCTAACGAGAATCGCGTCGCCGATGCCGTCGCATAACAGCGAGCCGATGTTCTGCGCCGCGGGAAGGAGCGCCGTGTTGAATTCCGTCTCGCCGGTGGGCGGGTGTAGCGTGTCTTTCAGCAGAATCGGATGCCGCGGGTCCACGCGGAAAGCGAGTTGGCGGAAGGCGTGGATGACTTCGAGATCGAGGTGGTCGGCGACGGTGATGAGCGTGGGTTCGGCCCTGTTATTGATAGAGGAAACCGCAGCTTCGTCGCGCGGGTCGATTTCCACGACGCCGGATTTTTCGAAAATGATCTCCGGCTTGAAGTCGCCCATGCCAGCGATCTTGTGGGCCAGCGCGTTCCAGCGTTCCTGGGTGGTAAAGACCCGCACCGTCTTCTCCCCGCCAAGTTCGTGGCCCATGATGGTGAGAGTGGAGCTGGCTCGGCGTTCATAGGAAAATGGATCGTAAGACGGCGCAAAAGTGGCTGGGACTTCCAGTCCCAGCCCAAAACAACTCCCCGTCCATTCCCCAGACGCCCGCCCTTTCCCTGGATTCGCCAGGATATAACTCACCTGATGCTTCAAATCCTCCCCATCCCGGACGATGTGGTCATAGTACTCCTCTTGCCAGAACGTTCCGGATTTTCCGAGCATCCGGTTCGCCTGTGTGGCCGAGTGCGTTTTCCATGACTGGATGATTTGCTCAAGTTCATGTCCTTCGCGCGGCGTGAGCAGGACATGGACGTGGTTTGGCATGACCGACCACGCGAGCAGGTCGTAGCGGTCGCCGTCGAAGTGTTTCAGCGCGCTCTCCACCATGGCGGCGATCGCCGCGTCGGCCAAGGGGCGAGGGCCCTCCGCTGCGTGGAGGGCGGGCTCGATCACCGATTCCATGAGTTCGCGGATTTCCTCACCGATTTGTTGCGGGGACTGATCGGGGGCGGCGAGTGGGTGACTGCGGTCAAACCGTTCGAGAAGGAGGGATTTTTGGCGCTCGTATTCTTTGAGCACGGAGGCGGGCAGCGAGTCTTTGGTGCGGAAAGTGACCGCGTAGGTCGCGCCTGGGATCCGCCAGTGGGGAAGGTAGGTGGAGGTGCGTTTTTCGAGTTTCGACCAATTGGGGCGGATGGTTTGGGCGAGGGTGTTGTGAGCGGGCTGGGACTGGAAGTCCCAGCCACTTTCAACAGCGCTGCGCGCGTTGAAGGGTGCCGCCAGTGCCTGCGCTACGGGGATTTCGTGGATCGCATCTTCCGTTAGCGAGACCCGGATGGTGTCGCCGATGCCATCCGCTAACAACGAGCCGATGCCGATGGCGCTTTTGATCCGCCCGTCCTCGCCGTCGCCGGCTTCGGTGACGCCGAGGTGGATCGGATAGTTCCAGTCAGGGCCTTCCGCATCGAGCCGGGCGACCAACAACCGATAGGCCTCAATCATCACCTTCGGGTTGCTCGCCTTCATTGAGAACACGAAATTGTGATAGTCATTCTCCCGCGCCAGCCGGGCAAATTCCAGCGCGCTCTCACACATCCCTAGCGGCGTGTCGCCGTAGCGGTTCATGATCCGGTCGGAGAGCGAGCCGTGGTTCGTGCCGATCCGCATCGCGCGGCCGAGGTCCTTGCAAAGCCGCACCAACGGCGTGAATTCCTCGCGGATGCGATCCAGCTCCTCGGCGTATTGCGCGTCGCTGTATTCGCGGATTTCGAACTTTTTCTTATCCACGTAATTCCCCGGATTCACCCGGACTTTCTCCACCCACTTCGCGGCCTCGAGCGCGGCGTCGGGCTTGAAATGGATGTCCGCCACCAACGGCACAGTGCAACCCGCCGCCCGCACCTCGCGGGAGATGTTTTCCAGATTCGCCGCATAGATTCTTGTCTGTGCGGTGATCCGCACGATCTCGCAGCCCGTTTCCGCGAGACCGAGCACTTCCGCCACGCAAGCGGGCGTGTCGCGAGTGTCCGAGGTAATCATCGATTGCACGCGGATCGGGTGGTGCGCGCCCATGCCGACGTTCCCCACCATCACCTCACGGGTCAGTCGGCGGGAATAGTGCAGCAGGTCCGGGCAGTAGCGCAGGGGTGCGGGCGAATTCATTTCCAGAAGGGATATAAACGAGAAACCTGCGACCGGCAACGGTTGCGTGCGCTTCGAAAAATCGCTCGCCCGACGCCGATTTGCGTGCGAAACATTTCCCCATGGCCCGGAGAAAACGACTCGCTACCGCCTTCACCTTCATCCTGCTTTCCATCGCCGCCAGCGCCGAAGGATTCATCCGTGTGGACGAGGACGACACGGCGGCCCGCCTGCAAACGGCCGTGACCCGCTACGAAAAGGACGGAACCTGCGTCGATCTGATCGGGGCCGTCCACATCGCGGACAAGGCGTATTACCAGGCACTCACCACCCGCTTCGCCACCTACGATTCACTGCTTTTCGAAATGATCGGCGGCGAGAAATACGCGGATGCCGCCCCGCCGGAAGCGCCCGCGGAAAAGGACCTTTCCGGCCTCCATCAGATTTACGGCATGGTCGGCCGTTTTCTCAATCTCACCGGCCAGATCGAATCCATCGACTACACCGCGAAGAACTTCATCCACGCGGATCTGACTCTCGCCGAGTTCGGCCAAATGCAGGCCGACCGCGGCGAGTCGCTGCTCGGCTTCGCCCTCAAAGCGGGCAAAGCGGCTCCCGACGCCCCGAACCAGCCCGATCCCGCCAAGCTCCTCCAAGCCATGCTTTCCGGCAGCTCGAACCTCGTGAAACTCGAGATCGTCCACACCCTCGGCCGCGGCGACGATCAGATTGCCGCCTTTGCCGGAGAGAGCGTCATCATCACCGACCGCAACGTCCGCTGCCTCGAAGTCATGAACCGCCAGCTCGCCGCCGGTCAGAAAAACCTCGGCATCTTTTACGGAGCCGCCCATTTCCCCGACATGGAGAAGCGCCTGTTGGAGCAAGGCTTCAAGCGCGTGAAACAGGACTGGCTCACTGCCTGGGACATCCCTAAAGCCGTGGCCAAGCCGGCCGGTGAGCTGAAGAAAGCGTCCTGAGAATTTACCGTCCCTTTACGGACGCCGCGCCGGGTTGCGGCTAAACAGGGGGTGTTATGAAAACCAACCGCCTCCTCATCCTCGGATTTCTATCCGCCCTCCCGCTCCACGCCAAAGTCGCGCCGCAAGTCGATCCAGCACCGCCGCAGGCCAAGGTCCAGATCGCCCTGCTGCTAGACACCTCCAACAGCATGGACGGCCTCATCGATCAGGCCCGCACCCAGCTTTGGAAAGTCGTCAACACCTTCGTCGATGCCCGCCGCGACGGCGCGGTGCCGTTTGTCGAAGTCGCGCTTTACGAATACGGCAACAACTCGCTCCACGTCGCTAACAACTACATCCGCCAGATCGAGCCGCTTACCCGCGATCTCGACGAACTCAGCCGCGAGCTCTTCGCCCTCAAGACCCACGGCGGCGAGGAATACAGCGGTGCCGTCATCCAGCGCGCCCTTGCGGATCTCTCGTGGGATTCATCGGAAAAAACCTACAAGGCCATCTTCATCGCCGGTAACGAACCATTCACCCAAGGTCCCGTCGATCCCCGCCAGGCTTGCAAAGACGCGCTCGGGAAACGCATCGTCGTCAACACCATCCATTGCGGCACCCGCGACGCCGGCATCGCCGGATCGTGGCACGACGGAGCTGCTCTCGCCGAAGGGAAATTCATGATCATCGATCAGGACAAGGCCGTCGCCCACATCGACGCGCCGCAGGACAAGGCGATTTCCGACCTCAGCCAGCAGCTAAACAAAACCTACCTCGGATACGGCAAGGACTGGGCCGCGTCCGCCGAGAAACAAACCCGTGCCGACACGGATGCTGCTAACAACGCCAGGGCCGGTGCCCCCGTTTCCCGCGCCGTCACCAAGGCCAGCGCGAACTACAGCAACGGTTCGTGGGACCTTGTCGATGCCATGCGCGAGAAGAAAATCGATCCCGCGAAACTCCCTGCTGACGATCTTCCCGCCGAGTTGCGCTCAGTACCTCCGGAAGCCCGCGCCGCCGTCATCGAGAAGGCCGCCCGCAGCCGCGCAGCCATCCAGTCACAGATCATGGAGCTCAACAAACAACGGGAAGCCCACGTCGCCGCCGAGTTGAAAAAGCAAGCCGCCCCAAGTGCTCAAACGCTCGACGAAGCGCTCGTCGAGACCACGCGTTCGCAAGCATCCGCCCTCGGTTATCATTTCAATAAATAACACCCGGTCTTGCCTCCGCGGTCTCACCCATCATCCTTCGCATCGTGTCGGAAATCACCATCCTTGTCATCGAAGACGATCCCGCCGTCCGCCGCGGGATCGTCGATGTGCTCGAATACGCCGGCTACCGAACTCTCGAAGCCCCGGACGGCCACCTCGGCATGGACCTCGCGCTGAAGGCGAATTACCGCCTGCTCCTGCTAGACCTCGTCATGCCCGGCCCGTCCGGATTCGACATCCTCGAAGCCCTCAAACGCAAGCGCCCCGGCCAGGCCGTCATCATCCTTTCCGCCCGCGGCGAGGAGAACGACCGCGTCCGCGGCCTGACCAACGGTGCCGACGACTACGTGGTGAAGCCCTTCAGCATGAAAGAGCTGTTAGCCCGCGTCGATGCCGTCCTCCGCCGTACCTGCGAACGCACCGCCCCCGCCGACAGCCGCCGCGTCCCAGGCGGAAACGTCGATTTCCGCGAACGCACCCTCGTCTTCCAGGACGGCCGCCGCGAGGATCTATCCGAACGCGAGAACGACCTGCTCCGCTATCTGTTGGACTCGCAGGGCCGCATCATCAGCCGCGAGGAAATTCTCCGCAACCTCTGGGGCCTCGATCCCGACCGCACCGAGACCCGCACCATCGACATGCACATCATGCACCTGCGCGCGAAACTCGGCGACAAGGACCAATCCCTGCTGGCGACGGTGCGCGGCAAGGGCTACCGCTGGACCCTCTGACGGACCGCGGAATTCATTCCGGCTTTCATTCATTCATCTTCCTCCCTCCGCGTAAAGCCACGCCAGACCCCATGAAAACCTCCCGCAGCCTCCTCATCTGGTCCACACTCGCGCTCTGTGGTGTGATGGTGTTAGGGGCCATGACTTGGCTGACCCGCGGGGTGCTTGCCTCGGAGAAAGAACGGGCCGAAGCCGAAGTTCGCGCGGATCTGGAGGAGCGGACTCGGCTCGCGCTGTGGCGGATGGATGCGTTGGGTGCGGCTATCGCTCTTCGTGAAAATGATTACTCTGCGGATCAATACAACAATCACGCTCTTGAGGTCTGGCGCGCTCGCGCCTCGGGAGTTCACCTCCATTTCCACCTTTGGGAAGGCAGTGATATTACGTCGCCGGAAAATAGCGCAATTCGGACAGATGCTACTATGGAATCGATGATAGTTCGTGGGAATTTCAAATGGCTGCGGGATTTTCTGCGAGCCAATCCGGTTTCTGGGAGTGGATGGACTTGGCTCAATCAAGCAGCCGAAGAAGGAGAGGCCACATGGCAATCCGTTCCAAAAGAAGCCGCAAGCGAACAGCGCTCTAACGCTATTCAACGACAGCAGAAATCGGGTGCAGATTTACGAAAGGATAAAGTCTATCAGGAAAATACGAACGTGAGCGAGCGTGCCCAACGGGCGAAGGCGATGGCCCAGAACATGGCCCACACATTCTCTGAGGAACAGGCAAAAAGGCCTAAAGGCCCCCTGGAGGGGGATGCGGGAATTCCTGCGATGCCTGAACTGGTCGAGGATATTGAACGTGAGCTGTTGTCAACCGGGACTCGGAGGGTGGCCAAGATCGGACAGATGAGGCCGGTTTGGTTAGCTGATGAACTGTTCCTTCTTCGCCAGGTCACTTGGGACGCTTTTGATTTCGAAGGTGCGCCAAAGGGCAAGGAAGTGTCGGTACAGGGAGTCTGGTTCAGTGCCGCGGAGTTGCAGGAAATCCTGCTGCGCGAGGCCGCGGACCTCCTGCCTGATGCGAAATTGGTCCGCGTGGAAGGCAAGGAGGCGGCCAGTGATCCGCTGTCTCTCGTCTCCTTTCCCTTCCGGCTGATTCGCAATGAAGTGGCTCCCGTTGCGGTGTCATCCGTTAACGGTCCGTTGTTGATCGGATGGATCGCTGTGCTGATCGCCATTCTAACCGCCTCGCTGCTCGTTCACGGGGTGATGCGTCTCAGCGAGCGCCGCGCTTCCTTCGTCTCCGCCGTCACCCACGAGCTCCGCACGCCTCTAACGACCTTCCGGCTCTACTCCGACATGCTCGAAAGCGGCGCGGTGAAACCGGAGAAACGCGGTGACTACCTGCGCGTGCTTTCCCGCGAGGCCGACCGGCTTTCCCACTTGGTGGAAAACGTCCTTTCGTTCTCGAAGATCGAACGCGGGAGCGCCCGCTCCGTTGTCCGCGAATCGACGGTGACCGAACTGTTGGAACCGATGCGCGAGCGTCTCGAAGCCCGACTCGCCACCGCCGGACTGACGCTCGAAATGGACCCCGCGTGCACCCTCCGCGTCCGGGTGGACAGCGCCGCCGTGGAGCACATTCTTTTCAACCTCATCGACAATGCGGCCAAGTACGCCTCCGTCGGTGATCCGCCGACAGTCTTGATCCAAGTGCAGGAAGACGGTCGCCACGTGGAAATCCGGGTGAGCGATCATGGGCCCGGGATTCCTCGGTCGGAGCGCCGCCGGATATTCCGCGCGTTTCACAAATCCGCCCGCGAAGCCGCGGAAAGCCGGCCCGGCGTCGGCCTCGGTCTCGCGCTCTCCCGCCGCCTCGCCAAGTCACTCGGCGGCGGACTGGAATGTGCCGACCGCGCGGGTGGCGCCTGTTTCGTGCTGCGCTTACCGCTTTCCTGACAACTGGACAGATGCGGTTGCAGCTTCCGGCGAGGCCCCGGTGAGATTGCAGGTTCGCGGTTACTTTTCCATCGCCAAAAAAATTAATTCCGGAAATGATTCCCCTTGCAGGCGGGAAAATTCGTCGGCCTCCACCAACACAAAGATCCGCCACCAACCAACCCACAGAACCATCACTTCCATTCACTCCTGATGGGAAATGAGTGAAATCTGGTAGTGGACAGGGACGCTCTGGCGCGCAGCCTCTTCCGCCACCAAGCCTGCGGAATCCGCCGCTCCACCACCCGCCTATTGATGATCACGCCCGAAAACCCAGCCCATCCCATCATTCCTTTCGTAACGGAGAAGAAGCGTTTCGTTCCGCCCGCTGATTGGTTCGCCCCGGGGAGGACGATCGCTGTGGTTGGTGCCGCCCGCTCAGGTTCCACCCTCTTGTGCTCCCTGATGGCCCAGACCCAGCAATTGGGAAGGCCCGATGAGTTCTTCAAAAAGAAACCGTTCAGCCGTTGGGGGATCGCGAAAGAAAGCGACAACATCGAATTGCGGTGCCGGCTCGCTCTAACCGAAGGCACCACGCCCAATGGCGTCTGCGGGATCAAGCTGTTCGCTCATCACGTGGCTCGGATCCAGAATGACGTCGCGCTTTTCCAGTGGTTTCCGAACCCTTCGTTCATCTGGATCCACCGCCGCGATCTGCTAGGACAGGCGATCTCGTCCGCCATCGCCCGCCAGACCGGCCGCTACCGCGAATTTTACAAAGACAAGGGCATCATTCCGGAATACTCGATCGATGAGATCAACGATCTCATCGAATGGTCCGCCCTCGAAGAAGCACGCTGGCGCGAGTATTTCGCGCGGACCGGCATCAACCCTCATGAACTGGACTATGAGGATCTCGTGAAACAGCCACGGGAGGAGATCCGGAAACTATCAGATTTTCTCGGAATCCCCGTGGACCTGGAACGGGTCGATCCCGGCAAATCACCGGTGACGGTCCAGCGGTCGAACATCAACGAGGAATGGCGGGAGCGCTTCCTGTCCGAATGCGGCGATCCGAATCGCGTGAAATCCCGGTGGTTGTTGAAAAACGGAAGCAAACGCAGGAAGCACAAGGCCGTGCGCCGGTTCCTCAGGATCTTCGGCTTCTCGTAGTGTGGAGCAAGGAGGCTGGCGGGAGTTATTGCAAAAGTAATGTCGCAACTCCTAATCCTTCGCCGACTTCGGATCCAGCGCGTCGCGCAGGCCATCGCCCAGGAAGTTCAGGGAGAAAAGGGTGGTGGCGAAGAAGAGCGTGGGGAAAAAGAGCAGCCAGGGATTGGAGAGCATGCGGTTGGCGCCCTCGTCGATGAGAATGCCCCAGGAGCTGTAGGGTGGTTTCACGCCGAGGCCGAGGAAGGATAGGGTGGCTTCCAACAGCATCACGCCGGGGATGGTCAGGGTGGTGTAAACGATGATGGGGCCGAGGGTGTTAGGCAGGATGTGGCGGAAGAGGATGCGGAAATGGCCGAGCCCGAGCGAGCGTGCGGCCTCGACGAATTCCTGCTTCGCCACACTCTGGACCTGTGCCCGCACGATCCGGGAAACGGTGAGCCACGAGAGCGCGCCGATGGCGATGAACAACGGGACGAGCGTGGTGATGGGCTCGACCCAGGCGATGGTTTTATTGATGGCCGCGCTGTCGGTGCCGGTGGGGCTGAACCAGCCGACGACGAGGGTGGTGAGCTTGGCGGTTAGAGGTTCCAGGGTTTTTCCCAACAGGATCACGACGATCAGGAACGGCAGGGCGTAGAGGATATCGACGATGCGCATCATGAGCGCGTCGGTCTTGCCGCCGGCGTAGCCTGATAGCGCGCCCCAGCAGACGCCGATGGTGACGGAGACGAGGGTGGTGATGAGGCCGACGGCGATGGAAATGCGGCCGCCGGATAGAACCCGCGAGAGGATGTCGCGGCCGAGGTGATCGGTCCCGAACCAATGGCCGGCGGTTGGCGCAAGGTTTTTGTTAGGCAGGTTCTGGAGATCCGGATTCTGGATGAGTCCCGGGATGGCGGGCAGGATGATGCAGGCGGCGATGATGAGGAACAGCGCGACGACGCTGACCATCGCCGCGTGGTTGCGGGAAAGCCGGCGGGCGGCGTCTTTCCAGAGTGAACTGCCTTTGTCCATGAAGAGAGGTTGAGAGTTGAAGTTCGGGAGTGAAAAATGAATGAATGAAAGCCGGGATAAATCCCGCGGTCTGTTATTTGAGTCTTTCGATCAACTCTCAACTTGCTCTCAGCCGGGGATTGAGCCAGAGGCCGAGAATGTCGGTTAGGAAGTTGGCGATGATGATCAGGGTGCCGTAAAGCATGACAATGCCGAGGATGACCGGCGCGTCGCCGACCTCGATGGCCTTGATGAAATGCATGCCAAGGCCGGGCATCGCGAACACGCTCTCGATCACCACCGAGCCGGAAACGATTCCCGCGAAGGCCGGGCCGATGAAGGCAACGGCGGGAATGATGCCGCCGCGCAGGCAGTGGCGGATGAGCATCCGGAAGCTGCCGACGCCTTTCGCCTTGGCGGTGCGGATGTAGTCCTGGCTGAGGATTTCCAACATCCCGGCGCGGGTGAGGCGGGAGAGATAGGCCGCGGTCGCCAGGCCGAGGGTGATGGCGGGAAGCAACCACGAGGTCGGATCGGTGGGGTTCCAGCCCATCGCGGGCAGCAGGTTCATGCGGCGACCGAACTGATCGGCTAACAGCGGCCCGATGACAAACGCGGGGATGCAGATGCCGATCATCGCCAGCGCCATGGCGGAGTAATCCATGAGCGTGTTTTTCTTCCAGGCAGCGATGACGCCTAACGGAATCCCGATGCAGATCGCGATGGTCATGGCGGCAAGTCCGAGGCGGAGCGAGATGGGAAACGCCTGGGAAATGATCTCGGTCACCTCGCGTCCTTCGAGCCGCAGGCTCAGGCCGGGATCGCCTTGGAACAGGTTCTTGAGCTGCCGGAAATACTGAACCCTAACCGGTTGATCGAGGCCGTAGTAGGCTTCGATCTTGACCCTGATGTGATCGGGGATCGCCTTTTCCGCGGATTTGAATGGCCCGCCGGGAAGTGCCTTGATCAGGAAAAACGTAATCGTGAAGAGTACGAACAGGACAAGGATTCCCTGGAGAAAGCGTTGGAAGAGATTCGCGAGCATTGAATTGTTAGAAATTTCAGCGTTCGAGGCTAATCGATTCCCAAGGGTGGTTGTCGAGGAGCAACGGATGCCAGCCCTTGACCTCGGGCCGCTGAAGGTAACTGCGCGTGTAGTGGGAAACCGGCAGGATCGGCTGCGCTTCCATCAGCATCGCCTCCGCCTCGCGGAAGACGGCGAAGCGCTCGGCGGGGTCGGCTTTCAGGGCCGCCTCGCGCAGGAGTTTTTCGTAGCGCGGATCGCTCCAGCCGGTGTTATTGTTGCCATTTCCCTCGGTCCACATGTTGAGGAAGGTGGTTGGGTCGAGGTAGTCGCCGATCCAGCCGGCGTAGGCCATGTCGAAGTCCAGTGATTGCTGGGCGCTGACGTAGGAGCCCCAGTCCTTGTTCTGGATGTTGATGCGGATGTTGAGGTGCTTGCTCCACATCGCCTGCATCGCCTCGGCCGTCGCGCGGGCGGCGGGACGGGCGATGAGTAGAGAGAAGACGGGGAAGCCCTCGCCATTCGGGAAACCCGCCTCGGCGAGGAGTTTACGGGCTTTTTCCGGATCGAACGACAGCTTCGGCTCGGGCTGATAGGAACCCATTTTCGGAGTCAGCGAGCGGGCGGGGAAAAATCCCTCCATGATGTACTCGCAGATCTGCTCGCGGTCGAGCGTGAGCGAGAGCGCCTGCCGCACACGGGGGTCGGATAGAGCCGGTCGTGTCGTGTTCAGGCGGATGAAGACGGTGCCGACATACGGATCCTGGCGGAGGTATTCCGGCACCTTCCTCTTCATGGTGCTGATCAGGTCGGGCGGGAGCTGATAGATGGTGTGAAGCTGGCCGGATAGGAACGCGCGGGTCTCGGTGTAGTAATTCTCGATCGGATAGAAACGGATCCCGTTGAGCTTCACGTTCGCGGCGTTCCAGTAGTGTGGATTGCGCCTCACCTCGATGAAATCGTGGAACCGCCAGTCGGTGATCTTGAAGGGGCCGTTGCCGACGAGATTCTGCAGGACGCTCCATTTTGTGAAGCGATCAGTCATCTTCCCATGCTGGAGCACGACGTGCCGCGGCACCGGGAACCAGGTGTAGTGCCGCGTCAGGGACGGAAGATAGGGCACCGGTTCGCGCAGTTTCACCTGGAGCGTGAAGTCGTCCACCGCCTTGACGCCGACCTGTGAGAAATCGGTGATTTTCCCTTTATTGAAGTCCTCGGCATTTTCGAGAAAATAGAGCATTTCCGCATACGGCCCGGCGAAGTCCGGATGGAGCAGGCGGTGGTAGGCGAAGACGAAATCGTGCGCGGTCACCGGCGCGCCATCCGACCATCTGCCCTCCGGCTGCAGGTGGAAAACCCAGCCTGTCATGTCCTCGTTATGCTCCCAGGTCGCGGCCGCGCCGGGCGGAGCGGCGTCGTCCTGCGACGGATCGTCCGAGACCAGCCCCTGAAACAAGGCAGTGATGATCTTGCTCTCCGGCACACCCGTCACCAGTTGGTGGTCCAGCGCCTTGGGTTCCGCGGAATTCCCTACCAGCAGGATGCCCTCGCGATTGGCCCGCTCGACCTGGGTTTCCTTCTGACAGGAAGCAAGCAGCAAACAGACAGGGGCTGTGATCAACAATAAGCAGCGGAGCATTACGGGGCAGAGGATGACGGACTTGATGCGCAATGCAGGCCAATTTTTGCGAAATCTCCTCCAGCCATCGGAAAGGCGATCTCCCGTTTTTGCGGAGCGACGGGCAGGAAGCTGGTGCCTGCACATTCGATGAAATTACGTATTCAAATACACGAATTAGATTGCGCGTATCAAAAGACGCATTTAGGCATTTGTCGCAGCCGCAAAATGCGGACAACCGAACCAAACGATGAAAGCCACAACCTTACTTACCGTCAGCACACTGATCGCGTCCGTCTCGTTTCTCCATGCCCAGCCAGCCACTCTTCAGCCCACGCGGGAGACCCAGAAGACGCTCACACCCGACTCGGTCCTCGCCGAACTCGTCGCGGGCAACGAAACCTTCGTCGCCGGAAAAACCGCGGATCCAAATGTCAGGGAGCGCCGCGAGGCCGCAGTCGCCGGCCAATTCCCGAAGGCCTACATTCTTTCCTGTGTGGATTCCCGGGTGCCAGTGGAGCAGGTTTTCAACCAGGGAATTGGCGACCTTTTCGTAGGGCGCGTCGCCGGAAACATCGAGACCACCGAGCAACTCGGTTCGATGGAATTCGCCGCGGTGGTCGGCGGGGTGAAGGTCGTCGTGGTTCTCGGCCATGAGGCCTGTGGCGCGGTCATGGGTGCCTGCGACCACGTCAAAATGGGCAATTTGACCGAACTCCTCGCCCAGATCGCGCCGGCCATCGACAAAGTGAAAGGTCACGAGGGTGATCGCACCTCGAAGAACCGGGAATTCATCGAGAGCGTGACGGAAAAAAACGCCATCCTCACCGCCGCAGACATCCGCTCGCGCAGCAAGATCCTCGCCGACCTCGAAAAAGAAGGAAAAATCCGGATCGTCGCCGGGGTTTACTCGCTCCAGACCGGCAAGGTAACGATACTCCCCTGAAGGCCCGGCACATGCCTATTGCCATGCCCTCCGCCGAATTGTTGAATCCGCGCATGACCGGAGAGGGCAAACCACAGTGGACATTTCTAACGAACCATTTCCATATCCTTGTCTGTCTCTCACGTGTCCCGACCTCCCGAATCCGCGATCTCGCGGACGAGGTCGGCATCACGCAGCGCGCCGTGCAACGCATCCTCGCCGAGTTGGTCGAGGACAAGGCGATCCTCATCCACAAGGATGGCCGCAGGAATATCTACACGATCAATCCCAAGAAGCGCCTGCGTCACCCGCTCGAAAGCAAGCACACCATCGGCGAGCTGCTTGAAATCCTGAGCTAGGGGTCTTCCCGCTTGTTTGGAAAAAACCAGCCCTCACCGGGCATGGCCGCTTGCGCCCCTGTGACTCGACCGGTGGCAACCCGAACCAACGTTTATCTACTTCAAAATGGATCTCCTCATTCAAAATCTCATCTCCCCTGTCGTCCTTGCCTTCCTTCTCGGCATCCTGGCCCGCGCTGTTAAAAGCGACCTTGAGATCCCAAGCGCGGTCTATCAGGGGCTGTCCATCTACCTGCTCTTCGCCATCGGCCTGAAAGGCGGTGTCTCTCTCTCGGAGACGCCGCCCACCGAGCTCATCGGCCCCATCCTCCTAACCCTGGCGCTGGGCGTGATCACGCCCTTGGTCGCCTACGTGTTCCTCACCCGCCTGGGCCGCCTCGGGCGCATTGATGCCGCCGCCACCGCCGCCCACTATGGCTCCGTTTCCGCCGTCACCTTCGTCGCCGCGCTCGAAGCCGTGAAACTCGCCAACATGCCGGCCGATGGATACCTCCCCGCTCTCGTCGCAGTGCTTGAAGTCCCGGGCATCATCGTCGGCCTCCTGCTCGCCCGGAAAACAAAGGCCGGTGGCATCAAATCCGCACTCCACGAAATCATCACCGGCAAGAGCATCTTTCTCATGCTCGGTGGCCTCGCGATCGGTGCCGCCTGCGGCGCGGAAAAAATCGCCGGTGTGAAACCTTTTTTCATCGATCCCTTCAAGGGCGTGCTCTGCCTCTTCCTGCTCGAACTCGGCATGGTCGCCGCCGGTCGCATCCGGGATCTGAAAAACGCGGGCTGGAGACTCATCCTTGTCGGCTGCCTGCTGCCCGTCCTCCACGGCACCATCGGCACCATCGCCGCCGGTTGGGTGGGCATGAGCCCTGGTGGATGCGCGGTCTTCGGCGCGATGGTCGGCAGCGCCTCCTACATCGCCGCGCCTGCCGCCGTCCGCATCGCCTTGCCGGAAGCCAGCCCCGGCATTTACCTCACGCTCGCACTCGGTGTCACGTTTCCCTTCAATCTTGCCATCGGCATCCCGCTTTTCCTGAAAATCGCCCAATACTTCGCATGAACATGAAGACCACCACCCCCATGAAACTCGTCACCATCGTGACCGAGCGCCTGCTCAAGGATCAAGTCATCGCCCTCCTCAAGCGACATGCCTGCACCGGTTTCACCATCACCATGGCCGGAGGTGAAGGGTCGCGCGGCATCCGTGCCAGTGACTGGGAGGGGCCGAACCTGAAAATCGAGACCATCGTCTCGATGGAAACCGGCGAGGCCATTGTCGAGGAACTCGCCGGAAAGTTTTTCGACAACTACTCGCTCGTCGCATGGATCACCGATGTCCAGGTCCTCCGCGGCAATAAATTCGCCACCCTGCCAAAGCCGGAACCCGGATAACAAACCGTTTCGATCCTCTGCTTGCATGATCCGGGCCTGCGTCTAAACAAGGGGCTGACAACCACGTGAAAAGCTACTTCCTCCGCCGCCTGCTGCTGATTCCGCCGACCTTGATCGGGATCACGCTGCTGGTCTTCGCGATCACCCGTTTCGTCCCCGGCGGGCCGATGGACCGGATGCTCCAGCAGGCCGCTGAGTCGCAAAAAGGCACCAAAAGCAGCGGTGCGAGTTCGGGCGGGCTCAGCGAGGAGCAGATGGAGGAGCTTGAGGAGCAGTTCGGCCTCGATAAATCGACGCTTGTTGCTTACAGCCAATGGCTAGGCATCGTGCCCCGCGAGGTCAGGCTTTCGAAAAGCGAATACGGCGTCAGGACCGACGAGATGATCGGCGGCGAGCTCGATGCGGAAAAAATCGCAGCGGTCGTCCTCCGTGGCGATGGCCGGATCGTCCATGTGACACGGGCGGACGACCAGATCGTTTCCGCTGTTTTCGCGGACACCGGCAAACCGATCGCGACGGAAAATTGGAAGGTCCGCTACGAATCCGAGGCGGTCCGGCAGCAACGCTACCTCCGCCGGAATGCCAACGCGGAAAAAGCGCCATCCTACCGGCCGCGGGTCGTGGTTTTCCAAACGCGCTTCGCCGGGTTGCTGCAAGGTGACCTCGGGCGGTCGATGATCTATCAGGATCCGGTCCACGAGCTGATCGCCTCGCGGATGCCGGTGGCCGTTTACTTCGGGATTCTAACGGCTCTCATCACCTATCTGGTCAGCCTGCCGCTGGGCGTGCTCAAGGCCCTGAAGCACCGGACCTTCATCGATTCCGCCAGCTCGGTGCTGATTTTCATCGGTTATTCAATTCCCGGCTTCGCGCTGGGCGCGATCCTGCTCGTCCACCTGGGAGCGCGGGCGAACTGGTTCCCGCTGTTCGGCCTGACCAGCGCGGACTTCGACCAGCTCCCGCCGTGGGACCAGATCAAGGACCTGGCCCATCACACGGTGCTGCCGCTCACCTGTTATGTCATCGGCGGTTTCGCGATGCTGACGATGCTGACGAAGAACAACCTGATGGACAATCTCGCCGCCGACTACGTGCGCACCGCCATCGCGAAAGGCGCGAGTTTCCGC
>JBGSOI010000091.1:0-18722 GCA_041739215.1 Akkermansiaceae bacterium
ATGGCCGCGCTGATCCGCAAGCTCGTCAAGGTGGCTCCGCGCGCGGTCATTGCCTACCTGATTGTTTTTGTGGGGGTGCTCGCAAGTGTGGCGTCGGATGCGGGCTATCTGATTTTGATTCCGCTGGCAGCTGCCGCGTTCATGGCCGTGGGCCGCCATCCCATCGCCGGGCTTGCAGCGGGATTCGGAGGTGTCGCCGCTGGCTTCATGGCCAATCTCGTGCCGACGCCCACCGATGCCATGCTCTTCGGCATCACCAACGAAGCGCTCGGGATGATTGGCCAGCCGCCGGTTTCCATCACTGCCGATTACTATTTCCAAGCGTTCTCAGCCATTTTTCTGACCTTCGTGATTGGCTTTGTCATCGTGCGGATTATCGAGCCCCGATTGGGCAAGTATGATCCTGCAGACGCGGGGGATCAGGCCCATGCGGCGGCCGCCAACGAGATTGATCCGGTCCTGGAAGCACGCGGCTTGAAGTGGGCCGGGATGGCATTCCTTGCCGTGCTCGGCCTGGTGCTGCTGGCCACTCTCCCGCCAGGCGCGCCGCTACGCGACCAAGTAACCGGTAACATCATCGGCCAGACCCCCTTCATGGGCAGCCTGCTTTTCATTGTGATGCTGTGTTTCTTTATTCCCGGCATCGCGTTCGGCATGGCAAACGGCACTTACAAGGGGGCCAAAGACGTGATTGACGCGGTCGTCAAGACCTTTTCCGGACTCGCCGGCTTGATCTTCATGCTGCTGATGATCAGCCAGTTCATCGCCTATTTCAACTACTCAAACATGCCCAGCGTCATTGCCACCGCGCTTGCGGAATGGCTCGGGCAGGCCGGCATCCCCGCCCTCCCGCTGTTGGTCGGGTTCATCCTGGTGATTTTCGTGCTGGATTTCCTCCTTCCGGGGGCGCTGGCAAAATGGGCGATTTTCGCGCCGATTTTCGTCCCGCTGTTTGTGCAACTCGGCGTTCCCGCGCAGACGGTCTTTGCCGCGTATCGCATCGGCGATTGTCCCGCCAACACGCTGACGCCGCTCCTGGTTTTCTTCCCGGTGATCGTCACCTTTGCCCAGCGCTATCAGAAACAATCCGGAGTCGGGTCGTTAGTGGCCCTGATGCTTCCGGTGGCCGGTGCGGTGCTGGTCGCATGGACCGCACTGTTCATCCTGTGGTTCTTGCTCGGCATCCCGCTCGGCCCGGGCTACCCCGTCCGGCTCTAAACGAGCTGAAGGTCGCCGCGATCCGCAGGAACTGCCCTCTTCACCGTTTTAAAGATCAATCCCTTTGAATTTGTTGTCCCGGTGATTCTGGTCCCATGGACCATGGCACTTTACAAGTAGTCAGCTGGCTTACCTGCTGCGTGGAACAAGGAGAAGGGACCTTGCTGTCCCTCTCCTTCCCAAGAAAGGGGCAACAATAGGGTCGCCGCTCCTTATCCTTGTTACTTGCCAGATCTTAGACGGGATACCGCAGAATTGCTGCAAGACCTGAAGTTCCTTTCAAATCGCTCGCACGAACTGCTAGCACTTTCGCTCCGGTCAAGAGCGCTCGTCTTGCGATTTCATCAATCACGCCATAATTTGTGGCCGTTTCATTGCTGTCAAAAGTCACGGCTCCTGTTTCTTCGTCGATCATTCCGGGAACGGTGATATCGATATCGACTAACAAAGTGGCGATAGCTCCGAATGTAGCGGCGCGGGCGGCATTGGCGATGTCGGTGGTTGCGCGACCGTTGTTTTCACGGACGGCATACAAATCATGAAACGCGGTGATTTCCTCAGCATGAAGCTTGTCCAACAGCTCGCGGGACGCCGCGCCGACTTCGGCATCACTCATGTCGCCTGGAGTATTGATGCCAAATGAAACGAGATGCGGATAGCTATTCACCGAGCGGTAAATGGCGTTCAACGTTGGATCCGCAGCGAGAAAGAGCGGGACATCCTGTCCTGCCAGCACGCCACGTAGCGAGCGATCCACGGCACGGCAGAACTCGGCGCGCATTCCACGTTGACCCGATGCGGAATCGGATCGGCGGCTTTGGGTGCGCACTCCCAGCGACGAAAGTCCCAATGCGTCGGCGGCACTCTCGGCAAGTCCGGGCACATCGACATTGACGGCTGGTTGGTCAGGGGAAACCTCAATCAGCCTCACGCAGCCTTCTGCCAGTGCGAGCACGTAGGCGACATTCGGGAAGGTGACCGATCTGAGAAGCGGCTTCAGATGGAAGCGATCCGCAACCTCCACCATCGGAGTGAGCGCGTTGGGGAGTCGAAAGGTTTTGACGCTGGAGAGCGTCACAAAAATTGCCAAGCTGTGCGCTTGGAAGCGCCAAAAACTCTCGTCATCCACCAAGTCTTCTAAATGTTCTTCGAGGACGTTCACCTCGCGCTTGTCGTGGCCGAATTCCACCAGTTGGGCGATGGCTTCCTTCGCGAGGTTTTTTAAAACCGTCCGGTCTCCGGAAACTTCACCCGACACTGGAGTGGTCGGTAAATAGATGGAAATCGACGCCGGTGCTCTCTCGAGAGCGAGTGAGAGGAGTTCGTCTTGTGTAGGAATGTCAACGTAGAGCATTGGTTCGTGGGTCGGTGCGTTTGATCTTCAAGCAACGCATGAAATCATGCGGATTTGCCCTGAAAGTTAAAGAGATGCGAATGTAGGTGGCAAGCAGTAAAACGGACCGTTTTCTCGGATCATCGCTTACTTTTCACGCCGGAAGAACGATCCCACGCGCCCGATCTGCAACTGCCACGCGCCAAAGGTTTCCGTTAGCCCCCGATAGACGGAAGCGCCGACGAGGGTTCCAAGGGCGATGGATGTAATGACGAATATCACGGTGACCATGCCATCGAGACCGGCAGCACGGTCGCTGATCATTTGGGTCACGCTCATGAGTCCGAGGGCACCGGGGACCAGCAACCAGAAACTGGGAAGAAAAGTCACCACGGCAGGCGGCCCCTTGAAGCGGAGCTGGATCAAATAGCCCAGCGGAGTTGCGACGAGAGTTCCGAAGAATCCACTGATTTCACTGCCAAGGAAAACCGTCGCGAGTCTCTGAGCCCCGAAGGCCATCAGCAGCACGAAAATCAACCAATGCAGTGAGTTTTTCGGAGCGGAAAAATGCAGATAGACGCCCAAGCCGAAGACCAAAACACCCACCCATCCGGCAAAGGGCAACTTTGCATATTGAATCGCCGAGTTCACCAAATCCTCCGGGCGGTAGCCGATGAGCACTGCGCCGATGGCGAGTCCGAACGCCAGCAGCACCAGTTGAATGAACCCTGCAATCAACCGACTTGAGCCACTCACCATATCACCGTATGCAAGTTCCACCATTCCTAGAGTCAGCATCGCACCGGGCAAAAAGGTGACAAGCGGCGGAACCAACGCGTGGACGGGCTCCAATGGAAGTCCGTAATGAATTGCTAGAAAAACCAAGGCCGAAACGCTCGCTGCGGCGATCACCGGAAGTGGGATTGCCATCACAGGGCCGCCCCGATTGAAAAGTTTGATCAGACCCACGATGAGTCCAAGCACCGCTGCCGCTGCGACATTGGGCACCGTCGGCATCAAGACCAAGGCCAACCCAATCGTCAGGATGACGTGACCGAAAACGAGACCTGCGCGTCCGAAGCGCGGCTTCTGGCGGCGGATCGCCGCGAGCCTTTCAAGACCCTCTCGCACATCGAGCTTGCCGCCTTGCGCTTTGTCCCCGAGTGCGTAGATATCGGCCATTTGATCCAAGCGCAGCAGTTGCGGCTCACATGCGGCGAGTGTCACTTTTTCGCCGGTGGTGTCGTGCAAGGAAATGAAAATGGCCGTCGGAAATGCCACGACCCGCGCATTCCTCATGCCATAGGCAGCAGCGGTGCGGCGCAGGAGCAGCTCCACCGTCGCCGTCTGTTCGCCGCAGGCGAGGTAGGCTTGGCCGAGCCGATACATGAACTCCAGGAGCACCGCAGTATCGTGCGGCGCAGGCGGGTCGATTGATGCCGGCAATGAAGATTCGGCGTTCATGTGGAGCTGATAGGTTGCCCGTCGGAAGCACGAGCAGGGGACTCTGTGATCGGAAGGAGATCCAGATTCAGCCAGATTTTATAAGGGAGTGATTTCAGTTTTTCTTCGAGGAGGGTCCGGATTTCGTGCTCCACTGCGATAGTCATTTCAGGGGCTGCGTAGGCATCCACTCCCACATAGAGTTTGGATCCCAGCTTGTTGATGCGAATGACCGGATCTGATAAGTTGAACTGGCTTTGAACGCTTGCAATTGCCTCCAGGACCGGTGATTGAACCTCAGGGCTAGGAGCGCCCTCAAGCAGCTCATGAACCGTCGTGCGGAGCATTTTCAAAGGTGGACGAATGAAAATCACACAGGTGAGCAGGACCATGGCCGGGTCGATGAAAGGAACTGCCGCGTCCCAGGCCGATCCATCGATGAGCAGCATGAACGCAAAGCCGACAATCATGCCGACCCCGCGCAATCCACCGATCATCCAAGCCGTCGATTCCGCCTTGATCAGCTCGGAATGTTTGACCTTGCGGCGTAACCACCAAGCGATCCAAATTGAACTGATGGCGGCGATGACCCCATAAGGAATCGCCACCACGGGTGAAAAGTGACTCCCTCCGTTGCGTATGGTGAGGGCGGATTCCACGGCGGCATAAGCGAGAGTCGCAAGAATAACAAATCCTTGGATGCCGATGACAAGCGGTGTCTTCGACTGTTGCCCATAGGGGAAGAGGCGCGACGGTTTTCTCGCGGCGAGCATGGACGCCCGCAATAACAAGCCTGTGGTAATGATCCCGATCAGTCCGACGAACCCATCAAACAAGATCATCTGCGAGCCGATGGCAAGGCCCCAGAGGATGCCCAAGAAGCTGATGCCGGCCGTTGCAAAAATCGAAACGATCAGTGCATGGCGCTCCTGGTCTTGTTGGGTGGTTATCACCTTGGTTGTGCAAGGCCAATGTTCCGGTTCATGAAGCCGTCGTTCTCTTGGTCTGTGTATGTGGTGTCCATGATTGGTTGGCTGAAACTAAAACGTCGTCGCTTGCGTCATCGAGGTGCTTTGACTCCGAAGAAGATGGCGTAGAGCACGGGAGTCACGATGAGAGAGAGCACGGCGGCGAATGATAATCCGAACATGATGCAGACCGCCATCGATCCGAAAAACGGATCGGTAAGCATCGGAATCATCCCAAGAACCGTCGTCAGCACAACCATGCACACCGGGCGCATCTTCGCGGTGCCACCATCAATCAGCGCCTGATAGGGCGGCGTGCCCTTGCCGATCAAGGTCATGATCTTGCTGAGCACCACGATTTGATTTTTGATCAACTCGCCACCCAGAGCAAGGACACCGAGAGTGGCCATGAAGCCGAACGGCATCCGGGTGAGTAGAAGACCGACGGTGACCGCGATGATGAAGAGTGGGATGATCAGCCAGATCAACAGCGTGACCCGCATCGAGTTGAACAAACACACGACGATGAAGACCATCAGCGCGAAGACGTAGGGCAGCGGCTCAGCCAAGGCGGCGCGGGCATTGCCGGAGTCTTCGTGCTCACCCCCCCAGTTCATGGAATAGCCGGGTGGAAGGGGAATTTTTTCGATTTGGTCTTTCACTCGCTCGAACAACTGGCTGGGCAGTCCCGTGCGTGGATCCGCATGTACGGTTAGGGTCGGGAAACGGTCCCGGCGCATGACGACTGGATCTTCCCATACGACTGTGGACCCCGAGATCACCTGATTCATTGGAATCATGCGTCCGGCGACGGGGCTCCAGATTTGCAGGCTATTGATCGATCCCACATCCTCCCGTTCTGCGAGTGGAGGACGGGCGATGATCGGCAAGAAGCGTGTCTCTTGGGGGAAAATGCCGACACCCGCACTGCCCGGCTCACGATAGGAACCCACCGGGCGACCTTCGAAGCTGCTTTGCAAGGCACGAGCCACCTCGACGCGGGTGATGCCATTGCGACGCGCTTGGGAATCCAGCAATTCCGGGCGGATCGACTTGACCTGCTCGCGCCAATCATTGCGCACGCAGACGGATCGAGGTTCGTCTTCGAGAATCTTTACCGCTTGATTGCCGAGCTGTCGCAGCACTGCGGAGTCCGGACCTTGGAAGCGGGCTTGGACTCGCCCACCATCGCCTGGGCCGAGCATGAACTTCTTGGCAATGGCATTGGCATTCGGATAGTTTTGGTCCAGTCGGGTCTGGATTTTCAACATCAAATCAGAGATCTTGTCCGGGTCATCCACATCCACAAGAAATTGGACGTAAGCGGGATTTTCATTTTCCGGGGAGTAAACCAAGAGAAAGCGCAAGGCTCCGCCGCCGATGAAGGAGGTGACATGGGTGACGTGCGGTTGCTCCTGCATGAAGCGCTGGATTTCGCCGGCAAAGGTTTCCGTCTCGCGGATGTGATTGCTGGCAGGCAAAAATACATCGACCATGAACTGAGGACGGGTGGCGGGCGGGAAGAAGCTCTGCTTGACCTGCCTGAAGCCGAAGATGGACGCGATGAACATCAGGATGCAAAGGATGACGACCGCCCAGCGGAAGCGCAGTGCCAGCACCAGGATTTTCCGATAGACTTGGAAAGGCATCGCCTTGTAAGGATCGGTGTTGTCGGTCTTCGCGCTGCCGGGCAGCGGTTTGAACATCACATAACTCAACAAGGGAGTCACGGTGACCGAGGAGATCCAGCTCAAGGTGAGTGCGATCAAGATGACCCAAAACAACGAGTTGGTGTATTCTCCGGTAGAATCCTGAGATAGCCCGATCGCAGCGAAGGCGATGACGCCGATGGCAGTCGCGCCGAAGAGCGGCCACTGATTTTCCGCGACGACTTCGCGGACGACTTCCATTTTGTTTCTCCCGGATTCGATCCCGACCTTGATCCCCTCAATCACAATGATGGCATTGTCTGTGAGCATACAAAGCGCGATGATCAGTGCACCGAGGGAGATACGCTCCATCAGGAGATCGCCCTTCATATACATCACGAGGAAGGTCGCCATGATGGTGATGAACAAGACGAGTCCGATGATGAGGCCCGTCTTGCGCCCCATCGCGAAGATCAGCACCACGAAGACGATGGTCACCGCCTTGCCCAAGTTGAACATGAACTCGTTGACCGCGCTGGTGACGGCTTCCGGCTGGAAATTGATCTCGCCGATTTCCATGCCGATTGGCTGGTTGACCTTGAGCTCTGCAAGCTTCGCGCGGATGGCCTCGCCCATCTTGACGACATTACCACCGGGCACGCTGGAAACACCGAGTCCGATGGCATTTTTCCCATCATAGCGCAGCAAGCGGCGGGGCGGATCTTGATCGGCGCGTTCCACCGTGGCGATGTCCCGCAGGCGGAGCTGGCGACCGCTCTGGTCGGAGCCGATGACCATCTCCAGCATCTCATCCACCGAGGCGAAAGCGCCAGTCGGATCGAGTGGGATGTGCTGATCACCGACACGAATCCTTCCGCCGTCTGCGGCGATGTTTCGCTCCTGAAGTTTGTTGTAGATCAGTTCTTCGTTGAGCCCTAACTGGGAAAGCCGCTGACGCGAAATTTCGAGGAAGACCACCTCCCGCTGCTCGCCAAACAGGGCGACACTTTTCACCCCGGAGACCTGGAGCAACTCGCGGCGCAGGAACTCGACGTAACGGCGCTGCTCGGATGACGAGAACCCCTCGCCCGTGATCGCGAAGAAAATGCCATATACATCGCCGAAGTCATCGACCACGATGGAGTTGCCTCGCACGGCGGGCGGCAGTTGCGTCTGGACATCTGCGATCTTACGGCGCAATTCATCCCAGACTTGAGGGATGGTATCCTGGTTATACTGGCCCTTGATATCGACCGTGACCACCGAGCGTCCTCGGGAAGACTCCGACCTAACAAAATCTAGCTGGCTGAGCCGTTGGCAAGCCACCTCGATGGGATTGCTCACTTCTTGCGCCACTTCTTCCGCACTGGCCCCGGGATAAGGGGTGATGATGAGGGCGCGCTTGATGGTAAACTCGGGATCTTCAAGCCGCCCCATGTTCATGTAAGCGATGATCCCCCCAATGATCGCCATGGCCATGGCCATGTAGATCATCCGGTTGTTTTTGACCGAGAACTCGCCGGGATTCATGGCTGTCCACCTCCCAGACCGTCTCCCAGATCACGCACTTTCATGCCGTCTCGCAGAAAAGCCGCCCCTGCGACGGCGATGCGGTCGCCGGATTGCAGACCGCTTGAGACTTCGATTTGATTGCCGTTTGCTTCGCCCAGAGTTACTAGGCGGCGTGAAACGGTTAGCTCAGGAGTCAGGACCCACGCAATTTGCTCGCCAGAAGGCGATTTGGAAATCGACGAGACGGGCACCATGATCCGGCCACCAAGGATGCTTGCGCGGCGGTACGTCATCGAAACCGTGGCCGACATGCCTGGGAGCAAATTGATCCCTTGCGGCACTTGCATGGCCACTCGCACGCTGAATGTCTGGGTCACCGGGTCCGCCCGCTGGGCAACTTCCTTGACGTGGACGGGGAATTGCAGACCGGGGGCGGCCGTGAATTCGGCGATGAGTTGCACGATGTCGGCAGACTGGAGATCCGCAACCATGACGGCCTCGGGCACGTCCACCGCGATTTCGATTTCATTGATATCCTGGAACTGCACCACCGGCTGCTGGGCGCGGACGTTTTGTCCCTGCTCGACGAAGCGCTGGGCGATCACCCCGTCATAGGGAGCGCGCAACGTGGAGTCGGTTAGCTGAAGATTCGCCTCGACCAACTGACCTTCCAAGCCGCGGACCACCGCTTCCTTCGCCTGGACGTCTTCCTCGCGGGCGACGAGTCCTGCTTCGAGCGTCTGGCGGGCGGATTCTTGGTTTTCCTGCGCGACGCTCACGGCCGTCTCAGCGCGTTCGAACTCCAAGCGGGAAATTGCGCGGGTTCGGATGAGTTGTTCCGCCATGCGGAACTCGGAACGGGCGTTCGATAGAGTCGCTTCCGCAGAGCGCAGCTGCGCCTCAAGCCGCAACCGCTCCTCAGGTCTCACCCCACCTAACAATGACTGGAGATCCGCGCGCGAGCGGTCGAGCTGGCCTTGGAGGGCTGCGAGCCGGGCTTTGAAATCATCCTGCCGGAGCTGGGCGATGACGTCGCCCTTGGTGACTTTCTGACCCTCCCGGACGGGCAGATCGACAATCAGGCCGCCCACCTGGAATGTCAGCTCCACTTGTTTGGAAGCCTCTACCCGGCCGGGAAAGGTCCGCGTGCGGGAATCCCCGCCAAGGGTGACAACGGTGGTTTTGACCGGTCGTGCGACTTCCGCAGCAGGTGGCGCTTTGCGAGAGCAGCTGCTTCCAAAGACGACGCAGGTGATTGAGACCGCCATGAAGCGGGCTAGAGATATGTGATGAGTCAGTCGGGGCTTCATGAGAGGAGAATTTCGCTCGGTCATTTGGATTTTTTGTCAGACAGCTCGCCGGGGCGGTAATCCGGCAGCCAACCGCAGGGAACGATGGCGAACAGCGCCATGCTCGCTAGAACGAAGAAGCCAATCTGGAGCGCCCGCAGGCGGGTCTCCGAGTTGATGCGCACAGCTTCGGCGATCTGCTCCGGGGTGGCAGTTGATGCCTCAAAGCGCTCCTTCAGCCGGTCGTTGTTGAGGAAATTGATGCTGCCGAGATCCACCTCCGCCTTCATTTCGGCGGTGATCAGCGGGTTATCAGTCACCCGGTTCATGATCCCTGCGCTCAAGACTCCGACCACCAGCGTGCCCATGACCGCCGTGCCGACGGCGGCGGCAAGGTTCTGGGTCACACCGCGCAACGCGCCCACATCTCCCGCAAGCTCCTTGGGCGAGGAGGTGACGAGGACGTTAAAGAGCAGCGTGACCAGCGCACCCTGCCCGAGACCGACCGTGATCAGACCGATGATCACCGGGAAGACGCTCCAGTCGTTGCTCACGACAAACGCGAGCCACAGCGCCCCGACGGCCACCAGGGTGAAGGACCAGCGCGCGATGGTGCGCGGGGCGTATTTGCCGTAAAGTTTCACGATCAGGATCGCGGTGAAAAACACCGTCAGCATGAAGGGCATCATCGTCACCGACGTCGCTGCGCTGGTGCGCCCCTGAATGATCTGGATGTAAAGCGGCACGGTGAAGTTGATAGCGGCTTCCACCATGACGACGAGGAAGAGCGCGAGGACAGCCGCCCATTCCTTCGGTGATTCGACGACCTGAAGCGCAAGCAGCGGGGTTTTCCCCTTGCTCGCTTGCTTATGACTCCACAGGAAGAACGACATGAAAATGACAATGCCCAAGGCGATCATCAACGGGGCAGGCGATACGCCAAATATGTCAAACGGCGCTGCAGGCCTGGCTAATGACAGTCCCCAGTTGCGCAAGTTGTTGAATCCAAAACTAATCAAAATGACCGCGACGGCGGACAAGATCACGCCTAGCACGTCGATCTTCACCTCTGGCTTGGGTGGCGATGGCTTGAGTTTGAAACTGAGAAGTAGCAGCACAGACGCATGAACGATGAGCAGACCGAAAGCGAGGCGCCAGTTGATCATCGCCACGTAGCCGACGATCACGAACGCCAGCACCCCGGCGATGGCTCGCGCGGAGCCGAGCAAGCCGACGGCCTTCGCCTGTTGGGTGCCCTTGTAGTGGTTCGCGATCAGCGCAACCAGCGAGGGCACTAACGATGCTCCCGCGAATCCGGCCAAGGCTTGTCCCGCCAACATCACCGTCGCCGTTGGGCTAACCACCATGATGATCATCGCCGCGAGGAAGAGCGCCACGGCCACTTGGAAGAAGATCTTGGAGCCGAAGCGCTGGCCGAGCTTGCCGCCCAACATCACGAAACCCGAAACGCCCAGTGAGTACATCACGATCGCCGTGCCCACCGTGGTGGGCGCGGTGTTGAAGCTCTTGACCATCCCGCTCATGGAAACCGGCAAGGCGGCGACATTGAAAGACATGAGCATCTGGCCCATCGCGATGACGACCATCGGCAACCAGGACTCCTGCGGCTCGTCACTCGTGACCGTGTTAGGCGTGGATTTTGTGCTCATGATGTTGGTGT
Organism: Akkermansiaceae bacterium; assembly: GCA_041739215.1. Taxonomy (GTDB): domain Bacteria; phylum Verrucomicrobiota; class Verrucomicrobiia; order Verrucomicrobiales; family Akkermansiaceae; genus Luteolibacter. The sequence goes on from JBGSOI010000091.1 coordinate 11,094, forward strand.
TTTCTGGGGGAAATCAAACTTCAGGCTGCGAGACGAAGAGGTCCATCCCCAGGCTTTGGGATAAAAATTTCGCAACGAGCTGGCCTTTCACGCTATTTCCTGCCGCATCGAGCGGTGCGGCAAACGTGCCAAGTCCGCCTTTTCCTGGCGATACCGTCACAATCCCACCGCCGATGCCGCTCTTGCCTGGCAGACCGATGTCGAAGAGCCAATCTCCCGACGTCTCATACAAACCCGCCGTGGTCATCACGGCCAGCGCGTAGTGACAGACGCTGGCGTCCACCACCCGCTCTTTGGTGATCGGATTTACCCCACCATCTGCCAGCGTGGCTCCCATGATTGCTAGATCCTTGGCGCTGACATTCAGCGCGCATTGTTTGGTGTAGAGATCCACGGCCTGCGCTGGATCATCGTAAATTTTTCCGAAACTCTGCAACATGCGGGCGATGCTCTGATTGCGAAAATTCGTCTCCGTCGCGGATACATAGACCTCCTCGTTGAGCGGCAGGGTGCGCCCGGCAAATTTCGACAAGCCCTCGTGGATGAATTTCCACTTGGCCTCGAAGGAGTCGCCCGGCACCAGGCTGGTGGTCGCGATCGCCCCGGAGTTCACCATCGGATTCGTTAGGCCGCCGGGGCCGCGTTCGATGCCTTCGAGCGAGTTGAATGACCGGCCCGTCGCGTTCACTCCGATTTTCTGGCGGACTTCCTCCACACCGAGCGCTTGGCAGACCAAGGCGAAGATGAAGGGCTTCGAGACGCTCATGATGGTGAATTCATAATCGACATCTCCGGCGGCAAAAATGGTCCCTTGATTCCCCACCACACAGATTCCAAACAGGTCACTCGGCACCCGCGCTAAGGCCGGATAGACCTGTGAATTGCTTCCCGCCGTGTCGGATTTGAAGAGTTCGTGAGCCTCAGTGACGAGGGCGGTGACCATTTCCGCCGGCGGCAGATGCCCGGTGGATACATAAGGAGTCATCGGTGAACTGGCGGAGGGTGATTGATTGGACATGATGGTTTCTAATTTTTGAGCTTCTTGAGCGAGGGGGAAAGTAGGCTTACGAGTGCTGTAGGACAGTTGCAAAAGACCTGCCGCCCCCGCAAGATGCAATTTTCCGCAAACTATGAAAAATGTCACCCGGCTGACACGCGTGAAGTCGTGACAACGTCCTCACGGGTAGAGAACAAAAAAGTCAAGGAGCGGCGAAACAGCTTGCCCGGCGTAGCCTTGGCGAAGATGGACGTTCGCCGTGAGGATGAAATGACGATGGAAAAGCCTGTTAGTCGGCAAATCGGCTCAGCATCCGCATGGGCGGACACCCGTCTTCGCTAAGGCTACGCCGGGCAAGCTGTTCCGCCCCTCCTTGGATGCTGATGACGCACCTTTGTATGACTAGGCTCACTCATCCGTCCTGCGCTCCTTGCTCATTCACGACTTGCAAGCATCTGTGATACCCCTCATCCGGCTGTTCCATCTTAAAACCTGAATTCCACGCCCAGCAAAGGCCCGTGGGAGATCACATCGAAAACGAAATCTCCGCTGCTGTAGTCCGTGCTGATCGCCCGATAGGTGAGAAGTGCCGACCATTGGTCATTGAATCGATAACCGAAACCCGCCATCGCCTGCCACGTGAGATCTGACGAAACACTGAAGCCGCCGATGTCTCCCAAGGCACGCAGGAAAAACGAATGCCCGAGTTCCGCCTGATAGCGCGCTCCGATGATGGGATCCACCCACGCTTTGTCGTCCGACCGATTGAAAGGACCGAGATCGAATTCAAGTTCCAGCCAGGTCACCCGAACTCCTGCATAGACATCTAGCTTTTGCGAAGCGGTCTTGATCACTTCATAACCGATCCCATAATTTCCGACGATCTCCGTGTAGTTCACATCAAACGAAGGAGCTATCAATCCGAAAGGTGTCGGCTCGTTAGCACTGAGTTCCACATAAGTCGTATCCGCCAGAAAACTCCACCGCCCATAACCGACCTCGACCACCCCCATCACCGCCAGATCCAGCTTATCAAGAACATCGCTGATGCTAAAATCCACCGGTGCTGTAATCCCTCTCGCACCGACGTCGCCATCCACTGCTTGCAACCAGCCGTAAATTCCCACTCTACAAGACCATGGCGAGACTTCCGCCGCAGGGACAAGTGGCTCCTCAAAGGAGGGAGAGGATGTTCCGGCAAAGGAGAGAACGTTTCCTAACAGTAGTCCGGAAAAAATGTAGATTGTGGTTTTCATGTTGATTCGTGTGTAGCGATTTAGGGCGCGGTCATGCGTGAGATCAAATTCCAATTCTCGTTCAAGGATTCGCCTTCACCTCCACGGTGACTTGCTGGATTCGCCCGCTGAAGCGCGATGATGGACCGGCTCCGATGGCCTCGACGACCGGTGTGTTCAGGTCGATCCCAACATCCGCACCCTCATCTGCCGAGAACAGCAGCGGCTGGGTGCGCTCGATGCGCCCTTCGCCAACTTTCTGATCGTTGATGTAAAGTGTGCCCATACCGCCTCTGCCCATTCCACCGCCGTCGTAGGCGAACTCGAAACGGATCTTGGCCTTGCCCGGGGGCAGAGCTTTGTCGGCCGTGACACTGAAGCGCTGGATATTCAGGAAATTGTAGTGATAGGCTGGAACTCCATCCTGCACACACAGCGCCCAGCCTCCGAAGCGACCCCCTTGGACTAGGATTGCGCCTTGCGCTCCTTTGTCGGAGGACTCGACCTCGGCAGTGATGCTCATTGAGCTGTTTTTAACGTCAATAAAAACATTTTCGGACATCCCTGTCATGCCTTCCCCGAGGGTCAGTGACGTGCGTCCAGCCATCAAGTCCGGCCTCCCGGCTGCGGCTGCGTTTGCGCGCACCAGTGTGCGGTCGTCGAGGGGAAGGGCAAAATTTTTGCTCGCCTCGTCCATGAAAAGTGCCTGCAACTCGGCGAGCTTCTCCGGATTTTGTGCCGCAAGGTTATTGGAAAGGCTGAAATCCTTTTTGGTGTCGAATAGATCCCAGGTGTTGTTTTCCAGCGAACTTCTCGGCTGGGGTTCCCACGGTGCCCGGTGAATGGTGCGGGCGAGCCATCCTTCGTGGTAGATGGAGCGATTGCCAAACATCTCGAAATACTGGGTCTTGTGGCGCTCCGCAGCAGCGGCATCCTGATAGGTGTATGCCATGCTCATTCCGTCCATTGCCCGTTGCGGTGTGCCGTTCACCAGCTTGGGTTCGGGGAGACCGGCGGCTTCGAGAATTGTCGGTGCCACGTCGATGACATGATGAAACTGTGTGCGTAGTTCGCCATTTCCGGGGACGCCCCCTTTTGGCCAACGGATGGCCATACCGACCTTGGTGCCACCGTAGTCCGAGGCGACCTGTTTGGGGTATTCATAAGGCGTTCCAAAGAGGAGTGACCAGCCAGACGCCATGTGCGGCAGCGTTTTAGGGCCGCCCCAATCATCATAGTTTTTCAGCAAGTCATCCACGTTCATCTGCACGTTATTGAAGTAGGTGTACTCGTTAGTCGTGCCATTGCGACCACCCTCGGCGCTGGACCCGTTATCACCAGCGACGAAGATCACCAGCGTGTTATCGAGTTGCCCGGTCTGCCGGACAGCATCGATCACACGGCCGATTTCGTGGTCGGTAAATTCGAGAAAACCAGCGTAAACTTCCACTTGGCGAGTGAACAGGCGCTTCTCGTCAGCCGAGAGCGAATCCCACGCCGGGATGGCCGGTGCGCGGGGATTGAGCTTGGTTCCTTTTGGGACGACGCCTAGCTCGATCTGGCGGGCGAGTGCTTGCTCGCGCATCTTGTCCCAGCCCATGTCGAACTTGCCTTTCCACCGCTTCACCCACTCTGCCGGCGGGTGGTGGGGCACACGCACCGCCCCGGGAGCGAAGTAGGCGAAGAACGGACGCTCCGGCGTCAGTGCCTTTTGAAAACCGATCCAATTGACGGCTTGGTTGGCCAAGTCGGTCATGAAGTTGTAATTGGGATCCTTCGGCGGTTCAATTCGCACCGTGCCATCGATGATGGCGGGTGCCCAGTGATTGGTCGAAAATCCGATGAAACCGTAGAACTTATCGAAACCTTGGCTGGTCGGCCAACGATCAAATGGCCCGGATAAACTGGTTTCCCACGGTGGAGTTTGGTGCCATTTTCCGAAAGCCGCCGTGCTGTAGCCGTTGAGCCGAAGCATTTCCGCAAGTGGGGCCACTTCGTTAGGGATCTGCGTCGTGTTGCCGGGAAATGCGGTGCCGGCTTCCGCGATGCCACCCATGTTGGCGACATGATGGTTGCGACCGCTGAGCAGTGCCGCACGCGTCGGCGAGCAGGTCGCTTGGGTGTGGAAATTGTTATAGATAATTCCTTCCTTCGCGATCTTGTCGAAACTGGGAGTCGAGATCGAACCGCCGAATGCACTGGTGCCCGCGAAACCGAGGTCATCGATCAGGATCAGCAGCACATTGGGCGCACCCGCAGGCGCCTTGACCTCGAAGCGCGGCGGAGGAGTGGCGTTGCGGACGTCGAGTGTCGTGGACGTCGGCCGTGCGGGTTCTGCCAACGGTAAAACCGTGCGATCCGGTTCGGCTCCGTATCCCGCGGTGGTCAAACAACCGAGCACCACGCCTGCAACGATTGCTTCCAAGCGACAGCGCGGGTGCTCATTCGGCATTGTAGGAAGGTGTCTCGCGGCCTGCGCTGCGCTTGTTGGGGAGTTCGTTGGAGTCATGATGCGAGTTGTAAGGAGTGTGAACCGTAAGGCCGGGCGGGGATTCAAACCGTGAAGAAAGATTTCAAAAACGAAACCCTCGTCAGATGCGACAGGCGGGAGTGTGGCTGTCCGGGCTGCAACGCCAAGATCTTTTATCGTGATTTCCTCGTGGCAAAAGGGTTCAGACAGCCGCTGCCGTGAAGAAAAGAAGTTTGACGAATCGACAAGCGGCCGGTAACCGCTTGCACTACCCACCGGAACAATTTTCGCTCCCAACCCTTCAATCAAAAATGAGTCACCTTCTCCTCAGCGCGTACTACAGAACCTATCAAACAGGTTTCAAACTTGCCATGCCTTTGCTGCCTTGGCGGAAACCGGTATTGCTCGAGGGTCCGGGAAGCACCAAAAAAATACCACGGTTGCTCCAGGATTTGAAAATCAACACCGTGCTGATCGTGACCGACGAGGTTTTGATGAAGCTCGGACTGTTGGACGGACTCATAACAGGTTTGGCCGAATCCGGATGCAACTATGCCATCTATGACAAAACCGTGCCTGATCCAACCATTGAAAATGTGGAGGAGGCTTTGAAGCTTTATCTTGAGAAGGGCTGTAAAGCCATCATCGCATTTGGCGGAGGCTCACCCATTGACTGCGCCAAGGCAGTCGGAGCCAGAGTGAGCCGTCCGAACAAGCCGGTGGCAAAAATGAAGGGGGTCATGAAAGTGCTTTGCAAGATTCCCACCTTGATCGCCGTGCCCACCACGGCAGGAACCGGCAGCGAGGTGACGCTGGTAGCCGTCATCAGCAACCCCGCCACCCATGAAAAATATCCGATCAGCGATTTCTGCCTGATTCCCCACTATGCGGTGCACGACCCTGAGCTGACACTGAAGCTTCCGCCTCATATTACCTCCATGACCGGAATGGATGCCATGACCCACGCCGTGGAAGCCTACATCGGAAGGAGCAACACCAAGGAGACCGAGTCGGCAGCGTTAGAAGCGATTCTCCTAATCCACCAGAACATGCTGAAGGTCTTCAATCACCCAGGCGACATCGACGCGAGGGCAGCCATGCTCAAAGCCTCCTATCTGGCAGGTGTGGCATTCACCCGTGCCTATATCGGCTATGTTCATGCCATCGCACATACCATCGGTGGCTTTTGCGGAACCCCTCATGGCCTGGCGAACGCCATCATCATGCCTCATGTTTTGGAATTCTACGGAAGCGCGGCACACGGGCGACTCGCTGAACTTGCAGATCACATTGGGATTTCCCGGGAGGGCCAAAGTCCCAGCCAGAAAGCCGCCGCGTTCATCGAATATCTGAGGGGACTGAACAAGGAAATGAAGATGCAGAGTCACATCGCAGAGATCAAAGAAAGTGACATGCCGGAGATGATAAGCCGGGCATTGGCCGAGGCGAACCCTCTCTACCCGGTGCCTCGTATCCTGTTTCGAGAAGATCTCGAAAAGTTGTATGCGAAAATCAAAGGATAGGCAGCTCCTTGTCTCGCAATATCACAAGCAAGAAGCCTTCCGCCAATCAGTCCTCGATCCATTACAGCCCGAATATCCGGACTCCGCTTAAAACCATTTCAAGAGGCCATCAATCAATAATTCCTTCGTCTTATTATAGGGAGGGAACAAAGGTGACACCGCAGTGAACCCAACTCTTTGCTTGAGAACTCCCTTCTGATTGGAGAATTCCAGAAATCCGAAATGTCCATGAGACTTCCCGATGCCGGAATTATTGACACCACCGAAAGGAAGCTCGGGATGCAGGAAATGCAGGATGCAGTCATTTGCGACCGCACCACCGGAAGAAGTCTTATGGAAAATATAGTTTAACTTCTTGGCATCGTTTGAGAATGCATACAGTGCCAGAGGCTTTGGCATTTGATTCACAAACGCCAAGGCTTTGTCCAAATCTTCATAATCCAGTATGGGTAGAAGCGGGCCGAAAATCTCATCCTGCATGATCATCATGTCATTCGTGACGTGGGTCAGGATGGTAGGCTCGATGTAATTTTCATCGGGCAGGTTTTTCCCGCCTTTAGCAATGACCGCGCCCTTCTTGGCGGCATCCTCTACCAGTTCGTTGAGCCGGCTGAAATGTCTTTCGTTGACGATTCTGCCGTAATCCGGGCTTAGCTCCACACCACTCCCTTCGCTTTCATAGAGCGTCGCAATGGCCTCCTTGAGGTGGTTGACGAATTCATCCCGGACGGACGTTGGAATCAGGATGAAATCAGGAGCCACACAGGTTTGGCCGCAGTTGACAAATTTTGTGGATGCAATTTTTCTAGCAGCGTCTTTCAGGTCCGCACTCTTAGTGATGATGACGGGGGACTTTCCTCCAAGTTCCAAGGTGACTGAACCGAGGTGGTCGGAAGCCGACCTCATAACGATTTTCCCAACCGCAGGACTCCCCGTGAAAAAGATATGATCAAAAGGTTTTGCGAGCAGCAGCTGGCTTGCTTCAAGCCCACCTTCCACCACGCAAACCTCTTTCTCCTCAAACAGCTCCCCGATCATTGAGAGAATCAACGAAGAAACATGGGGAGTCATCTCCGAAGGTTTGACGATGGCCGTGCATCCCGCCGAAATGGCTGAGATCAGAGGACAAATCGCAAGATTGAAGGGATAGTTCCATGGGGCGATGATGAGGCTCGATCCCTTGGGTTCATACTGAATGTGTGCTTTGGTTCCCAAAAAGGTGACCGGAGTCGGCACCCTCTTGGCTCTCATCCAACTCTTGAGATTTTTGGCTCTTCAGCAAAATCTGTGGGTGAACTTTGGTTCGGGCAGGTCTCCAAGTGTGTGATAGAGAGATGTTTGTAGCAGATCAAAGCTGCGATAACCATAAGCTTTTCTCATGCACAGATTGATCCGCAGGTTGAG
>JBGSOI010000094.1:0-40278 GCA_041739215.1 Akkermansiaceae bacterium
GGCGCGGGGTGTCGCCATACATGTGGAAATCGCTGTCCTTCACGATCTCGGCGACCATCTTATCGAGTTTCTTTTTTTGTTCGGGGTCTGGAGTGCCACCATTTTCCAAGCTGGCGGCCCAGGTTTCCCCTTTGCGCTCGAGAATCACCGGGATGCCTAACAGGGGGTCCGGGCTTTCGGGCGACGGCTGATCCTGGCCATTCATCGTCATCTTCCCACTGGATTTCTTGCTCATCTGGAGCCTCCGGATTTTGTCTTTCGAGAGGATCTCGAGGGTCTCAATGCCGGTCTCCTGGCGGGAGGCGGACCCTTCCATTTCATTCGGGCCGGCTTTCACGGTCATGACGGAATCCTCCATGATCAAGCTCGTATCCTTGGTGGCAACTGTCCGGACAGGCGGCAGGAAACGTTTTTCCGCGAGGACGAAGGAACCTTCCGCAGCCGGGTTCTCCGCCGTGGCAGGGCTTTCCGCCGTGGCAGGGCTTTCCGCCGTGGCTGGTTTTTTCTCGCCGCAGGAGGCTAACAGGAAGGCAAGACCGGTGAGGATGGGGAGCGGGGTGGGTTTCATGGAGCTATGGATTTTGCGGATAGATGATGGAGGTATGAATGAATGAAGGCCGGGACGAATCCCGGTCCGTGGCTTATGGCAATTTCCATGCGGAGCGGTATTTGTCGTATTCCGCCTTGGGCAGGAGGACGTAGAGCGGGCGCTTGGCGGGGTTGATCTGGGAGATGAGCCATTGCAGTTTCGGCTTCTCCATGGTGGTGCAGCCGGCGGTGGAGGCGGCTCCGTCGCGCCGCCAGATGTGGAAGAAAATCGACGAGCCGGCGTTGGGCGTGACCCTCGGCGGGGCGTTGTGGGCGATGAAAAGCTTGAGCGAGTGGGCGGCATCGTCCTGCTTCATCTGCTGTTTCTTCTCCCACGGTGTGGCGGGATCGTGATCGAGGATGACGTTTCTGTTATACTGGGGTGAGGCGGGATCCTCCACCCACAGGTCGCGGGCGGTGACCTGGCGATATGGGAGGGCGGAATGCTTGCGGATGGTGGCGTCGTAGCCCCAGGCCCCACCAATGGCGAACACGCCGGCAGGCGAGCGGTTGTCGCCTTCCTTCTTGGTGGCGGCTCCGGCAGGGACCGGATGGAGTCCCTTGCCCCAGACGAGCCCGCTTTTCCCGAGACGGGCTTTCCACGGTTCGCTCACGGGCTTCCATGCGGCGCCGCTTTTCTGATAGTAGCGGAGAGTGACCGTGGAACTGTCCCAGCCGTCGGAGATTCCGACGAGACACTGGGTCGAGTTCGCAGGCAGCTCGAATGCGGCGGCGGGAAGAATCGCGAGGAGGGCGAGAATGAGAGGTCTGAATTTCATGGATACAGAAACCCGTTAAGCCGGGTTGAATCGTTAGACAAGCGCCGGCTCTCCCAAGGACTTCAAGCCGCCGATCCACGAGGCCAGCAGGACTTCCTCCTCCCTGCCCACCCAGCCGTGTTCCATCAGGCATTGGTAGCATTGTTCGAGCAGCAGGAAAATGTCGGTGGTTCGGCCGAAATCCAGGTTCATCAACGCGGTGCGGATCGCGTTGTTGTTCACGTAACCGGAAACCTCATCGCAGAAATCGCCATGCAAGCTATGCTCGTTACGCTCCTGCCATACCGTGCAGCCGTGGAACATCACGGGATACCCGAGATGGTGCAGCACCCGCTGGGCGACGAAGCTCCGCCAGATATCCGTCATGCGGAAACTGCAATAGGCGGGCAGATACAACAGCGGGAAAATCTTCCTGAAGAAGGTCGTGTTCTGGCTGTTGAAGGGACACCACGCCCCGCTGCGTAGGGCGACCGGTTCGACGTCAGGATCAAACTCGAAGGGTAGCGGGAAGAGCATCCGATAGACCGCATCGACATCCGGGTTGGCATCGGCCAGACCCTGCTGCAACGGGCATTCCATTTCCTGCGCGGACGCGGGTGGCGGCGGAGTCTGGCGGGCATGATCGAGCGGCAATCCCCGCGGATAGATGAACGTCTCCGAGAAATAGGCATAGACATTGACCCAGCCGCCGTGGTCCACCGGCCGGCAGGCGATCTGTGGAACCCGTGGCAGCCAGAATGTCTCGCGGGGGAAATTGTCATCGTCGGTTTCCACGATGACGTCCGCGCCGCGGGCGATCGCCTCGAGATAGGCGATGTTCTTGCGCGCATAGGAACGGGTCGGGCACAGCCGCCCCAATTCATGGGCACCGGCTTGCTGGTCGGCGACTGATAGATAATGACATCCTTCCAGCTCGAAACTTGCGGGACTCTTGGTATCGCCGGCGACGATGAAATCCCAATCATGGGCGATGGCCCCTTGCGCAAGCGACTGAAGGACGGGATTCGGGGCGGAAATGCTGGTGACAACGAGGGCGGTTCTGAGAGACATGTGGGTGGAGTCGATTGGTTGGATCAAAGACGGGCCGACCGGCCGGTAAAGCGGAGGAACACGAAGTGGCCGAGGACCGCGAATGAATTCCGGATGGCATTGCGCGAAACCCGCGGAGACGGGGCCCGGTAATGAATGGGGACCTCGATGATTTTCTCCCGGCGCAACAGGTAACGGACCTCGGTCTGATAGAAGTGGGCCTTGGACAACAGCGGACGCTCCATCAGGCGAACCAGGACTTCCCGGCGGAATGCCTGATAGCCCGAAGTCATGTCCACCAGCGGGACGCCGAGCAAGACACGGGCCAGAATCGAGCCGCCCTTGGACAAGACCCGCCTCTGCCAGGCGGAATCCACCATGGAGCCGCCATTGATGTAGCGGCTGCCGAACGCGCAGTCGTTGCCTTCGTGCAACGCCCGCAAGAAGGCTGGCAGCGCGCGCGGGTCATGGGAAAGACCGCCATCCATTTCAACAATGATTTCATATCCCCGGTCAAGCGCTTCGCGGAACCCCCGCAGATAGGCATCCACCACGTTGCGGTTCTCCGGCGCCCAGATGGTGTGGTAGCGTGAGTCTTTCGCTTCGATTTCCTGACACAATTCCAGCGTCCGGTCCTTGGAGACTCCGTCCACCACGAAGTAGATCGCGCCGCCTTCCAGTTGGTCCATGGCGGCGGTGAGTTGTTCGATCAATGGTGCGAAATCGGCCTCTTCATTCGCCATGGGAATGATCGCGGCCCAGTTGTCGGGATAGGACTTCATGTGGTTTTCTTAAGGTGCTGGCGATGATCCGGGGAGGCAGGGATCAGTTGCCCCGCGCGTCTTTGACTGGGACAGGATGGGTCATGGAGGCGAGCATTTTCATCAGGATGGGGTTCGCAGGGTGGATCGACAATCCTCTCTCCAGGGTGGCAACAGCCTTCTTTTGATCACCTTTCTGCTGATAGATCCCAGCCAGCATCGCCACGGCCTCCGGGTGCTTGCCGCCGCGGTTGCTTTGAAGAAAAGCACGCAGGTAGCCTGTCGCTTCCTCATGGCGGGCGGGATTCCTTGAAATCAGTTGGGCGAGCTCAAGCTGGGCCGGATCCTTGAAAAGCGGGGCGATATCGCTGTTCATGATTGTCCGATAGTATTCCTCCGCCGCAGGGTAGTCCTGATGATAGGCGGAGATTCTCGCGAGCGTGAGCTTTGCCGTGGTGCTCCAGGGAGCCGCCTGAATCACCTCCTTTGCCATGATCCCGGCCTGGTCAATGTAGCCGCTGGTAAACAGCAGGGTGGACGCGTAGGCCTTGGGCTCGAACTGGAAAGGCCGCGTCTCGGAAACGAGCAGCATCATCTCCACGGGGTCCGACCAGACCTTGGCCCAATAGCGGAAGTAGGCGGCGCAGACAGGCATTCGATAGAGCAGGAAAACGCTGAGAACCGCCACGATGGCGATTCCGCTGGCTTCCCCATGCCGCCTTATTTTCACCAGTTGCTCGATCAGCAATCCGCAGCACCCGGCGAAAGCAATGGCCAGGCCGATCGAGGGGATCGTCACGTAGGCATCATTGATCGGCCCGTTGAAGTTGGGGATGAAATTGCCAGCGGGAATGCTCGCGATCACGAAAAACAAAATGCCGTATGAAACAACGGGCAGCTTCTTCCACATCATCGCCGAGGCGGTTAGGAGCGAGGCGAGAAACAGCCAGCCGAAAACAAGTCCGGCCACCGAGGCCGAGCGCAGCCACGCGTAGCTGCCCAATGCCTCAAGCGTTCCGAATGGAAAGATCCACATCAGGAAATGCCGCCACAAGAACCACGGGGCGGACAGGCTGAGTTGGAGCGGGGTGATGCCCGGGGCGAATCCCGGGTGGATCTCATGTGAGGCGATGCCCTTGGAGGAATAAACCGCGCGGACCACCATGAAAGCGACCGCCACCAGAGTATAAGCCCCATAGCGGATCACGCACTGCCGGTTGAGGGCCAATCTCCTCTGCTGCAAATCACGGATGATCAGCAAGGCGGGAATCGCTATCATCGATTCATAACAGAGCAGCGCCAGCGCGAAAAAGAACGCGCATGAGAACAGCGAGGCGATTGATGGCTTCTTGGCCAGGTGCTCGTGAAAATGGAAGACGCAGGCGGCGAAGATCAGTCCGATGCTGATGTTGGCACAACTCACCCAAATCGCTGTGGATACGCAACTCGGGCTGAACGCCCAGAAAAAGGTCGCGAGCAGCGCGAGCCACCGGGACTCGAGACAAATGGAGGCGATCCGATAAATCCCCACCGTCGCCCCCAAATACGCGATCAACCCGACCCAATGCCATGCCATGAGATTCTTCGAAAGGGGCGAGGCGAGCAGGAACAGCGTGTTCTTGACCGGACGGTAGAAGCCGAACGCATCCGGTTTGAAAACACCGCTCCAGTGGGTGTAATACGAGATCTTTTCCAACTGATAGATATCATCGGTGAAGAGCGGGGCACGCATGCCCGGCCAAGCGCAGAAGATCACGAGGATCAGGATGCCTATCAAGCATGCCAGACTTCCAAGCGGATTCCTAATCACGTTGGTGGATATCATCGGGGTGCTATTCAAGTTCCAGAGAGGGGTGATCGAAGGATCCCATTATTTTCACCAATCCAGCGTCGTTAGGGTGCAAAGTCAATCCACGCTCAAGGGTGGCGCGGGCTTTTGGCATATCTCCTTGATCCCGGTAGGTCAGGGACAGCAAGGCGATCGCCTGTGGATGTTTGCTTTTGTTGCTACTTTTCAGGAATTCCTTCAGCAGCCCCACCACCTCTTCCCGGTGTGCCGGATTGCCGGCGAATACCTCGGCGAGTTCGAACCTGGCGGGATGTTTGAGAATCCTGTAGCCCTTCGGTGACTCCAAGACGGAACGGTAGTATTTTTCCGCTGCCGGAAGATCCTGACGGTACCTCGCGATTCTCGCCAGAGTCAGCTTTGCGGTCGGATCCCAGGGAGCTTCGAGAATCACTTCGTTCGCCTGGATTTCCGCCTCGTCAATATAACCTTCACTAAACAGCAACATGCTCGCCAGGCCTTTCGCCTGCGACTGCAGCGGCCTGGTTTCGGCGGTCAGCAGCATCAACTCCACGGGGTTGCCCCAGACTCCGGCCCAATAGCGGAAGTAGGCACCGCATACCGGCAGCCGATAGATCAGGATCAAGCACAGAACCACAGCGAAGGCGAGGCTGCCGGATTCCCTGCGGCGCATTTTGAATTGCCTGATCAGGAGATCGCAGACCGATGCAAAGGCAATTGCCAAGCCAATGGAAGGGATGGTGACGTAGGCATCATAGATCGGCCCGTTGAAACACGGAACGAAGTTCCCCGAGGGAACGCTTGCCACGAAGAAAAACAACAGCCCGAAGGCGACCAGAGGATACCGCTTCCAGGTCAAGGCGGCAGTGGCCAGCAACGCCAGCAGGAAGCCCCCGCCGAAAACCAGTGAAGCAACCGGTGCCGAACGCAACCACGCATAGCTTCCTAACAATTCGATGGTTCCGAACGGAAAGATCCACATGAGGAAATGCCGCCAGAGAAACCACGGGGCGGATAGGCTCATGTGGATGGCCGTAGTGTCCGGCGCGAAGCCCGCGCTCAGTTTGTCCACCCCGATCGCCCGGGCCGAGAACTCGTGACGGACGAAGAGGAATGCCAAAGCGACGAGCGTATACGAGCCGTAACGAATCAGGGTCTGGCGATTTACCGAAATCCGCCGCTGTTGGAGATCCCGGATGAACAACACGCCCGGGATGGCGATCAGCGATTCATAACAGAGCAACGACAGGGCGAAGAAAAACATGGCTCCGGCCAATGACCAAGTCGATGTTTTCACCGCCGAGCTCTCGTGGAAATGAAAGGCACAGGCGGCGAAGACAATGCCGATGCTGATATTGGCGCAACTCAGCCAGACGACCGTGGAGACACAACTGGGACTCAAAGCCCAGATGCACGTCGCCAGCAATGCCAAACGACCGCAGCCAAGGCAGATCGAGGCGATCCGGAAAACTCCTGCGGTGGCGCCGAGGTAGGCGGCCAGACCGAGCCAGTGCCAGGCGACGAGATTGTCCTTCAGAGGAGCGGCGATCATGAAGAGCGCGTTCTTGACTGGCCGGTAATAACCGAAGACGTCGGGATCGAAAACTCCGGTCCAATGGATAATCGCCTTGGACCTGTCGAGTTGGTGCACGTCGTCGGTGAAAAGCGGGGAATGCATCCCGGGCCAGACGCAGAAAACCACGGCTAACAGGATGGCAGCGAGGCCCGCGAGGTTGGCCAGATTGCTTTTGCTAGAATCGGATAGAGTCATGGTGAATCTCAGACATGCGCATGGTTCACGGTTTCCGGTGGGAGGCAAGCGTGGCCCGCACGTCCCCGATGAAGGCCGCGGCGCGAAGCTCGATGGGGATGCGGTCGGCATCGTCGCTGAGCCAGAGGGTGGCGTCTTGTTTCAGTTTCTTGTAGGGCAGCAAACCGAGGGTTTTCGGGTCGATCTTGCGCATGCCGAGTGTCAGGCGGATCGAGTTGCGGCCGTTGTGGACCTCGCGGCCATGGACTTTGACCCGCAGCAGATAGGGCCGGTCGAAGGGATGGATCGCGATCGTGATCTGGTCGCCGGCGTCGAGCTTCTGGCTGCGGACATGCAGCATGGCGGAGAAGATATCGAAGACGGGAGCGAACTCAAAGAGGCGGTCGGCCTGCTTGCTCTTCCCGGTCTTGAGGAGTTTGGTCACTTCCCGGCTTTCGACCCGGGAAGGAAAATGGCGGACGGTGGTCTCGACCGTTTCCCGCTTGTCCGTCTCTAACGCATGGAAGTAGCGCGGGCGCAGCGAGGTGGCCGCCAGTTCGGACCAGAAATTGGTCTGATAGGGAAACACGACGGCGGCGGCTCCTTGGCTGGAGGCGGAAGACCGGACGACCAGAGTGCCGGCTTTCCTGACGCCGGGCGGGGCGAACTCGATACGGACCGTGCCGGCATCGATCGCGCCATTCCAGCTCACCTGATAGTCGAGGACGGTGGGGACAAGCTTCGCGAAAGGACCGGGTGCCGGTGGCGTGAGCTCACCTTGCCAAGCCGGAGCCGCGTGGATCAATGGAACGATTAGAAGGGAAAGCAGGAGCGATCGGCGGCTAGCGGACATGTGGGAGCGGGAGGCCGGGCTGATGCGGTTATTGATCGGCAGGCAGGAATGCGGGCTCGGCCCGCGGCGGGAGGACCCCCGGTCCGTCCGCAAAACTCATGTCCGGGCGGTCCTCGCTAACAGGCATTGGACGGAAGGAGTCGGAGAAGGTGTCCACGCGGAAGTTGAGGTTCATCATGTCCCGGTTGGTTTCCGCCACCTGGTTGAGCAGATCGCGGTTCTGATTCTGGAGACTTTCCATTTTCGCGATCAGCGTTTCATAGAATTTCTTCTCGCTGGCGTCGGTGACAGGAGCGGGTTGAGAAGTCTTCGGAGCCTGCGCAAGCACGGCGGGCGCCGCTGCTTTCGCTGGCGCGGGTTCGACGGGCCTGGCGGAGGGAGTCGCGACCGTCGCCACGGGAAGTCCCGCGTTGATCGCTGAGACGAACTGCCTGACGGAGCACCAGTGGCTGATGCCGGCGGTCAACATGGCGACCAGGGCGGCACCACAAATCATGGGAACGGTGGAAGTTTTCATTTCTTGCGGATGGCGGCGGGCTTGGCTTCGGGTTGAGGCTCGGGTTTGGGCAGGGAAATCACGAGCTGTTGGAGACTGTCGATGACGACCCCTAACTGCTTGGAGTCCTCGTCCAGGCGGCGGATGGAATTGGACAGGATGGCCCCGACGGTGGCGGTCTGCTGATAGCCGAGCGAACTGTCGTATCCGGGTTCGGGGATGGCGAAAACGTCGGCACCATCCGCCTCGGGAACGAGGAGATGCGGGCGGATCGTCAGGGTGATTTTGGACCCGGGCGCAAGCTCGACTTCGCGGGTGAAAGGCGGGGCGCTGTCCGAGGCATCGAGCCGCCAGCCGGCGGGAGGCAGGGCCAGCGGCTTGGCGGGAAATGGCGCTAACAGTTTCACTTGTGCGGGATCGATGGTCCCGTTGCCGGATTGCAGTTTCTCCACCCGCACGGCAAGTCCGTCGCGGGGAACGGGCTCCGGCGCGGGATCGGTCTCTTCCGGAGGGTTGCCGGTCACGAGGACGGGTGGCGGCGGCTCGACGGGCGCGGTAACCGGAGGATCCACCGGGGCGGGAGGCTGGCCCACCGCATCCAACACGACGGAGACTTCATTGGGCTTTTCCTTGTCGCGCTGCTTGAATTCCTGGATGGCATCGAGCACGGGATCAGGCCGGGGTTCCTGGGTGACGTTCTGGCCTCCGGCAAACAGGGAAGCGAACAATGTGATGGCGGCGATGGCGGGGCGTGCGTTCATTTTCCGGCAGGTTGGATTTTGATCGACTCTGCGGTGTCCAGGCCGGCGGGCCGGGGCGCGGCAGCGGCGTCCTGTTGGTTCGCGGGAAGGGTCGGACTGTCGGCCCGGAGATCGCTCGCTGGAATCGAGCTTCCGATGAGGTCGTTCCATGCATCCAGCAGTTCCGAGCCCTCGGCCCGCAGCGCGCGGGACCTTTCCTGATAGTCCACGAGGCGGATGAGGAGGTCACGAGCCCCGGCCACTTCGGCGGAGGTCCAGCGGAGGTTCCGGCTCTGATAGAGAACCGGCACGTCCAGATCGATCTTGGCAAGATGGCCGCCAGGTGACTCGGCGGTCAGGATATGCTGGATACGGATGTTGGTTTGCTCGAAGGCGGCTGCACGGGGCGCCGGCGGAGTCTCGCTGGAAATTGCCGGGATCGCCTGGCTGGCGCCCTTTTCACCGGGAAGACGGTCCTGATTGGGCATCAGACCGTGAGTGATGACAGCGGCAACAGGCGTTGGTAGAACCGGAGTGACTCCATCAGCTTGAGTCGTTCCCTGAGGGGCGACGATCACGGGTTTGGTGACATAAAGCACGCAGAATACTCCGGCCAGCACGGTGCTCGCGAACAGCAGCCAGGGATACAGCCGCTGCCCGGCCAGGGGCGACGCGCGGCGGTTGGAGGTTGAATAGGATGCCACCGGAGCGGCGAGGACCGGTGGCAGCACCGGCATCGCGGGGTCGGTCGCCTTGAACATACCGGGGTTCTGCGCGGGAAGGGGTTTCATGGAGTGGTTAGAGGTTGGTCCGCAGTCCGGGTCGTCTCGAGCTTGGGCTCGGCGGCGATGGCATGGCTCACGATCATTTGATCCGAAACGCCGGGGAAGGTGGTCATGGTCATGGACTCCCGGGACAGCCGCAAGTGGCGGAGCGTGCCGCCGACATTGCTCATCGCCTGGAGACCGGGAATGACCTCGAGCGCACCGGAATCCTGGCGCTGGCGGCCGATCCCGTCGGAGCGGTAGATCTCGAACGTGGAGTGGGCCTCTTCCACCCCTTCCGCCGTCACCCGGATCCGGACCCCGTCCGTGAACACCCGGAAGGCGATGGGTTTCATCGGGATGGGCGTCATCTGCTGACCCGTCAGCTTGAAGTGCGCTTGTAACAGGAAGTCACCGACATGCTTGAACTCGGAGGCCGATGCCACCGCTGCAAGTGCTAACAGTATCAGTGATGACAGGATTCGCATTATTCCCCGACGTCCCAGAGGGAGTCCGTGTTGCTGCCGGAGGGGTCGTAAGCGACGCCGGAACCAGCATTGATGACGGGGGGAGAAACGTTGATGAGAATCCCGAGGCTGGCCCCGGTGAGCGATTTGACTTTCGGCATCACTGTGAGCGTGCCCGAAGCGTTGTTGGCCATATACGGCAGGACCAGGGCATCGGTAATGGCCGAAGGGGCCACGGTCGGATTGTCCGCAAGGAACATCCGCTGCGCGGCATAGGCACCGCGGAGGGTTTCGGAAGCGGCCCGGCCCAGTTTCCACTCGTCCATCTTGGTCGAGGTGAACAGCCCGATTGAGACGAGCGCGAGCAACACCATGATGACGATGGTCATCTCCAGGAGCGTGAATGCCCGATGGGAACGGTTGATGGGACGCAAGGTCTTCATGACGGATATTGTTTAATGGATCTTTAGATTCTTGGAAAGCGGGAAATGTCGGCGATTTAGCTTCGGAAAAGCTTCAGCGCTTCCATGAAATTTTTGCGGAACTCGGGATCCTCGGCGAGACTCTTCAGATAGAGCAGCACCAAAAACACCGAGATGGTGATGAGCACCACGGAGCACACCCACCAGGTGACGGATTTGTCCTTCGGCGCGATGAACGGGACATACCAATCGTCGCGGTCCACGATCTGGGTGGTGTACATCTGGCTGTTCTCTCTCAACTGTGCAATCAACTGGTCCGCGGCGCTGCTTTTGCTGGCTACGAACAGGTGCTTGTAGCGCTTGCCGGGAACGTCCGGGATCTCCTTTACGCGGACTCCGGCCGGTAGCGATTCTGGCGGCCGAAGGGTATGGATATGGGTCTCATAGACATACTTCTCGCGTAACCAACGGTCAAATCGGGTAAGTTGCATAAGAGGGTGACGGCCAAGGTTTGGGTTAGATTCCGCTTTGCATCATCTTCGGACCCATCAGGAAGATCGGCAGGAAGGTTCCCACGAAAACCGCCGCGATCAGCCCGACGGCGATGATCAGAACGACGAAGCTGATGGCGGCCGCGAACGAATTCATGTGATTCTGCAGATCCTCCTCATACATCTCCGAGAGCATCTCCAACTGGGCATCGAGCGAGGCGGATTTCTCGCCGATCGACAACATGTGGGTGACTTGTGAATCCACGGAAGTGTATTTGGCAAAGGCAGTCGATAGCGGCACGCCCGAGTGCTCATACTTGTCGGCCGCGGTGCGCAATTCCTCATAGAACGGCGTGTTGCGCACGCTGTTGGCGGAGACCCGGATGGATTTCGCCAGGTTGATCCCGTTGGAATGGAGCAGCTTGATGGTGGAAAGGAACGTCACCTGCCGAAGGCTCATGATGAGCAGGCGGAGGAGCCGCCACTTCGACATGAAGAAGCCGAGGATCAGGTTGCGGACGTGGGCTGACTTGAAAATGGTGATCGCGATCGCAATGATGCCGGCGACGAAGAACGGCCAAACGGCTTGCGTGAAATGGCTGACCTTGAAAGAAATGGCGGTCATCCCGTCCGGCTTCGCGTTGACCCCCAACAACATTTGTTCGACCTGCGGGACGATTCTAACCTGGGAAACGATGAACGCCCCGGTCAGGACACAGATGATGATGCCCGGGGTGATCGTGGCTTTCTTGAGTTGCTTCTGGAAGAACAGCTCGCTCTTCAAACGGGTTGCCAGCGATTGGAAGGCGTGGTGAAGCTGCCCGGCATCGGATCCGGCCTGCACCAGACCGATGATCGTCTCGTTGAAGCGGCCGGTCCGGCGGAAGGCTTCATGGATGTTCATCCCCGTGTTGATATCCTCGCGGATGCGGATGAGCGCGTCGACCATAGCCTTGTTAGGCAGGCCTTGGCTGTAGTATTTGAGTGCGTCCGCAGTGTTGATCTGCGCGCGCAACATCGAGCCGAGGCCGCGGAACAAATCCACCAGTTCCTTTTTGGTGAACTCCCTGACCTTCTTCGGTTGGTTGAGTGCCGCCATGATCCCCTTGGGTCCGGCGGGAGCTCCGCCTTTCCCCCGCAGGGCTGCGGGAATCGGAGGCGGGCCTGAAACTGTGGTGGTTGCGCTAGTCATCGGTGTAGGTCATGTCGATGACCTTGCTAACGGCAGCAAGGTCGGTTTTGCCATCGCGCAGCAGCCTCATGCCGCTGCGGCGGAGACTGGGCAGGACGCCTTCCTCCGCGATTTTCATTTCCAATTCGTATGGGGTCATCTCGCCCTTCGAGAGCAGGTCGGAAATCTTCGGCGAGATGGGAATGATTTCCAGAATGGCGGTCCGTCCGCTGTAGCCGGTGTTCCGGCACTCCTGGCAGCCGCCATTCTTGGCCACAAAGACCGGGGTGTTGGCCCAGGAATCGTCGAGGCTGAAGGTTTTGCGGTCAAATTCCTCGATGCCGCCGGCGGCTTCCTTGCAGTACGGACACAGCAATTTGACCAACCGTTGGGCGCAAGCGGCCTTGAGGGTCTGGGCGATCTTCCAGCGTTCCAGGCCGAGCTGTTCGAAACGCTCGATGATCTGCGACGCCCGCGCGGTGTGAATGGTCGTCAGAACCTTGTGGCCGGTCACCGCCGCTTCGATGGCGAGTTCGGCGGATTCGATGTCCCGCACCTCACCCATCAGGATGATGTCCGGATCCGACCGCATGAAGGAGGCGATCATCGGCTTGAATTCCTTGGGGCTTTTCAAGTCGCAATGAGTAATCCCGGGAACCTCGTCTTCCACCGGGTTCTCAAGTGTTAGAATGTTCACTTCCGGGCGGTTGAGCTCGCGCAGGATGGCATTGAGGGTCGTCGATTTGCCGGAACCGGTCGGCCCCGACATGACAATGATGCCGGCGGGGATTTTCATCACCTTGTTGAGGGCGAACATCGTCTCGTCATCGAAGGCCAGGGTGCCCTTGCCGAGGGTGACGTTGATGTTGCTCTTGTCCAACAGACGCATGGTCACATGGTAGCCCCGATAGGTGCGGTGGCGCTCGTAACGGATGTCGATCGGCCGGTGGAAATAGGAAATGGTGAAACGTCCGGAAATCCCGGGAGCCGTGTTGCGGATCTCGGTGGGCAGCTTCATCAGGTTGAGCAGGAATGCATCCAGCCGGTCCTTGAGCTTCATCGGGATTTCCACTTTGTTGCCGATGTCTCCATCCACCCGGAAGGCATAGTAAAACGCTTCCTTTTCCACCTTGAAGTGGACGTCGGAAGCGCGGGTCCTGACGGCATCGGCCATGATGGTGGCGATGAGCTGGGCCATCGGCTCGGCATAGTCGGTGGTGACGTCGAAGTCATGAATTCCGTCATCCATGTCCTCCACGTCGATGGCCTCAAGGTCGGATCTGCTAGGTCCCTGGTTGGTGGCGACCGATTCGATCGCCCGGCTGATCTCGGTGGCCAGGGTGACGATCTTGACAATCTCAAGATCCGGGAAACGCGGTGCCAGGTATTCCTCTGGCAACGGGCTCCATGGGTTGGCGATGGCGACGATCAGCTTGTCGGAACCTGACAGGCACAGCGGGGCGAAAAAGCCCCGGGTCATCACCGTGGAGTCGCAGGTCGCATGCAGCGTGCCATCACAGAACTCGGCCACCTTGGGGAAAAACGGCAGGCCGTTGAGGCTCGCAATGGCCGCCATGAAACTGTAGCGCGTGACCCGGTTGGGAACCTGGTCCTGGGCCAGCTCCGAGTAGCTGGGATCATGCCCTCCCAGCTCCACCATAATTCGGCGGCTGATGAGCTCATTGAAGGAAATGCCGTCAAACTCAATCATAGTTCGAAGTGTTTGCGGGCGAGGAATGCCCAGCTTTCGTAATCGAGACGGGCGGTGGTGACGAACGGACGGATGCCGAAGCGCTTCAGCACCGAAGCGCGGATTTCGTCCGCCAGAATCGCGCAGGCCACCGGATTTGCGGAAGCCGTGCCAATCGCGTCGGTGTCCTCGGCATAAATCACCGGCGACAACAAGGTCCGCGCCAGCTTGTGGATCTGGTCGAAGGAGTCATAGAAGGCCGAAGGAGCGATGAGTTTCCCAGCGAATGGTATCAGTGGCGAATAGGGCGTGAGGGTGGCTGCTACCTTGTTCCCCAAGTCCAGAATGGCGGAGCTCAGGTGCTCCTCGCCGTGGCCTTGAACTCTCGCCAGCACTTCGATGAGGTCGGCAGGCCGTCCCTGAACATGGAACTCGCGGGCGATGGAGATGGCTTGGGAAACCTCCGACGGGCTGGCTGCCCTGGCTTCGTGGAGTGCTCCTGCGGTGCGTTGCAGGCAGATTTCCGCGAAGTCCCAGGCGTCGCCGCCCTTCGGTTGGAAAATGGTTTCCTCGACGGCCAGGAATGGGGAAGCAGGTGTCATGAAGGGGACAAGGGGGACCGGGGTTGGAGGGAACTCACGGATCTCTCTAACCTTGGATGTCAGTGTTTCGCAGCCCTGCTGAAACGGGGTTGGCTCGAAGTTGCACGGGATGGTGCCTGCTCCCCCGCCCGCGGATACAACGGGGCCTGGGTCGGCTGCAGGCCGCGGATGGTCCGGGCGAGGTTCGGCTCATGGGCAGGACCGGGATTGTCCTGGTTCACCCAGTCGTGATCGCAACCGATGGTGGTGGCCGTACGAAGGCGTCCCGAGGCGCTGTTGTTTGAACCGCCGCTTGACGGATCGTAGGATTTAGGGGTGACGACGAACACCAGGCTGGTTTGTTCCTTGAGCGCTTCCTTGCTCTTGAAGAAGAAATTGAGCACCGGCAGATCCCCGAGCAACGGGATCTTCGTGTTCGCACCCGATTTTGCCTCACCATAAAATCCGCCGACGATCAGCGAGAAACCATCTGGCACCCGGGCGAGTGTTTCTACCATTGATTCAGTCACCCGGGGATATTCGTTGCCCGTGATGCTTTTGATTTTCTCGACGATCTGGGCGGAACGGGGACGCAGTTTCATGCGGACGGTTCCGTCGGGCAAAAGGGTCGGGGTGACCACCAGCGAGATTCCGATTTCACGGTGCTTTTCGGGGTCCGTGTCGATGCCTTTGTCGGAAGGATCGATTCGATACCGGACTTCTTCGGTCACGGTTGGATTGTCCGCGCCCGTCTGCGCGGTGGTGGTCGTGGTGATGATCGGCACCCGGTCGATGATGGAAATGGTGGCCTGTTCGTTGTCCTCGGTGATGAGCGTGGGGTTGGAGACCTGGCTGGCAAGATTTCCTTCCGCCAGCGCGCGGAGCACGCCGGTTAGCTGCACGGGGCTGAGCACGAGGTTGGTGCCGTCGGCTCCAAGGATCGACGAGCGTGGCGAGGATGGCAATCCGAACACGGAATTGAGATCCCGGGCGATGTTGAGGGCCGTTCCGTCCTTGCCGAGCGAACTCGACCAGTTGACGCCGGTGCGCTCCGCAGCTCCGCTGTTGACGCGCAGGATTTTGGTTTCAACGATGATCTGGCCTTTCGCCTTGTCGATGCCGTGCAGCAGGGTGCGGGCTTGTTCGATGCGGTGGGCGGAGTCGATGATGATGATGGTGTTGGTCTTGGGCTCGAAGTTCACGATGCCGGTGCCGGGGCTGAGCATCGGCTTGATCAGTTCCTTGATCTGCTCCATGTCGGTGGGGCGGAGGTAGCGGAGTTGATAGTGGAATTCCGCGCTTGGAAGTTGGCTGAGCTGCGCCTGGGTCAGGGCATAGATGGTGTTGCCCTTGGTGTGAAGGGAAAGGCCATACATGAAGGCGAGCTCCTCCATCTGTTGGAGCGGATTGCCATCGTTGAGGTGACCGGTAACGAGGAATTCGGGACCGGCGATCTTGGTGTTGTGGAAATACTGGCGGCCGGCCGATTTCGCGAGAAACTGGAAGATGTCATTGAGGCCGGCGTCCTTGATGATGAAACCCTCGTCGGATTTCTGCATCTCCTGCTTCTGTTGCTCCAGAGGACCGAACGGAGCTGCGGCTCCCGGGCTCCCGGGAGCTTCCGGCGGCATCGCCGGAATATCCGGATCCGCCGGTGGCGGGATGTCCATCGGGGCGGCCGGCAACTCGGAGGGTTCCCCCGCGGCGGCTGGAGCCGCGGGCACTTCATTCCCGGGAGCGGGAATTTCCGGGAGCTGCCCTCCCGCGGGAGCCACCGGTTCGATCGCGGGATCGGACGGGGTCTGCGCGTGGAGCATCCCCGCTACAAGGAGAACGGCGGAAAAGGTAAAGGTGGTCGCGGCTTTCATGGGACGTTTCGTTAGTTTAGTTCGTGGAAATAGAGGTTGCAGGGTCAACGGCTTCGAGATCGATGGGAGCATTCGGACGATCCGCCACCATGCCGGGCGCGGTAATTCCGTTAGTTCCGGGAACCATCCCCGGAGGCAGCATGTCGAGCTTGCGCTCGGCCAACTCGCCGGTGTCCAGGTTGCGGAAAGAGATCTGGCGGGAAGTCACTCCGGTGACCATGGCGCGAATCTGTTTGCTGCGGTAACTCAGCGGAATCACGTCTCCTTGTTTGAAGGAGCGCGTTCCCACGAGGAACCGCTTCTCACCGGGCATGATGGTGGTCACCACGAGCAAGCGGACGATGTCCGAAAACGGCGTGACCTGGGCGGGTGCGGCGCGCCGGACCGCCAGTGGAGTGGAGGCCTTGATCACCGGCTTGGCGTCCGGATCCTGGTTCTGGCCGAAGGGATCACGGACCCGGCCGCGGATCAGAAAGACCGCGGAAACCGATTGAAGGTAAGGCTCCAACTCGGCAGGTCCCATGTTGCGCGACGGCGCGGCACTGACAGGACCGGTCTCCGCGGGCACCGTTTTTGCGACTTTCTCCTCGCCGGCCTTGCTCACGGGAGTGATCGTTTTGGCTTCGAAATTCGCCGCCGATTGGCCGGTCACCGGAGATCCGAGAACGAGGCCCAGGAAGAGCACGCCGAACCGGCGGAAACCGGCGGCAGGGATACTCTTGTTAGTTGTAGTTAGTTTTCCCATGCTGTGTAGATGACTTGGAAGTTCAGAAGCGAGGATTGGCTTGAGCTGGGATCGATCCGCAGCTCCTGGAGTTGGAGTTGGGGCATGCGGGTTTCCAGTTCAAGGAAGGCCCGCTGCATCGTCCGGAACGTCCCCCGGAAGGCGATCCGGATCTGGGACGAGCCTTGGGCCGAAACCGCCCCGAATCCGCCCTTCACCTGCAACCGCTCGAATGCCGCCTGCTGGATTTCCTTGCTCGGCAGGTGTTCGTAGATTTCCCGCAGATTGATCGTTACCGCGCTGGCGGTTTCCTGCGAGAGCAGCGTGTTCCAGCGCTCGACGTGCTCGCGCTGGCGGGTGACCTGGGTTTCGATTTCAAGTCCGGCCATGCGGCCCATTTCGTAAGCTTTGTACTTCGCCTGCTTGTTCTCGAACGAGGCGGTCATTTTGGATTTCAACAGGAAGCCTATCCCGACAACCACCGCAGCCAGGGCGATGGGCAGGACGATTCCAAACAAGGCGATCGTTTGACGGTAGAGATTCATGGTTCAGGGAGCTTTGGTAACGTTGATCGCCATCGGGTCGGTGGCCTCGAATCGCTGGGTGATGGTTAGATCGAAGGTGAACGGATAGGTGGACTCGTCCGCATCGCTCGAGTCGTCCGCCGCGCCGGACTTGTAACCGCTGTTTTCCTGGGTGCGGACATTGACGACCAGGTTGCGGTTGCCGACGTTGGGATTGAACGAAGCATTGCCGGTGATCCGGGCCATTTCGCTGAAATGGGCGGAGATCCCCTCCCGCGTGCTGAGGGTATTGAGCTTTTCGAGCGCCTCGTCGCGGGCATAGCCGGTGATCTTCCATTCCTTCACAAAACCGACCTTGGCCTTGCCTGGAGTGCTGTCGGGCTTGGCCGAGTGGAGGTAGGTTTTCACCAGCATCCCGCCGCCTTCCGGAAACATCCGGGACAGCGATTCCATGATTGCCCATGCCTTCGAGCGATCATCCAACAGATTGTTCCAGTGATCGCCCTTCTGCCGTTCAACGGTGAGCTTGGCCAACCGGCCCTCCGCCGCTTGCGCCTGGGATGGATCAAACGCCCACTCGGGTCGCCGGACCAAATCGATCACGCCGAAGCCGAAGTAGACGATGAACAAAGCCGCAATGCCGAATACCGCCACCCGCGCCATCCGGAGGACTCGCAGCAGTTTCATTTCCGAACGGTTCGGATAGATCTCGACGAAATCCTTGGGCATCGGCAGGAAATCCTGCAACGACCATTTCTCCTCCCGGAGAATCGTGAACGTGTGGCTCGTCGTGACAGATGGTGTCGTGGTCAACGCCTGCGCGGCGATCACCGGCTCGGGGCACCACGGGGGAACTCCCTCGATCTGGATCTGCTGGACCACTTCCACCCGGCTGTAAAGGAATGCGATTCTCAGATCCGCGTTGAGCGTGCTGTCCACGTTGCCGCCCAACGGCACCAGGAACAGGTCGGGATCGACAAACTCCAGCGACGCGCTGGTCGTGGTCAGGGCGTTGCGGAAATTGGTGGGGCGCCGCAGGCCGCGGTGTTGCAGTGTCCGGATCAACCGGAGGTCGGCGTATTCATTGAAAAAGGCCAGCGCGGTGAACCACGGATATTGCAGGATCGCCACGAACGGTTTGCCGACAGTGGGCTCCAGTGACTGGCTCAGACCCATGATCGCCACTAACGGCGCGCTCAAGGCATGGGTGATGATGGGGAAATTTTCGTTCTCGCCGGTCTGGCGGAGCATCGCGATGAGCGGCGCATACTGTCTGGAAACCGTGATGGTGGTGCCGATCACCTCTCCATTGGCGGCAGGATAGGGCACCACGCGCCATGACGCTTGGTCGGCCAGGATCGAGGAGTCCTCAAGGATCGAGCCCGGGTCGGACATCGCCGAATCCCGCAGTTCGCCAAGCGCGCCGGGATTGTTGAGTTCGGGTTTCAGCTCGGTCGTCGCGAATTCATCGGCGATGTGGAGGATCACTCCGAGCGAGGTGGCTCCGGTCGAGCGGGCGTAACGGAGCGCCTCGGCGACGAAGGATTCCAAGCGGGCCGTATCGTGCAACGTCTCGTCGTTGAAAGTCGGACCGCTGCTCCATTGAGCCTTCTTGCGGTCATGATAGAAAGCGGTGGCACTCGCGCCATCCGTGCGGATGTGCAGTTGCAGGTTGAGTTCAAGCGCGTCCTGATACCAGGCGGGATTGCTCGCGCGGGTCGTGTTGCGCAGGATCGCGCACGCCTGACCGAACTGCTGGAGGACATTCAGGGACGCCGGATGTTTGAAAGTGGCCAAGGGACTGGGAAGTAAGGGTGTTCATGGCGGACTGGGGGGCGGATCCTTGAATCGGTTTTTCACTAGGGTGACGGCCCGCCCGCCACGGGCAGGCAGGCCGTCGAGTCTGGTCTCTCCTAACGGGGAGATGGGTGGTTCACCATTCGGCGTAGGTGGTCGCGGCAGGCGCGTAGTCCGTATCCGTGCCGCTTGCATAAGCTGCGACAAGATACAATGTCCCGATGGCCGGCACTGCGGCACCGTAGGTATAGGTGACGTCGGTGGTTGGCGAGGTCACGCTGTTCAGATACTTGCCGGTTCCGACGATTTCGGTGCTGGCGAGCGCATCGCTGATAGCGAGGGCGCGGACATTGGCATGGGCGCGGACGGCTTGTTGCACGTTGCGGATGTTCAGGATGTTTGCGGCCCGGTCGGAACCCTTCTTCCAGGCGCGTGCGCCGATGAAAAGGATCGAGATCAGGGAAAGCAGGACGAGGATGACGACCGTCAATTCGAGGAGGGTCATACCTGCGGTCCGCTTCGTGGTGTGGGAAGGTGTAAGTTTCATGATGTAATGGCTTTCAAGTAATTATGATTGGATGTTCAGGGACAAACGTCTTGGGTTCACCATTCGGCGTAGGTGGATGCGACTGGCGCGTAGTCTGTATCCGTGCCGCTGGCATAAGCTGCGACGAGATACAGGGTGCCAATGGCCGGCACTGCGGCACCATAGGTGTAGGTGACGTCGGTGGTAGGCGAGGTCACGCTGTTCAGGTATTTGCCGGTTCCGACGATTTCGGTGCTGGCAAGCGCGTCGCTGATGGCCATTGCGCGGACATTGGCATGGGCGCGGACGGCTTGTTGCACGTTGCGGATGTTCAGGATGTTCGCGGCCCGGTCGGAACCCTTCTTCCAGGCGCGGGCGCCGATGAAGAGGATCGAGATCAGGGAAAGCAGGACGAGGATGACAACCGTCAATTCGAGCAGGGTCATACCTGCGGTACGCTTCGTGGTGTGGGACTGTGTTAGTTTCATGGTGTGCTTGTTTTCTATCTATATTCGGGTGTTGTTCTGTTCAGGAGGGAGAAAGCTCGGCGTATCGGATGATTTCTGAGTTCTTCGATGCGATTTGCGTTCTCGGAAAATTGGTGGTGTGGTTGGACGGCTGACTTCAATCGATGCAGTCGTCATCGTTCTTGTTCATTTTGGCGTTCTGGAAGGTTTCCTGGGTGATGACTCCCTGGTTGAGCAGGCGGCCGAGATTGGCATCCCACTCGATGTTGCCCGCGCGGCGGATGACGTCCTCGAGTGAGCGGGCACCGCCATCATAGTTGGAAATGGCGCTGGAAACGGCATCGTCGTTGTTCTGGAGGAATTCGTAAGTGAGGACCCGCTTGTGGACACCGTTGAGAAGCCCTTGCGAATGGATGAAGATGAGGATTTCCGAAAGCCGGCTCAGCACGGCGGTGTGGTTCTCCTTCGGATATAGCTCGAGGATCCGGCCGATGGTTTTGACGGCTCCGGTGGTGTGCAGGGTGGAGAGCACCAGGTGACCGGTTTGCGCGGCTTCCATGCAGGTTTCCATCGCCTCGCGGTCGCGGATCTCACCTAGCAGGATGATATGGGGTGCCTTCCGCAGCACATCCTTGAGCCCTTGACGGTAGGAATGCACATCCCGGCCGACTTCCTGCTGGGTGACAATGCTGGGAGATGGAACCCGGTGCCCCGGATAGTCCGGATCGTTCATGTCATCCGGGTATTGATACTCGATTGGATCCTCGACCGTCACGATGTGTTTCGGATGATGGCGGCGCGCCCAATCGATGAGGGATGCCAGGGTGGTGGACTTGCCCGAACCCGTCGGCCCGGTGACGAGGCAGAGTCCGGCACGCTTGAGAACCCCGTGGCGCAGGGTGTCAGTGGTATCGGGATCGATTCCTAACGATTCAAGTTCGGGAATGAAGTCATTGAGAATCCGACAGGTGACGCCAAGTCCGGAAGAACTGAGATGGGCCTGGATCCGCAGGCGTCCGGAGCGTTCGCCGCTGTCGCCCATGGGGATGCCGTCGCAAGAGAAGTCCGCGACCCGGGTTTCCGCAAAGGTCGCAATCGCCAGGCGGATTTTCTCTTCGACGCGCATTTCGAGTGCTTGATCCTGGCCGAAACCGTGGCTGCCGCTTTCCCGGTTGGTGATGAGTTCCTTGAGGATCTCATTCATGTTACCAGCAGATAGAATCCCCAGGAAGTCGAGTTTCTCCACACCCTTGTTGGTATGGATGTAAACCGGCCGGTCAGCCCGCATCTGGATGTCGGACACACGCAGTTCGCGGCAGACCCGGAAGATGATGCCTAGCAGATCGGAACCCGGCATGCCCGCCGCGAAACGCGCCGGCGCGGCTTCCGGGGAATAGCCCGGTAGCGGTGGTGGTTCGATGACTGCGGTGAAGACGGACATGGGCGGAGTGAATTTGGTGATGCTTAGTTAGCAGCTTGCGGAGCGCTGGTTTTTCCTTCGAAACGGAGAATCGTGCCTTCGGCGTCATCCCGGATGCGACGGATGAAAGTGAACCTCTCGTCGCACTCGGCAATCCGCTGCAGCGACAACAGTTCCCAGTTCTTCGATTGGTCCCACTCTTTTGATATGGAAACATAACGGGCGAGGCAGTGATCCAGCAGGTTCAGGTACTGACGCATCTGAGTGGTGTTGAACTTCGGGGCTGCATTGGCCTGGTCGTTGAACATCAGTTCCAGGACGTTGCAGGTGGCGGCGGCGGCCGTTAGGGCAGGCCGCGGATCCTTGTCCTGCTTGAGGCAATACTGGATCGTGTCATCCGCGAGTTTCGCTGCGGAAGGAGTGAGCGCGGGACGGGTACCGAGTGCGGGCTCGGTCAGGAAAAAGTGGAGCGAGTTGTAGTTCGCGTAGTGGGCGGGATCCAGCTGATAGGCAAAGCGCAGCTTGTCCTCGACCTGACGGCGCAGATAGAGCCTGTGGGCGTCGCTCGCGGATCTGGGATTGGTGCGGGTTTCCCGCGCCTTGTCCAGTGAGGCGATCAGGTCCTCAAGCCGGGCTGTTAGCGATCCGTTGGAATTGACGGCCACCTTGTCATCCTTGGCATGCCCGCAATTGTCGTCATGCCGGTGCGCGCCACCGCCACTCATTGCACCGTGGAAGTAAGTGCCGATGGGTCCTTGCACGGCCATCGCGAAAACCTCTCCGTAGGGGCTTCCGTTGATGCCAAGCGCGTTCAGCGGCGCGGCCAGATCAGGGTTGGCCACCAGCGGCCGACCGGCAAACGCCCAAGCGAACACGCCGCCGCCGATTAGGCAGAGGGAGATTGCATGAGTTGGGTTGCGTGACATGGGATTGGATGGATGACAGAATGAATGAATGAATGCTCAAGCTGATAGCTTGGTGCGGAAGCAAAGTCGGGAAACTCCCGTGTAAACCGCCAGGATTCCGGCGAAGTAGAGAATCATGCCCAGGAACGAGCCTCCGGGCAGAGCTCCGGTTTTGAAATAGAGACGCTGGCTGAGATCGGCAAAACTGTAGTGGGGCGAGAACAACCAGACTCCGTGCAGGATCGGGTTCGCCTCCAACTCCAACATGTTCTTGAGATAGCCGACTCCATAGAGTCCGTAGAGAGTGATGCCCAGGGTGATGGCGAATCCGGTCACTCCCCCGAAGCGCGAGGCGAGGGCGGTCGCAAGCGCTAACAACGGTGCGATCACCAGCAGGAACAGCGCGGCGTATTGCAGGTTGAGAGTCCACCACATCGAGTGCTCGGCGGGATCGCCCGGCGCGGCGGCGAACTGGCTGATCGCCGCGGTGATCACGGTCAGCGGCAGAATGAAGCAGAACACGGCGAGCCAGATTTCAAACAACTGGCGGGTGGCGGATAGACCAGTCGTCTGAAAATACTCCCCCACCCCGGTCTTGGCATTGCTCTCCCCTTGTTGGGCGGCGGTGAACAAGCCCCAGATAAGCGTGCAGATCCAAAGCGTCCCCCAAGCCGCCAGAATCCGGGCAGGCTGGACGAGAATCGGCTTCTCGGTGGCGCTCGAAATCATCGGCAGGGCGAACGGGAGTACGATCACCGCAAACGCGCAGATCGCCCAGGCCTTGCGCTGGAAAATCGTAGCAAATGTGAGTCGGAAGAGTCTCATGGTTCGGTTAGTTCATCAGATTCTTGAGGCCGCTCCAGGTCTGTTCGCTGCCGCTGAAATGACGGGCGTTGTTGCCTTCGATCATCAGGGCGCTGGGCATTTCCATCGAGTCGTAGTCCGGGTGGCAGCTCACCAATCGCAGCACGTTCGAGGAGGATTCTTTCCAAATTTCCTCAAAAGCTTGGCGGGCGAAGGCGTCGAGTCCGCTGAACGGCTCGTCAAGCAGGAGAATGTTTCCGGTATCAGGTTTCACCGAGTACTCAGCCATGATCAGGCTGGTCTTGCGGCGGTTGCCGGTGGAAAGCCGGCCGTAGGGCTTCTTCACATCCAGCTCGATGTTGCCCGCGAGTTTGAGCGCATCTTCCAATCGCGCCTTCGGCAGGAGCATCCGGAACACCATCGCCGGAGTGATGTTGGGATCGAAGCGGAGATCTTCAGGAAGATACTGGATGAACCCCTCGACTCGGAAATTTCCTGCAACCGGCTTCTGGGTGCCGGCGAGGGTGCGGAGGAGCGTCGTCTTGCCGCGGCCGTTGCGGGCCAAGAGGAAATGAGTGCCGCCGGTGAGCTCAACCTCTTCCCCGAAGCGGGCTAGAGAGCTGCCGTAGCCAATCTCAAGACCACGGTCGAGATGAATGCATGGAGCGGTTTTGGTCATCGTTTTGGTTTTCGATTTCGTTGCGGTTCTAGGTCAATTGGGCAGATTGTCAAGGTACCTTAAATGTCTGCTTCGCTAACCTTTCCGACATTTAAAATAATCACCTCAGATTGGCAATCTTTTTTTGAACGAAATTTAGAATCCCGTGTCATCTTTTTAAAAATACGCGATCATGGGGGGCGGAAGCCCCGGAAAATCGCGAAAACTCCGGGATTTGAGGCTCTCAAGAAAACCTCGGGGATTTTCTTCGTGACGCCAAGAAGGTGGTGGGTAGAACTCCCGCAGCGGAATATGGCGGGCAAGCTAACTTACCAACAGGCAGGAGTGGACACGCGCAAAGCGGCCGCACTCGTGGGCGATATCGGCACTCACGTGCGCAGAACCCAGCAGACACGCAAACTGTGGGGAGCTTTCGGGCTTTTCGCAGCTTGTTATGATCTCAGCAGCTACAAGGAGCCAGTCATGATGACCGGTTGCGACGGCGTCGGAACCAAGTTGGAGCTGTTGCTGGAGCACGATTTGCTCGAAACCGCCGGCAAGGATCTCGTCGCCATGAGTGTGAAC
Organism: Akkermansiaceae bacterium; assembly: GCA_041739215.1. GTDB lineage: Bacteria > Verrucomicrobiota > Verrucomicrobiia > Verrucomicrobiales > Akkermansiaceae > Luteolibacter. The sequence goes on from JBGSOI010000094.1 coordinate 24,668, forward strand.
GACATCCTCACCACCGGCGGCGATCCCTTGGTATTCCTCGATTACATCGGCATCGCTGCCCTGCATGAGGAGAACATCACCCGCCTGATTTCCGGCATGGCCGACTGGCTCGAAGCCTGCGATTGCATCCTCGCGGGTGGTGAGACGGCCGAAATGCCTGGGATCGTCCCCCCGAACGTGATCGAGCTGGCCGGCTTCTGCATCGGCTGCGCCGAAAAGCCCGACCTCATCGATCCCACCACCGTGGCCGTCGGCGACGTTCTCGTCGGCTACGCCTCCGACAGTATTCACGCCAACGGTTGGTCGCTCGTCCGCCGTGTGCTCAACGAATTTCCCGGCGAAGTCACCACCGAGGAGCTCCACGCCTGGCTGAGACCCACCCGTCTCTACCACGATGTGACCCGCGACTTGAAAAAATCCGGTGTGAAGCCGAAAGCGATGTCCCACATCACCGGCGGCGGGCTTCCGGAGAACCTCGAGCGCCTGTTCCGCGGCATGGGCGCCGATCTGCAAATTCCGAAGTGGAAACTCCCGGGAATCGAAAAACTCCTCTCCCACGTGGATGCCGACGACCGCTTCCACACCTTCAACATGGGCATCGGCTGGGTCGCCATCGTCGCCGAGTCCGATGTCGAAGCCGCGCTCAAAGCCGGCGACGGCGGCACCGTCCTTGGCCGCATGGTCCCTCAAGAAGGGGTCCGCGTTTGCGTTATCGGCGAGTGACTCTAGAATTTCCCCACGCATGAGCGACTTCCTCACCCACGAATGCGGGATCGCCGCAGTCCGGCTCCGCAAACCGCTGGCTTATTACTACGACCGCTACGGCACGAATCTCTGGGGACTGAACAAGCTGTTCCTGCTGATGGAAAAACAGCGCAACCGCGGCCAGGACGGCACCGGGATCGGCTGTGTGAAACTCGACATGCCCATCGGCCAACCCTACGTAAACCGCCGCCGAGGCGTGGAACAGGACGCTCTATCCGAAATTTTCCGCAAGGAAACCAAGGAGTTCTACAAAATGTCCCGCAAGGGAGTGATGAATCACAAGGATCCGGAAAGCGTCAAAAAACACTTCGATTTCGGCGGGGAGATCCTCATTGGCCACCTTCGCTACGGGACATCCGGCGAGTTCGACGTCGGTTGCTGCCATCCTTACCTCCGCCGCAGCAACTGGCCGACCCGCACCCTGATGGTTATGGGGAATTTCAACATGACCAACGCGGCCGAGCTCAATGACGTGCTCATCGACCGCGGCCAGCATCCGGTTTTCGGCACCGACACGCAGACGGTGTTGGAGGAAATCGGTTACCATCTTGACGAGCACCACACCGATCTCTACCGCCGCCTCCGTGACGAAGGGGTGCCCGGCGCGGAAATGCCTGCTAGAATTTCCTCCGCCCTCGACGTTCCCAAACTCGTCGCCGAGTCCGCAGCGGCGTGGGACGGCGGCTACGCGATCTGCGGCGTCATCGGCAATGGCGACATGTTTGTCATGCGCGACCCCCGTGGCATCCGGCCGTGCCACATGTTAGTGACGGACGAGGTGATCGCTTTCGCCTCCGAGCGGGTGCCGCTCATGACCGTTTTCGAAGCGGATGCCAGCGAGGTGAAAGCCGTCGATCCGGGATCGATGATCACCATCAAGTCGGACGGCTCGATTTCCGACTCCCCATTTGCGCCGCCTCAGAAATACTCGCCCTGTTCGTTCGAGAAAATCTACTTCTCCCGCGGCAATGACCCGCAGATTTACCGGGAGCGGAAAGCCATGGGGGCCGCTCTCGTCTCGCAGGTCGTCAATTCCATCGACGGCGCATTCGACAAAACCATCTTCTCCTTCATTCCTAACACCGCGGAAACGGCCTACTACGGCCTGATGGACGGCCTCCGCCTCTACCGCCGCCAGGAAGTCCGGTCATCGATCCTCCAGGCGTCGGCCGACGGCACTCTAACACCCGAGCTGGTGGACGACCTGATCCTCCGCAACTGGCCACGGGGTGAGAAAGTCGCCCACAAGGACATCAAGATGCGGACCTTCATCTCCCAGGAAAAGGGCCGCGACCAGATGGTTTCCCACGTCTATGACATCTCATACGGTGTCGTCAAACCGGGTGACTACCTCGTCGTGCTCGACGACTCGATCGTCCGCGGCACCACCTTGAAGCAGTCGATTCTCAAGATCCTCGCCCGTACCAAGCCATCGAAAATCGTCGTTTGTTCCACCGCACCGCAGATCCGCTACCCGGACTGTTATGGCATCGACATGTCGGAGCTCGGCAAGTTCATCGCCTTCCAGGCCGCAGTGAATCTGCACCGCCGCGCTGGCAGGCAGTCGCTGTTGGATCGCATTTACGACGATTGCCAGAACGAGCTGAAACTCCCCGCAAACGAACGCCGCAACCGAGTCCAGGCGGTTTACGAGGCGTTCAGCGACGACGAGGTCTCCGCGGAAGTCAGCCGCATGGTCTATCCGGAAGGCATCGACTGGCACGGCGAGGTGCAGGTTATTTTCCAAAGCATCGAGAACCTCCACGCCTCCATCAAAGGCCCCTGCGGCGACTGGTATTTCACCGGCAACTATCCGACACCGGGCGGCTACTCGATGGTCAACCTCGCCTACCTACGCTGGTATGAAGGCCTTGGGGGACGGAGTTACGATTTGCCGCTGTGAATCGCCGCCTTCGAGAAAATCGCGTAAACCGCGGGCACCACGAACAGAGTTAGCAATCCGGACAGCAGCAACCCGCCCACCACGGCGATCCCTAACGACTGGCGCGAGCCGCCGGAAGCACCGAGCGAGAGCGCAATGGGCAGGATGCCGAAAATCGTCGCAAGACTCGTCATCAGGATTGGGCGGAAACGGGCGATGGACGCTTCCAGCACCGCCTCGACTTTCGGGATTCCGGCTTCTTTCCGCTGGTTGGCGAACTCGACAATGAGGATGCCGTTCTTCGTCACGATGCCGATGAGCATGATGATGCCGATCTGGCTGAAGACGTTCAGCGTCTGGTCGGTGATCCACAGGGAGAGCAGCGCGCCGGCGAGGGACAGCGGGACCGTTAGAATGATGATGAACGGATCCCGGAAGCTCTCGAACTGCGCCGCCAGCACCAGATAGATGATCAGCAGCGCGAGCAGGAAGGCGAACAACAGCGAGGACGAACTTTCCGCGAAATCCCGCGACTGGCCTGCCAGCGATGTGCGGAAATTCTCAGGCAGCACCTTTTCCGCAATCCGTTCCAGCTCCTGGATCCCATCGCCCAGCGTCTTGCCGGGGGCTGGCGTGGCTTGGATGGTCGCGGAGACGGCGCGGTTGAAGCGATAGATCGCCGCGGGACTGGCGGACTCGGTGAAGGTCAGCAGATTGTCCAGCGAGACCATTTCGCCGGAGCCGGATTTCACGAAAAGCTTCTTCAAATCCCCCGGATCATTGCGGTCCTGCCGCTGCATCTGGGCGATGATCTGGTATTGCTTGCCGTCCTTCAGGAAGTAACCGAAGCGCCGGCCCGAGTAGGCGAAATCGAGCGTGCGGCCGATTTCCTCGACGGAGATTCCCAGCTCCGCCGCCTTCTTGCGGTTGATCGAAATGATGCCTTCCGGACGGTTCACTTTGAGGTCCGCATCGACTTGTTTGAGGATCGGACTCCTGCCTGCTTCTGCTAGAAAGTCCGGCAGGACCTTGATCAGCGACTCCAGATTCGGAGCTTGCAGGACGAATGCCAGCGGCTGGCCGGCGCGGCGATCACCGATGGTCGGCGGCTGGGTCGTGATCGCCCGCACCCCGCTGAAATCCGTCATGTCCTTCGTGAGCTGGTCCGCGACCTCGCTCTGGGTGCGGCTGCGTTCGCCGGGCGGTTTCAGATAGATCGCCTGGGTGCCGCCATTCGCCGCCGAGCGCCCGCCGCCGCCGCCGATAATGCTGAATGACTGGAAAACTTCGGGAATGTTCTCGTCCACGTGGACGGCGACCTTGTCCATCCAGCTTTCCGTGAATTCGTAGGTCGATCCTTCCGGCGCGGTCACGACGATGCGGATGCTCTCACGGTCTTCCAGCGGCGCGAGTTCCCGCGGCAGCCGGGTGATCAGCCAGGCGATGATTCCCGCGCTGACGAGCAGGATCGGCAGCGCCAGCCAGCGGAGCCGGAGAAAAGGCGCGAGCGTGGCACGGTAGCCGTTGGTGATCATCTGGAAGAACGGCTCCGTGGATCGATAGAAAAAGTTAGGTTTCGCGCCATGCGACTTGAGCAGGAACCGGCACATCATCGGCGAGAGCGTAAGCGCCACGAATGCGGAAACGAGCACGCAGCCCGCCAGCGTGATGCCGAATTCACGGAACAGCCGCCCGGTAAGCCCTGATAGAAAGATGAGCGGCAGGAACACCGCCGCCAACGCGATGGTCGTGGAGATCACGGCGAAGTAGATTTCCCGCGAGCCTTTCAACGAAGCTTCCAACGGCGTCATCCCTTCCTCGATCTTTGAATAGATGTTCTCCAACACAACGATCGCGTCATCGCAGACCAGACCGATTGCGAGCACGATGGCCACCAGCGTGAGCACGTTGATCGAGAACCCGAAGAGATACATGATGAAGAAGCCGGAAATGATGCTGACGGGAATCGCGATCACCGGAATGATCGTCGAACGCCAGTCCCGCAGGAACAGGAAGATGATCAGCGCCACCAGGCAGAAGGCGATCACCAGCGTTTCCTGGACCTCGTGAACGGATCGACGGACGAACCGCGTGAAATCGTAGCCCACGTCCACCGTGATGTCCGGCGGGACTTCCTTTTTCACCTGTTCCAGGCGCTTGTAAAACTCGTCCGCGATGGCGATGGCGTTGGTGTTGGGCTGCGGGATGATCGCGACCCCGATGCGATAGAGCAGGTTGCTCTTGTTGCCGGTGCGAAGGTTTTCAGGCCCGAGCTCGGCGGTGCCGATGTCGCTGAAAAGGATCTGCCGGCCCTTTTCCTGCCGGATGATGAGGTTCTCGAAATCCTCCGCGGTGGACAGCCGGCCGAGCGTGCGCAGGGAAAGCTCGTTGGTCGCGCCTTCGATCCGGCCGCTGGGAAGATCGACATTTTGTCGGTCGAGCGCGTCCTGGACATCCGCTGGCGTTAGAGAGTGGACGGCCAGTTTCACCGGGTCCATCCACAGCCGCATGGCGTAGCGTTTTTCCCCAAAAATCCGTACCGAAGAAACACCGGGAATCGTCTCCATGCGCTCGCGCACGATGCGGTCTGCGATGTCGCTGACTTCGAGGATGCTCCGCTTGTCGCTGATAATCGAAAGGAACAGAATCGGTGAGGAGTCCGCGTCCGCCTTTTCGACGACAGGCGGATTGGCGTCCACCGGCAGGTCGCGGATGGCGCGCGAGACACGGTCGCGCACATCGTTCGCCGCATCGCTCAGATTCGAGTCGAGGGTGAACTCCACGGTGATGATGCTGCGCTCGTCGCGGGATTCCGAGGTGATCGTGCGGATGCCGGCGATGCCGTTGATCACCTGCTCCAGCGGTTCGGTGATCTGGGAGGCAATGACGTCCGGATTCGCCCCCGGATAGGTCGTCTGGATCGTGACGATCGGCGGATCGACCGCGGGATACTCGCGGATGCCGAGGAAATAGAATCCGGTGATGCCGAAAAGGACGATCACGAGCGACATCACGGTCGCGAGCACCGGCCGGCGGATGCTGGTTTCGGATAGACTCATGGGTTCTTCGCGGCGGTGACTTCCAGGCCCGGGCGGATGCGCAGCAGATTGGTGATCGCCACCACGTCGCCCTCGTTCAGGCCTCGCAGGACCTGCACCTGCTCATCGGTGCGGATCCCGATCTCCACCGTTTTTAATTTCGCCTTGCCCTCTTCGATCACATAAACGCCCTGGCCACGCGCCGAGGGGACGAGCGCCTGGGTCGGCACCATGAAGCCGTTAGCGAGCCCGTCCAGGGACAGCGTCACCTCCGCGAAGCCACCCGGCAGCAGTCCCTTCGGCGCCGAGCACATGCCGCGGACTAACAAGCTGCGGGTGGCGGCATCGATCGCCGGTTCGAGCACCGTCACGTCGCCCTCGAAGACCTGCCCGTTCCCTGCCACGGTGAAGGTGAATTTCTGTCCGCTTTTCACTTCGTTCGCGTAACGCTCCGGCAGCGGGAAATCGACCTTGATGCGTGACACGTCCTGCAGCGTGACCAGCGGCGTCGCGGGCGAAACGAAAGCACCCTCGCTCACCTGCCGCACGCCGACGCGCCCGGCAAATGGCGCGCGGATCTCGGTCTTTGCAATCTGCACCGCCTGGGTGTTGCGCTGGGCCTGGAGGATGTCCAGTGCCGCCCCGGAGTTGTCCAATTCCTGCAAGCTGACCGCCTTGGTCGGCAGCAGGTTCTCCACCCGCTTTTTGTTAGTTTCCGCAAGCTTCAGGCGGGCATCGATTTCCCCGAGTTCGGCCACCAGATCGCTGTCGTCGAGTTTGAATAATAGATCGCCGGCCGCGACCTCCGAGCCTTCCTGCACGTGGATTTTCACCAACCGCCGCGAAAGCTCCGAAACCAGCGTGACCGATTCATTCGCCCGCAAGGTTCCGACAGTCGAGAGCGTCTGGGCGAACGGCGCGCTTTTCACAACGTGAACTTCCGCCATCAGTGGCCCGGCTTTCGGCGCGTTTTGGGCGGAGGCCCCCGCCGACAGCAGTTCCAGTGCAAGGAGGATGGGTAAGGTTCTTGATGAAATCATGGACGGCAGTAACGGAGGGGTGAAAACGGAATTCCGCAAGCAAAAGCTCAGTCGGTCATCACCACCGGTGCGATCGAGCCGTCCGGATTATGAGTCAGTTTGTCGATGCAAGTCTCGCGGCTCCCGGAGTACGGCCCGTCACCGCGGCGGTTGCTCCAGCGGTGATAGACGATCCGCCAATCGTCACCGGCGGGAAACCGGATGATCGAGTGATGTCCCGGCCCTTTGTGTTTCTCACTGCTATTGAGGATTTCCCCGCGGTATTGCCACGGACCGACCGGCGATTTCGAGGTCGCGTGGTGGACCGAATAGGTCGCGTCCTTCCAGCCGCCGTGGCTGTAGGTCAGGTGATAGATTCCATCCTTGATGTGCATGAACGCGCCCTCCGTGAACTTCGGTGGCGTCTCCACCTCGATCTCCTTGCGCAACCCGACCATGTCGTCATCCAGCTCGAACACCCGCAACTTCGCGCCGGCGCTGCCGCCCGCATAAAAGTAGAATTTCCGGCTCGCCGGATCCTCAAACACCATCGGGTCGATCGCCTCGAAACCGTCTCCGCCAGTTAGAAGTGGCTTGCCGGAGTCCTTGAACGGCCCGCCCGGGGAATTCCCCACCGCCACCCCGATCCGCGAGGGATTCCCAGGGCTCTGCGGACCCACCGAGTAGTAGAAATAATAGCGCGTACCTATCATCGCCAGACAAGGAGCCCACGGCCCCAGTCCTCGGCGCTGGTCCGCCTTGAGCCACGGCACGTCCTTGAAATCCAGCACCGGCCCTTGCTTTTTCCAAGTCTTCAGATCGGCCGATTCGAAGGCCAGGAAGTTTTTCCCACCCTCGCTCCGCGTCGGATAGATCCAGACTTTCCCGCCGATCACCGCCGCGTGCGGGTCCGCGCCGACCAGAACCGGATTGGCGGCCCGGGCTAGCAGGGGAAACAGGGCGATGCAAATGAGCAACAGAAAGCGAACCATGAGGCGCTTGATACGGATGGATAATGCCGCGGCTTTCTCCGGACTGCGCGAAGCTCTGCGCGCCCGCGGCAGCTCCGGCAAAAAGTGGCTGGGGCGTCTCGCCCGGACCTGAGAAGCATGCGGCGAGACGCCTCCGCAACGGCCTGACACGAGACGCGACAGACACCTTCCGATCCCGGCGCGACGGACTGTCGCCTCCCCTCTCTCCGAGATTCACCGAATAGCACACCGCGGCTCCTCAATCCCCACGGAGCGCTGATATCAAATTCGGATTGAAATCCGCCAGGGAAATATCCGACCTCTTGTTCCTGAAAACCACGTTTGGTAGAAAAAGGAATCCTCCATTGAAAAAACCAAGGTCTCCAAAGAGCAAAAAATATCTTTCCCTGATTGACCTCGGAGCGATCGACGATTTCCGGATCACCGGTTGTGAACCCGGATTTATTCAGAAGATTCATGCAGTCCGAAAGAAGTGTCTTCGTGATTTCACTGCCGACGAGGTCCGCGTTTGTTTGGCACAGGGCGTTGGCACCGTCTATCTCGTCCAGAAAGCCCTTGATTTGTTGGAAGTGAATCCATGGATCGAGACTGAATACTTTGAGGGAGATCTTCTGAAGACTTGCATCGATGTCCCAGATGATTACTGGAAGGATCGAAAGAAGGAGAAAGACCGCATGAAAATCATTATGCAAGCTGCGCACAAGCAAATCGCAAACGGAAAGGTGTCGACCGGGAGGCAAGAGATTCGTGATTTGGATCGAGGTTTTCAAAAGTTTGAACTGAACACCGAAATTCCCGGCTCCTAACTGATTCTTGGCCCATGCATCCCTCTAGCGAAAACCAGCCGGCCTGCCCACGAGAGCTTCACTCTAACGGATGAACCTGAGTCGGAAATACTTCCGGTTCACTCCGGCGACCGGAGGGTCAAGCCGGCTCATCCTTTGAAACCCGGGAGACACGTTGCTCTGATCGGCGGCCACGGTGAATGTTAGAGGGCTCCACAGCGCCAGATCCGTTGAGCCCTGCAAGGTCGTGGTGATCGCGGCATCGATCCGGACCACGGCGCTGATCGTGGCGCCTGAAGCGCCGGTAACGATTGATGTCCCAGTCGGGACGACATACTCAACCCCGTTCTGCAGTCCATCGCCGTCGGCATCCTCGTCGAATCCGCTGCCCGGCGCGCCGGGCACGATCCCGTTTTGCTGAGCCCAGGCATAATAGGCATCAGCGACCGAAAAGGGATCCGAGTTCGGTCCTTCACCTGCCTCATTGACGGCGGAGATGACGTAATGATAGGTCGCACCGAGGCTCAATCCCGTGCCAGTGTGGTTAGGGGGCACGCGCAGGGTCTCGACCTGCGTGTAGGGACCGCCAACGGCAGTGGCTCGTTTCACGTTGTAGGTCTTTGCATAGGTGGTGGCGTTCCAGGTGAGGTTCACGGTTCCTTCGACCATTCGCCCGGCGAGTCCGGTCGGCGCGGCCGGGAGCGGCACGCCGAAGAACTGGATTTCCGCGACGTTGCAATGCGACCCGGGAGATCCGATATATCTAACATAGCGGAAGACGGTCGCCTGATCGACAGCGACGGTCGTGAAAACACCTGCCGCGGGAACGAGCGAGACCGTCGCCAGGGTGACCGGATTTCCGCTGAAGTCGGCCGTGTTGGAGCCTTGGAAAACTCCCCCGACCATGCGGCCGACAAATCCCCCGCGCGGGCAGAACCGGATCGCGGTGATGACCCTGTTATTGCCGCTGCCGAGATCGAGTCCTGCCCAGTCGCCGGTGCCATTCAAGGCATCGTAGGCGGTGCCGAGATTGCCATCGAATACTTTCTCCTTGGTGTTCACGGTGCCGTTGTTCCAAGCACCCGGCGAGCCGATGATGGTTCCGGTGAGTTGCAAGCTGGTGGTGGGCAGCGCGGGAAAGGTGGCGGTGGCGGCGATCAGCGGGGATGTCCCGAAGTTCCGCCCCACGGCCTCCACTTCGATGGGTATCGTCCCCTGCCCGTTCAAGCGTGCCGCGGCCGGCACGAAGAAGGCGTTGTTCGGCGTGGCTCCCAGCCAGACCAGCGAATTGTTAGGCGCGCGCGAGTAGATGTTGTAATAATAGACCGGGCTGGCGGAGTGATTCCATTTCAAGCGCAAGGCCAGGGTATTGACATCCACACTGTCTTGCTGCCGGATTAGCAGGCCGGTCGGGTGCGCGGGGGCGGTGACGATGCCATTGTAGATGGCAAGCTGTCCCAACCGCATGGTGTAGTTGGAAATCGTGCCGGTGCTTGAGAACCGCAGCGAGATCACCGCGATTTCCCGGCCCGCGTAGGCTGATAGAGGGAAGACCTTGGTATTCCAACTGGCGGTCGCGGCCGTTCCGACGTCGAGATACTGGAAAACCGCAGGACTGTCCTCGAACGCCAGCCCGATCTGCATGGCGGACGCGCCGGTGGTTTCCCGGTTGAAGACGACCCGCAGGTTGGTGTTCGCCGCGACCGGCAGGCTGCTTTGAAACAGCTTGATGTCGTCGGTGCCGTCGAGCGTGCCGGCAATCCGCAGGTTCGTGCCGCCATAGTAGGCGGTGGTCTGGTCGAGCGACGGGACAAGCTTGTTAGCATCCGTGCTCTGGACAATCCACCGCCAGGTGGGGAGCACGTCCTGCACGCTGAGGTTGCTCCATTCGCGGGTCATCCGGACCTGGCCGTTGATGGCATAGAGGTGGCCGTGGCCGAGATTGAAATTGGTGACAAACGGCAGGGTCGTTAGAGGCGAAGCGGCCGGCACGTAATGCGCCATGCCTTTCCAGGTGTCGGCGGTGGCGGTATTGGCCGGGTCGCCGTTAGGTCCGGACCAGAAGCGGGATTCGTTGGCGTGAAACTGGGTGGGGTTGCTGGAATTCTGGAAATTACGGCCCAATCCATAGAATCCCACCGAAACCTGGTGCGGGCTGCCTTCCGGAAACAGCGTCGTCCAATCGAACGTCTGGTTGAACGAGTTCATGTCGAACTCCACGCCCGCATACAGCGCATACGGACTCAGTCCTGACGAAAGCGCGTGGGAGCGGCTGGCGGCGATCCCGCTCTGGCTCCACCCGAAGTCGATGAACATGCTGTGGGAAACCGGGTTCGTGCCGTCCTTCATGAACAAGTCGTTCTGCGTGTTGAAGCGGTCCTGCCAGCCGACGCCACCGCTCTCATTCATGGCGTCGTACCACATGATCTTGAGATGGGGCGCCTGCGCGCGCAGATAGAGAAGGAAGTCCTTCATCGCGGTGGCGGTGGCGGAATTTCCTCCAACGGTCTCTTGGTTGATGAACCAGCCGTCGAAGCCGAAATAGTCAGCTACTTCGATCATCTTGTCCGCAACGGGAAATGTGCTCCCGGTTTTCTTGAGAAAGTCATTCACCCACGCGAACCGCCCGCCGAATGCGGTCGGTGGAAAAAACACATTTCCAAAAACCGGCACGCCGTTGCGGTGCGCGGCATCAATGACCGGCGCGCTGGGCGCGAGGATGAGCCCCTCCCCCGCCGACCCGCCGAAATAAACGCAATCTTCGGTGTACTGCCAGAATGACATTGCGTTGGAATGCTCGACGAGCGTGCCTTGCGAGGGATTGCGACTCGTGGGAAAGCCGCTGAGCGTGGCGATCTTCGCTTCACCGGGCCGCGCGTGCGAATTTACATTGAGCGGGGACGCAGCATCGGTGGGCGTGAATCGAGCGACCAGCGGCACGTTGGATCGATTGAACGCGGCATTCGGATCCGACTCGGGCGTCCAGTTTTCCAGGTAAGCCGGGTGCCAGAACGAGGAATACGGCGGCACCGACGCCGGCAGATAGAAACGCGGCTGGAGCGTCCCGCGCAGATCGGTGGCGGCATAGCCGTTGATATCGTCCAGCAGGGTCCAGTTGCTGCCATCGGAGCTGCCCATGAGGTACCAGTTAGACGGATCGCGCTCCACGGCATCGTTCGCGGTGGCGAACGTGTAGGCGTCGATGGTCACCGGCGCGGGAAAGGTGAACAGGAGTTCGCGTTTGTTGAAATCGAGCCACTTTGTCGTTAGATTCGAGTCGAGCAGGTTCGCGGTCCCCTCGCCAGCGGGATTGTTGCCGCCGGGGTTGGCGACGGTCACACCGGCGGTGCTGACGAGAGCGCCGTTGCGGATGAACTGGAATTCCGAGATCTGAACGGAACCGGCCACCGCCGGGTTGTCGCGGGTATGAGTCGTGACAAAGCGGAAATAGCGGAACGTTTTCGCCGCCGCCCCGGCTTCCGCCATGGACAGAATCATACAAGCGACGACAAGGCGGAAAACAAGGGAACGGAGGTTCATCATGAATACGGATGGGTTTGGAAATTCGACCGGGATGAATTGTTAGCAAGTCCGGGCGATCGCGGTGGCCGCGATGTGGGCGGTGGTCCAGGCGGCTTGGAAATTGAATCCACCGGTGATGCCGTCGAGGTCGATGCACTCACCGACGAAGTAGAGCCCGGGCGTGACGCGGCTTTCCATGGTTCGGAAGTCGATGGTCGGCAGCCCGATGCCACCGGCGGTGACGAACTCGTCCTTGTTGGTGGTCTTGCCCTCCGCCTCGAAGCGGGCGGACTTCAAGGCATCCAGCAGGCGGAGGCCGGCTGCTTTCGGCAACTGCCCCCAGGTCACATGATCCTCGATCTCGCAGCAGTTGACGATGCGCTCCCACAGCCGACGGGAGACGGGAGAAATCGGCGTGTTGCGCACGAGTTTTGCTCCCTGATGCTGGCGGATTTCTACAAAGCGCGCTTTCAGGGCTTCCATCGTTAGATCCGGCAGCCAGTCGATCACGAACGGGAAATGGTGGTTCACCCCCGCCAGCTCCCGGGCTTCCCACGCGGATAGCCGCAACACAGCCGGCCCGCTGAACCCGCGGTGGGTGATCAGCAGCGGTCCCTTTTGCGCGGCGTTGGATCCTTCCCGGCGGATTGAGACCTTGGGATGGGAAACTCCCGCCAAGCCGGTGATGCGCCGGTCGCTGACATTGAAGGCGAACAACGAAGGCACCAGCGGGACGATCGTTTGCTCCAGCTTTTTCAAGCGCTCCAGCAGCGGGCTGCCTTTCAAGGATCCCGTGGCGACGCACACCACGCGCGCCGCGACCTTCTCTGTTAGATTGTCGAATTGCAGGGAGAAACCACCTGCTTCGAGCCGCTCGATTCCTATCAGCGAGTGCTTTTGAAACAACGGGAAGCCACACTCCCGGGCGCGATCCAGAAAGCATTGGATCACCGTCTCGGAACTATCAGTTACCGGAAACATCCGCCCGTCCGGCTCGGTCTTGAGGGCGACCCCGAAGCGTGCGAACCACTCGACAGTGTCCGACGGCTGCCATTGGTGAAACGCGGCCCGCAGCTCGCGCGAGCCGCGCGGGTAGTTTTTCACCAGCTCCGCGGGATCGAAACACGCGTGCGTCACATTGCAGCGGCCACCTCCCGACACCCGGACCTTTTGCAGGAAGCGCGTGCTTTTCTCGAATATCGCGACCCTCTTTCCAGGGGCCATCTCCGCGAATTGCAGGGCGGTGAAGAAACCCGAAGCCCCGCCACCGATGACGGCGAGATCGAGTGGAACGGCGGGAACTCTAACTGAGGATGGCATCGGCTTGCTGGTGGGAAAGGAAAGAGAAGCGAGCGTGGCGGGCGAGGGAAAAGGTAGAAAGCGCAATCTGCCTCCGCCCACATGTGCCGTACCGCCAAATTCGCTGGCGCTTGAAATTCAACCTGAAAATCTCTGCTCATGTGGAAGATCCACCACCGAATGATTTTCAGTACTCCCCGTGGATGGAATCCAAATTTCCGGGAATCCATCACCTCCATGGCCTCGGTCTGGATCCCGAAGACGACGGCCTAACCAAAATCGGAGAACTCGACTTCAGTGGCGATCCGCTGCCGCACTGGATCATCCCCACCCCGCTTGAACGAGCCGCCGATGGCATTGTGACGTTGGGCTACCGCGCACGCAGAGCACCGCCACGGTGACCGGGGACATCCCGTCGACCGGCTATCAGTGGGGCACCGTTATCTGCCTCCCGCCACCAGATGCAGGACCCAGCCTTTATTTCCGGCTCCAAGCCATGCCCGAAGGCCTAACGGACTTGTGGTTCCATATGGTCCGCAGGCTTTCCAATGCCAAAAGCTCACTCTGGAATCCAGTATTCCGCGGCGGTGTAGACCAATGCCAGAACGATAACAAGAAAGATGGTGGATAGTTCCATGGGGGGAGGGGGGATGGGCCAGTTCGATTCCGGCCTGCGGCATCCTGTTCACAAAGACTCGCGCCTTGCAAGCCCGACCTTCCCGCGCGTTGGCGTAACCAAAGATGATCAGCAAGTGGTCCCGAGTGGAATCGAACCACTACCTACGGCTTCGGAGGCCATCGTCCTATCCATTGGACCACGGGACCAACACATTCGCGCTGGGGCGGGAATGCGTAACGGGCCTCGCGGGACTTGGCAAGGAGAAGGATTTCAATTTGTCACGGCCGCATCCGGTCCCAAGCCGCCCAGAAGTCAATGGTTTGCGCGGCATCGGGGATGATTTCCAACAAAAGTGTCTTGTCACCGGTCTCAAACTTGTCGAAATCATCGACGGTGCGGATTCGCAGGTGGTCCATGCCCCAGAGAGTGGCTAGGCCCGAGAGGTCGGCGGATTGCGGGTTTGTCATCCACTTGATGGCGCGGGGGCTCATGGACTGGAGACGCGGGAGGCGTTCGAAAATTTTCCCGCCACCGTTGTTGATGACGGCGAGGACGCGGCCCTGGCAATTGATTTGTTCGAAGACAAATGGGGCGGCCAGGTCGTAGAGTGCGGTGAGGTCGCCGACAACGGCCCAAGTTTCGCTCACGTCGGCGGACCAACCGAGCCAGGTGCTGACCTGGCCGTCGATGCCATTCACGCCGCGGTTCGCGCGGACGGACGGGACGGGACGCAGCCATTGGGCGAAGTGGTTCCACTCGCGGATGGGCATGCTGTTGCCCAGAAACAAGCCGCCGCCGATGGAGGCATAGTGGGAAAGCGTGCGAAGGAGGGCGGGTTCGCTGTCTGGATAGATTTCCAACAGCTCGTCGATTTTCACGGCGCGGCTGCCGGCTCCGGCGAGGTAATCGAGCGCGTCATCGGCGAGTTCGATCGGGCCGAGCGCCTGAATGACGCGATCAAGCGCGCCGCGGACAACGCCAGATTGGCGGGCGAGTCCTGGCAGACCGTTGCGGCAAACAGACCACACGGAAACCTGCGGCAAGTCCTCGAGATCGCGCCAGAAGCGGCTGCTGGGGACTTCGCCGAGGCGGAGGATTTTCCCGGGTGGGCGGGATTTGAGAATGCGGTCGGCATCGTGAATCGCGAGCGATTGGAGCGCCTCGCGCAAGCCGCTGGTTGCCTCGGCGACGACCGGCGCGCCGAGGTCCTGGCAGAAATGGAAGACATCCTCGCGCTCGTCCGGTTCCAACCCGCCGGCGAGGACCACGATGCCTTTGTATTGTTCCTCGCGCAGCCAACGGGCGAGCGCGGCGACGTTGAGCCTGTCGTGAACGGGTTTGAATTCAGCGAGCACTTCATCCGCGAAATTCTCCTCGCCGGGCTCAAAGGCTTCCTCGAGCTCGACATTCAGATGAAGCGGTTGGTTGCCATCCCAATCTCCGAAACTCCCCTGCCACGCGTGGCTCCCGAAAATCCCGGGCTGCTCCATCGTCTGTGGTGCACCGGTTCCGCGAAACGCTGCCGGGCGGTCGGCGGTGATCGCGACCAGCGGCCGTGCCTGATAGTGCGCTTCGATGACCGCCGGCAAGAGTTCGGCCACGGCGGTGCCGCTGGTGGTGACGACCGCGCAGGGCCGCGCGGTTTCCATCGTCCGGCCGAGCGCGAAAAACCCGGCGCTGCGCTCCTCGA
>JBGSOI010000110.1:0-21859 GCA_041739215.1 Akkermansiaceae bacterium
GGCGGTGATCCGCCTGCCACGCTCGTCCAGATGCGGCCAAATCGATTCAAACTTCTGCATAAGGGCATCGCTTTCTTTCACGGAAAGAACAGTTAAGAAATCTTAATCTGTTTGGCAAGTTTATTTATTTACGCCGCCTTAGCCTGCATTACTCATCTAGGGCACAGCAACCAGTCCGCCCGACTTCAGCCCGCTCCATCGGTGACATCGTGTGCTCCCGTGAAAGATTTTCCGAGTGGAAAGCTTGATTGGTCAGGCCTTAGGATGGCGATCTCCGACCGCCCAAATTATATTTTTTACTTTTGATAGATCCGGATGTTCCAAATCAAAATGGAAGCTGCTTCTCGAAGCACCACAATGAAACCAATCCAATTCGGAGTTATCTCGGGGCGGTCGCTTCGAAGGCTATTACCCGACAACGCCCTCAGTGCTTCACATCCACAACGATTCGCGACGGATTGGTTAGTTCGACCACGCGAAAGCGCTTCGGACTGCCGACGCCGAGCACCCACGTCACCTCGCCTTCGAAATCGCAGGTCTGGACGAGTTGCCGCAAATTGGGAAGGTTCACGGTGCGGTTCCTCTGCGCGATTGTCGCTTGGCCGGCATCGGTATGGGATTGGGCGGGGATCATCCGGACTTCGAGCCAAGCATCGCCGGCGACCGGAACCGCGTTTCCGGACCCACATTGGCGGATGGGCCTGTCGGTGTATCTAACGCGGTAACCCGGGGTGGCTGGGGTGTTGAATTCGAAAACGACGCGGTCGAAGCCCTCGCAAGTGGAGGTGCCAACCGACTGCAAGGTGACGGAGCGTTCGAGTCCTTTTTTGACTTCAGCGGTGCCGAGCGTCCCGGTGAAATTTGCGGGGACAAGTTGGCCGGTGTTCGGATCGCGGAGCTGGCAGAGATTGGGGGTGGTGGTGCATCCCACGGAAAGCAACGCGGCGATGCCAAACAAAACTGTGGCGATTGTGCGACGGGAATGGGTAGTGTTCATGGCGAAAGAGTTTGATTGCATCCTGAATCGCTCCGCCATCTCCGCCAAGCCTGAAAGTTGTCCTGAGACGGCTCATCAAATCGCCCTGGCTGGAATGCCGGGTTTGCCTTGGCCATTGCCCGAATCCGGGTTTAGCCTGCCCGCCAATTGATTGAAGTTCGTTTCCAACGTGGCCTGCACTTGCCGGAGCTCGACCTGTGGCTGGACCCATGGGATGCGAAGCCTTGGGCGTTCGTTTCCCACGCCCATGCCGACCATTTCGCCCGCCACGACTCGGCGCTGTGCTCGGACGTGACCGCGGCGCTGGTGCACAAGCGGTTCCACCTCGCGGAGAGCCGGATCGAGGCGGTGTCGTTTCATGTGCCGGTGGTGCGCGATGGGTTCCGGCTGCGGTTGCTGCCGGCGGGCCACATTTCCGGCTCGGCGATGTTGCATGTCACCCGCATCAAGGACAACGCGAGCCTGCTCTACACCGGTGACTTCAAGACCCGCCGCGGGCGCACTTCGGAATCCGTCAATTTTCTAGCAGCCGACACGCTGGTCCTGGAAACCACCTTCGGACTGCCGAATTTCGAGTTTCCCAATCCAATGGAGATCGAGGCCGGCATCCTGCGCTT
Organism: Akkermansiaceae bacterium; assembly: GCA_041739215.1. Lineage (GTDB taxonomy): Bacteria > Verrucomicrobiota > Verrucomicrobiia > Verrucomicrobiales > Akkermansiaceae > Luteolibacter. The sequence continues at coordinate 1,615 of JBGSOI010000110.1, forward strand.
CATCCAGGACGCCTTCGCCGACGGGGAAACACCGGTGCTTTTCGGTTACTCGTTAGGAAAAGCCCAGGAAGCGCTGGCGTTGCTAAGCGAGCACGGGATTCCCGCGCTGCTCCATCCGGCGGTCGCGGCGATGACCGTAGCCTGCCGCGCGGCGGGTGTGGAAACATTGCCGGAACCGGTCGAGTTCGAGGGCCACGCGCCGCCGGGCTGTGTCGTCATCGCGCCGCCTAACACGATCCGCTCGAAGTTGCTGCGTGGCTTGAAAGCGAAGCGCACCGCGATGCTCACCGGCTGGGCGCTGCAACCCGGGTCCAAATACCGCTACCGCGTCGATGAGGTTTTCCCTCTATCCGATCACGCGGATCATCCCGGCTTGATGGAATGCATCAAGCGCGTGCGGCCGAAGAAAATTCTGACCGTGCACGGCTTCGCCAAGGAATTCGCCACCGAACTGCGGGGGAAAGGCCTCGATGCGTGGTGCGCGATGGGCGGCGACCAACTCGAACTTTCGATCAACCAGGCGGCCCAACGGTCCGGTTCATCCGGCGGTCCGCGCCACAGCCGCGCAATCTGCGCGCTCGCGGACTTCGGCGATCTCTGCCGGCTCGTCGGGGAAACCAGCAGCCGCGTCGCGAAGGCCGATTACCTCGCCGCCTATCTTCGCGGCTTGAAGGATGATGAAGATCTGCGCCTCGCCGCGGTCTGGCTAACAGGCGAGGCGCTGCCACGGCGTGCGGGCCGACGGCCGCTGCATGTCGGCTCCGCCACGATCCGGCGCGCGCTCATTTCTCTGCCCAATGTCAGGGAGGAACGCTACCGCGAAATCTCTCTCAGCCAGAACGACACCGCCCGCACCGCGCGGCTGGTGCTTCAGGAAATCCAGCTCAAGCCGCAACCGCTCGACCTGCCGGGGTTGGCGGCGTTTCTCCACGAGCTGCTGTCGGCTTCCGGCTCACTGGATCGGATTGACCGGCTGGCGGCCCGCCTCGCGACCTTGCACCCGGTGGAGGGTGAGACCCTAATCAAGCTTCTAACCGGCGATCTGCGGATCGGGCTGAAGGAAGGACTGGTCGAAGACGCCATCGCGGCTGCGTTCAAGGCCGATGCCGCCGAAGTCCGCCATGTTCACATGCTCACTGGCGACATCGGGGAGACCGCTTTGTTAGCCCGGCACGGGAAACTGGGAGAAGCAACCCTCCGCCCGCTGGTGCCGGTGAAGTGCATGCTTGCCGCGCCGCTCGAACGGGATGGCGAGGATGACCGACCGCTGTTTGAAAAGCTCCCGTTTGCGCCGCCATTCTGGCTGGAGCCGAAGTATGACGGCATCCGCGCACAACTGCACAAACACGGTGGCGACGTCTCGCTGTTCTCGCGTGACTTGCGTCCGCTGGACGATGAGTTTCCCGAGTTGCTAACGGCTGCCAGAAAATTACGCGGAGACTTCATCCTCGATGGCGAGCTCATCGCCTTCGCCGAGGGCCGCAAGCTCGGCTTCGCGGATCTCCAGAAGCGCCTCGGCAGGCGGATGGCCGATGGTGATCTCTTTCTAACCGACGAAGGCCAGGACAGTTCGGTGCCGCTGCGGTTCATCGCCTTCGACCTGCTCTGGCACGATGGTGAGGACCTGCTGGGGCTACCGTTGCTGGACCGGCGGGGCAAACTGGAGTCAATGTCACTGGCACCGCCGTTTGAAACCATCGCCCTCCATCCCGCCGACGACTCGGTGGAAGTCGAGGTGGCGTTCAAGCAGGCGCTCAAAGACGGGCATGAGGGACTCATCGCGAAAGATCCGCACAGCCCCTACTCGCCGGGCCGGCGCGGCAAGGCGTGGATCAAGCTGAAGGGGGTGATGCCGACGCTCGATTGCGTGGTGATTATTGCTGAGCAGGGCCACGGCAAGCGCTCCGACGTACTATCCGATTACACCTTCGCCGTGCGCGACGAGGCGAACGGCCAACTGCGGGTCATCGGCAAGGCCTACTCGGGTCTAACTGATGACGAGATCGAAGACCTAACCGAGCATTTCAAGCGTCATACCTTGCGCAAGGAACGGCGCCAGCATCACGTGGAACCGAACGTGGTGTTGGAAATCGCCTTCGACGCGATCCGCCCGTCTCCGCGGCATGATTCGGGACTGGCACTGCGTTTCCCGCGGATCAAAGCAATCCGGCGGGACAAGACGATCGACGACATCGACACGCTGCAATCGGCCAAGGCGCTCCTTTAGAGGCGGAATGAATATTGGCCGAAGGCAGGGATCGACTTGCCTCCGGCCATGCGGAATGCGCTGCGCGATTGATGGGATCTCGCTAGCGCTCGACCTGCATTCCGGGCGGTCTGAAGAATGGGAAGCGAATGATCGACCATGAGCGGATTGTGGAGCGTTTCATGCGCAGATTCATTCGCTTCCCATTCGCCGGACCTTTTCGGAGAAAGGTCCCTGCCATTCTTCAGACACTCTCATTCCTCTGTTTCAGTATCGATCCCGTGCTCCTTCGCGAAGGCCTCGGCAGCGGCGGCATCACTCTTGGGCCAGTTTTGATAGATGGCTTCGAAGGTCGCCTGACGCTCTTCACCATCCGGCAGCGTGAGCGCCCACTGGACGGCGGTTTGCGGTTCGTATTCGGCGACAGTGCCGGCGTAGGTGCTGACAGCCGCCTGCTTCGCCGGACCTTCGGGCGCGGCGCTGAGCCAGTTGCCAGCTGCCAGATAATCCTGCTGCGTCCACTGGCCGATGAGGTTGTCCACGTTCTGCGCCACCGAATCCCCGGAGAGGTTCTCAGCCATCCAGTCGATCCAGCGACCGGTCTCCTTGCCGGTGTTGAAATAAGAGAGCCCCGCCGTGAATTGGACGCTTTCCTCGGGGGTGAGGTTGGACTTGGCGATCCACGATTTCACGGACTCGAAACTTTCGTTAGAAAGGTTGCGGCCCATGGATTCAAGCGATTCCTGAAGCAGGTCCGCGCGCTCGGATTCGGGAACCGTCGCGAGGTGATCGCGCAAGGCGTTAAGGATCGCCGTGCGCTTTTCGGGAGTTTTCCCAGCTTCGATGAGCGAGTCGACCGCAGCCGCCGTGTCCTCGATTTGCATTTCCCCGATGAGCTTGAAGGCAAGGGTGGGATCGTTCGCCGCGGCACCGGTGATGATGCTGCGCTTGGCATCGTCGTCCGCCAAGTCCGGATGCTCCGCCGCGTTCTTGCGAATCCACTCGCGTGCGGCCAGCGGATCGATTTTCGCCCAGTTGGCAAGTGTGGTGGCGACCACGCTCGCACCTGTCTGGCTGTCCTTCAGCAAATCGGCGGAATCGGAATAAAGCGCAAGTGCCGCCGCGGGATGGTCGGTCCCGAGCATCGAGATCGAGTAAGAGATGAGCTTCTGCCGCGTTTCCTCGGATAGACCCGTGTTGTCGCGCAAGCTCGCGATGAGCTGCTTGAGCTGCGAGGCGTCGAGCTCCATCAGCTTGGCCTGCATTTCGAGTCCGCGTCTTTCGAAGGCCTCGTCCGACTCGCTGCCATTCTGGTCGTGAGCCTCGATTTCCCGGCATAAGGCGACCAACTCCTTGGCGAACGCACTCACTTGGTTCGCACGATCCTCGCGCTGGCGTTTGGTGACCGGCGTATCCGCGTTATCTGCGGTGGCAATACCGAGCGCTCCGGCCTTCACTGCTAGATCTCGCTGCTCGCTGCGCAGGGTCGTTAGACGCTGCTGATGCCTGAGACCCAGCGCCCCGCCGATCACGAGAATCAGGATAGAAGCGGCAATGGAGAATTTCAGGGAGCTTTTCATTTGAGCTGGTTGAGGATTTCCTGACGGCGCTCTTGATCGGAAATCTGGTCGGCCAGTTGGATGGCCTGTTCCAGATTCGAGCGGGCGGAATAACTTTTCAGGAAGGCGACGAGGACGTCGTCATTGGAACTGCTATTTTGGTAATGAAGGGCAAGTTGGGACGCCTCCTCGAAACCAAACTCCCCGTCCGCCTGGGCGGCCTCGGCGAGGGCCTTGCCGGTGATGGTGTCCACCTGGCCGGGTGCCTGGAGGGTCAGCCACTCGCGGAGGCTGTCCACATCCGCGCGGTTCACTTCGCGTTCACTTCCTAACGACTGCAGGCGGGATTCCGCTGTTTGCCGGGCGGAGGCGACGCGCTCGTCGGGAGTGGCGTGGACGGCATCCAGGAAACTGCTGACCTTGGCGTAGCCGCTGTCATCGACCAGTTCGGAAGCGATGTGGGCAAAGGATCCGGCACGCTCGTCCTGCGGGACTAACTGGCGGACCAGTTCCGCGTAGGCTTTCTGATCCCCGGGGCCGAGTTCCGGGAATGCGATCTGCTCCAGGACTTCCCGCCGCTCATCCTCCGGGATCGCGGCGAGCCGCCGGGCTGCGGCCTCGGGATCGGTCGCGAGCAGGGATTGCATCAGGGCGGACTCGAAGCGGGTGCGCTCTTTGCTGCGGCCATCGAGAGTCTTGCTGTCGAATCTCCCGTCCGCAATCTGGCGGTCCATCCATGCCGTCGCAGCCGCCAAATCCTGCTTGGCCCAGTCGCTCAAGGCGGTCGAGAGTTGCCAACTGATCGCACTCGATTCGCTGTTGATCCGTTCGGCGAAACGCTCGAGCGCGAACTTGGGATCCTCGCGGATCAGCGGAGCGAGGATCAGGCTTTCCAGCGCTTCACGGGCATCATCGGACAGATCGAGGCCGGCGATTTCGTCAAGCGCGACGATCATCTCCTCCTTGGTCATTCCGGTTAGTTCCTGTTGGAAGCTGACACCGGCCCGGAGGTCTGACATTCCGCCGCTTTCCAAATCCAGCAAACCGGCCGCAAGCTGTTGCCAATCATAAGATCCCTTGCGGGTGGATGACTGCGATTTGTCCAACCGTGCGATGGACGGGGAGATCCCCGGAAAACTTCCCGAAGCGACTGCCGAGGCGATTTTCTCCTTCATGACGGAGACATCGCTTTCCAACGAGGAAATCGACCGCAGTTGGACGGCATTCCATGCTCCGACCAAGACGAACGCCACGACAGGCGGGATGAGGTGAGTGGCTTTCAAGCGGGAGAGGATTCGTTGCATGTGAGTGATCCGTCAAGGCGGAGGAATCCGCTCCATTTGAAAACCGGGGCTTTCCCTTCGCCCGGCATCCTGCGATGAATCCCGGCCATGAGTCCGTTTCTCAAAATCACCCTCGGCATTTCCCTAACTGCATTCTTGGCGTCGTGCGCAGCGCCTCCCGCGGGATCTTCTGCCGGGCGCGATGTTTACGGTCACCGGCCCGGGCCGAAGGGATTCAAGACGGTCATCATCGATGCCGGCCATGGCGGCAAGGACAGCGGTGCCGTCAGCCCTGCCACGCGCCAGCGGGAAAAGGACCTCGCGCTGGACACCGCCGAGCGGATCGCCAAAGACCTGCGGCGCGATTTCAAGGTGGTCATGATGCGCAGCGACGACACGTTCATTGATCTCGACGAGCGGGTGAGCCGGGCCAACCGGTATGGCGACGCGATCCTCGTGAGCATGCATTATAACAGCGGCCCGTCCGGCATCCGTGGCCCGGAAACGTATTACTGGCGAGTCGATAGTCACGGATTGGCCGTCCGCTGCCAGCAGGCAATGAACCAAGTTTCACCCGCGGAAAGCGGCAACCGCGGTCTGGTCCGGCGGAGGATCCGCCTCACCCGCAATCCGGAAATCCCCTGCCTCCTGCTGGAAGGCGGCTACCTGAGCAGCCCCGCCGAAAGCCGCCTGATCAGCGACGCCGGCTACCGCCAGAAGCTCGCCTCGTCCATCGCATCGGCGATCCGCACGCAAGCAGCCATCGGCGATGCCGGCACCGGTCCCCTGCCCCGCCCGATCAACGCGCCACCTAGCAGGCCGACGGATGCGCCCGAGTGATTCCATTTCTAACACACACATGAAGTCCCGCCAAATCTGGATCATTACCGGCACCGCGATTGTTAGCTTCGCACTTGGGGTGGCCTTCGCGCTGTCATGGAAAAAACCGGCTAATGAGCCGATTTCCGCAATCAGCAAGGAAAAATCCAGCGGGAGACGTTCTTCATCCAGCCTGCCAGAAGCTGGGGAGGACCCGGCCACTCGAACCCGAGTCAGCAAACGGGACGAGAAGAAAAAAACCACGGAGGCCAGAATTTCGGTTCCAGTGAGCAGTGTGGCGAAAACCCTCAAAGGCCTGCAATTCAACTCGAACATCATGGCTACGTTCAATGGGATTGATCGAGCCTTTCCCTTTTTGGGAGCCACCGAAGCCGAGGAGGCTGAAATCAAAGCTTCACTCAAGCGTGCCAAAGAAGAGTTGCTGGCTGCGGAGAAGACACTCATCAAAGTCGTTCAAACCGATCAATCCCAGATCCGAATGGACAACAGCGCCATGCGAGAAATCACCGAGTCTGTTTCCCAGCGCTTGCAAACGGACATCCGCTCCAATTTGCCAAGCGACACTTCAGAAATCCTGATCTCGTCAATCAATTGGGAACAGTTTTACCCAACGGATGAAAAAAATTTCCCGACCTTGCTGATCATCCGACAGACCTCCAGCAGAATGAGTGCGATGGAGATGATCGGAGGAGGTGGACATGGAGGGCAGATACATAATTTTGCCGACGACGGCACCCCGATTCCAGCCGATCAAATCTTCGACGATCGTTGGAAACCTTTTCTCAAGGGGCTCACCCTGCTTCCGCAGAACGAAAAGTGATCCACCCGCCGCGAGAGAAATGAACCGAAATCATTCGCCGACGGGTACCGCCGGCGCATTGGTATGTCATCTGCTTAAACGCGAGTTCAGCAACGTGGCATGACCTAACAAAATCACGGCTGGGAAAACGAGGCTCGCACATTCTCATTTGTTTCAGTTCCAATGCCGAAGGCCATCGCCGAATACTTGGGAATACTCCCATCACTAGAAGTTGTGCCGCTGTTTGCGGACGGGCTTCACGATCAGGATGGCACCGGTGGATCGCCATTCCAGCTCCGTGCGTTTTCGAGCTACGGGGAAATCGCCCGAAGCATGCTCACCCGGCAGATCACCGGCGGCATCGTTCCGTGGGAGATTTTCGTCGCGGATGTGCTCGCCCTGCCCGGCCAGCGGAACTGCTGGAAGGTGACGATGTTCATCCACGCGTGCCCCACCGAGCTCGTTCTCAGAGAACGGGTTTTCAAGGCATTCTACCCGGCGAAATCCGGCTCGCGGGTGAAGCTTCCGGCGCGGCTGACCTTCGGGGTGGAAAGCCGGAACTCGCTCACCAAGTCCCAGTCGCTCGAATGGCTCGGCCACTGGAAAGGCGGGACTTCGATCGAGCTCAGCTTCCGGATGTTGCCGATGGATCTGATGATCCAGGCTCTCGAAGCGGACGCGCTCGATGCGATCATCGCGCCATCCCCCTGGGGCATCCACGCGGAGGCGGCCGGACTCGGGAGACGCGACCCTCGATTTGTTCCCGGCAAGTTCGCCCAACAACTGGTGATGGTCTGCCACAAGGACATCCACGACCGGCACCCGGATCTAACGCAGGTCGTGTCGCGCAACATCGCCGCCGCCCGCACCCAGCTCCTGGAGGTCTCCGCATTCCGCAGGGCCATCGCGAAAATGTCCGGCAGCGGCAAGCCTCTGGTGCGTTCCGGGATCTTCGAACAGGCCGCGAGCTTGCACGCGTTTCCCACCTTGAACCAGGACGCCGTTCCCGACATCAGGAAGCTCGTCGAGGAACTCATGTCGCTGGACGACGCCTCGTCCTTGCCGGCCCAGGTCGCGCCCAGCGAGCAGACTGCACGACTGCTGCTTCCCAACTGAGTCCCAGCCTATTCGCGATCCCCGCCGGCCCCGGACTTCGCTGTTAGCAAGCTCAGGAAAACCTCCGCGACCCATGTCAGCGGGCGATCCGGTGCCCACCATGCGCAACAGCCGCGCTTGATCTCCAGCCCCGGCAGTTTCAGGCGAACCAGAGTCCCGTCCTCGACTGCACGGCCCAGCACCTCGTTCGTTAGAAACGCGATCCCCTGCCCGTGCCGCGCGAGCTCGCGGGCGGCCCGGGAATCCGGCACCATCCATTTCCTGAGACCGCCCGCCACTCCCGGTTCCAGAAACCGGGCCAGGGAATCGAGGATGAAGGGATCCGAAAGGATCAGGAGCGACCGCCTCAAGTCTCCCGTAGAGATCCGGGACTTCTGGCCAAGCTCGTGAAAGGGGGCCACGCAAGGGTGGAACTCCCGGGAAATCAGATCCCGCCGGATCATCTCGCTGGGAACCCGGTGCGAATAATCGATATCAAAATCCGGCCGGACCTCCACCGCCGCGCCCGCTTCCGTCTCGCGGGTGATGATTTCCAGCTCCGCCGCTGGAAAGCATTCGTGGAACGTGGACAACACGCCGGTCCTCATCAGCCCCATCAAGCTGGCGGGCAACCGGATCACCAGATTCTCCAGCCGGCCGTCCGCCGTTGCCAGCTCGTTCTTGATCGACGCCATTCTAACAAGAATATCCTCGACCATCGGCATCAGCCGGATGGCCGCACCCGTCGGTTTCACCTGCGGCCCCGAGCGCCGGAACAACGAACAGTCCAGTTCCTCCTCCAGTGCCTTCATCGCATGGCTGACCGCCGACGGACTGACCGACAACATCTGGGCCGCAGCCGCGAAACTGCCCTCGCGCACCGACACATAAAACATCTGCAGCCGCTTCATGTCCACGATTCCCGGATCGATCGCGGGCTCCTTGGGCAGCGCGTCCGCGCGATTGTGAATTTTGCTCAACATGATCGGTCGATCCAATCGAGCAAGCCGCATGCCAAGGACCCGATGCCATTGATCCGAAGTCCTAACAACCACACCGGCCCCGGGTCCCGGGCCATCCCAAGGTGAATCGAATTCACCGCAAGCCGAAGGCTCATGGCATGGCTGGTGCATTCTCGATAACGCCGGGCAACGGAATCGTTCGTTCCCGCTTCGAGCAGTCACAAACCACTCCATACCATGAAACTAAAATCGTTAAGCCCCCTTCTGCTGAAGGTCGCCTGCCTTGCTTTCGCGGCGGCTACCGCGCAGGCAAAACCACCCACCTCCGAGGTCAATACGACCGGACTGGCCGTCACCGATGACACCGTCACCGTCGGCCAGCTTCACTCGGCCACCGGCACCATGGCCATCAGCGAGACCGGATCGATCCAGGCCGAACAGCTCGCCATCGATCAGATCAACGCCATGGGCGGAGTGCTCGGGCGACAGATCAAGGTCATCAAGGAGGATGGCGCAAGCGATTGGCCGACCTTCGCGGAAAAGGCCAAAAAGTTGTTAGTCAGCGACAAGGTCGGCACCGTTTTCGGCTGCTGGACATCCGCTTCCCGCAAGGCGGTGCTGCCGGTGTTCGAGAAGGAAAACGGAATGCTTTACTACCCGACATTCTACGAGGGCCTGGAGCAGTCGAAGAACGTGATTTACACCGGCCAGGAAGCGACCCAGCAGATTCTCGCCGGGCTTGACTGGATCGCCAAGGAGAAGAAGGCCAAGACTTACTATCTGGTCGGCTCCGACTACATCTGGCCACGGACTTCGATGAAGATCGCCCGCAAGCACATTGAGAACGTCCTCAAGGGCACGGTCGTCGGCGAGGAGTTCTACGCCCTTGGCAGCACCCAGTTCGGGTCGCTGATCAACAAGATCAAGCTCAAGAAACCGGACGTGATCTACGCCGCCGTCGTGGGTGGCTCCAACGTTTCCTTCTACAAGCAGCTCGCGGCCGCCGGCATCAACAGCGGCAAACAGACGCTTCTAACCATCTCGGTCACCGAAGACGAGGTGCTGGGAATCGGCGGCGAGAACCTTGCAGGTTTCTACTCAGCGATGAAATACTTCCAGAGCCTCGACAATCCTAACAACGTCGAATTTGTCAAAGCATTCAAGGCGAAGTATGGCGAGAACAGCGTCATCGGCGACGTGACCCAGGCCGGTTACCTCGGCCCATGGCTATGGAAAGCAGCGGTGGAAAAAGCGAACAGCTTCGACATCGACAAGATCGCCGCCGCTTCCGCCGACATCGAACTCACCAACGCGCCCGAAGGTTATGTGAAGGTCCATCCGAACCATCACCTCTGGAGCAAGCTGCGCATCGGCCAATGGCAGAAGGACGGCCAGGCCAAGGTTCTCTACACCTCGGAACTCATCGAGCCCGATCCATTCCCCAAGGGCTATCAGTGACCCTTCCGGCTCATTCTTGAGCCCTTCCCCAACCCGGAGGGCCGGGTAGTTTCCGGCCCTCCCTTTTGATGCGAACACTCTGATTTTGAAATCTCGAAACGCCTGATTTTATGGGAGAATACACCAACGAAGAATTACAAAGCATTTTCATCATGCAGGGCTTCTCGGGCCTCAGCCTGTTCAGCGTCCTCCTCCTGATGGGCCTCGGCCTCGCCCTCATTTTCGGGCAGATGGGAGTGATCAACATGGCTCACGGCGAGTTCATGGCCCTCGGTGCCTACACCGTCTATCTCTGCTCATCCCTCACCCAGCAATATGCCCCCAGTTTCGGGCCTTACTATTTCGTGGCCGCCATCGGGCTGGCGTTCGTTGTGTGCGCGGCCCTCGGGGCGCTCGTCGAGTGGCTGATGATACGACATCTTTACCACCGACCGTTGGACACGCTGTTAGCCACCTGGGGACTCAGCCTGATTCTCCAACAGACCTACCGCTCGATCTTCGGCGCGCGCGAGGTCACTCCCACTCTCCCTGATTGGCTGATGGGTTCCTACACCGTCAAGGAAGGCCTCGACATCCCGATCAACGGCATGTTCGTGCTCGGTCTATCCATCGTGGTCACGATCGCATTGATCACCTTTCTCTATCGTTCCAGTTTCGGTCTACGGCTGCGGGCCACAGTCCAGAACCGCAAGATGAGCGCCGCGGTCGGCATCAACACCGGCAAGGTGGACCGCCTCGCGTTCGCTCTCGGTTGTGGCATCGCCGGCATTGCGGGAGCCGCGTTCACCACCATCGGCTCGACCGGTCCTGACAGCGGCAGCCGCTACATCGTGGATGCGTTCCTGGTCGTGGTCGCCGGTGGAACCGCAAGCTTGTTAGGATGCATCGCCTCGGCCTTCGGCATCGCCCAGGCACAGTCGATCCTCGAGTTCTTCCTCGATGGCACCAAGGGCAAGGTCGCCACGCTGCTGGTCATCGTCATCGGCCTGATGATCCGCCCGCAAGGACTCTTCCCAAGCAAGGTCCGCGGCCACTGATCCCAACCTTCAACTGACACACACCCATGCCACTCTTCTTTCGGACCCTGTTCAAGACACGAGGTGAGGCGCTCGCCTTCGGAGGGTTTCTCCTCCTGCTGCTCGTCATTCTGCCGCTGGCGCTCCCGGTCTTCCGGCTCAACCTGGTGGGAAAATATCTAACATTCGGCTTCGTTGCCATCGGTCTGGTCTTGTTATGGGGCCGCTGCGGGGTCCTGAGTCTCGGCCAGGGCGTCTTCTTCGGCCTCGGCGGTTACTGCATGGCGATGTTTCTCAAGCTGGAAGCCTCCGACCCGGTGACCACCGCGATCCAGTCCACGCCCGGCATTCCGGACTTCATGGACTGGAACCAGATCACGGCACTGCCGCTGTTCTGGGAGCCGTTCAAGAGTCTGCCATTCACGATCTTCGCCATCTTCATACTGCCGGCGGTGATCGCTTTCATCATCGGTTGGGCATTGTTCCGGCGGCGTGTCGGCGGGGTTTACTTCGCCATCATCACCCAGGCCATCGCACTGATCCTCTCATTGGGAATCGACGGCAACCAGGGCTACACCGGCGGCAGGAACGGCATCACCGACCTGCGCACCCTGCTAGGCTGGGACATCCGCAGCGAAAATGCGCAATACATCCTCTACTTCATCTGCGTCGCCCTGCTGTTCACGGTCGCTCTCGGTGCGAAATATATAATCAACACCCGCCTCGGCCGCGTGCTCGTCGCCATCCGCGACCGCGAGGATCGCGTCAGGTTCTCGGGCTACGACGTGGCGATGATCCGCGCCTTCATCTTCGCCTTTGCCGCGATGATCAGCGGACTGGGTGGAGCGCTGTTCGTCCTGCAGGTCGGCTTCATGTCGCCGTCCATCATCGGCATCGTTCCTTCCATCGAAATGGTGATCTTCACCGCGGTGGGAGGACGCCTGTCGGTCCTCGGCGCGATCCTCGGCTGCCTGATCGTGAACTTCGGGAAAACCACCTTCTCCGAAGCGTATCCCGACCTCTGGCTCTATCTGATGGGCGGCACGTTCATCGCGGTCGTCATGTTCTTCCCGAACGGCCTCGCCGGCCTGTTGGAGAAAATCCCGACCCGCAAGGAGAAGTATGCGGCGCTCCTCAACCGCTTCAAGAAGTCTGATCCCGTCGTTACGAAATCCCCGCTACCCGATGAAAACTGATCACCCCAACGTTCTGGAAGTCGAAGATCTCGGAGTTTCATTCGACGGCTTCAAAGCGGTCGATGGCTTCAACTTCTACCTCGCCGAGAACCACGTCCACGTCATCATCGGTCCTAACGGAGCCGGCAAAACCACCGTGCTCGACCTGATCTGTGGCAAGACGCTCGCCACCTCCGGCAGCATCAAGTTCAAGGGCAAGGAGCTGCGCGGCCGCAAGGAATACAAGATCGTCCGCGACGGCATCGGCCGGAAATTCCAGAACCCGTCGATCTACGAGAACCTGACCGTCTTCGAGAACCTCGAACTCTCCCACCCCACCGGCCGCGGCGTGATCGGCTGCCTGCTATTCCGCCGCACTGCCGCAATCCAGAAACAATGCGAGGATGTGGCGGAGCAGATCGGTCTGCTGGACAAGCTCGACACTGAAGCGGGCATTCTCAGTCACGGCCAGAAGCAGTGGTTGGAAATCGGCATGCTGCTCATGCAGGAGCCGGAAATCATCATGCTCGACGAGCCCGTGGCCGGCATGAGCGTGCGCGAGCGCACCGAGACCGCCACCCTGCTCCGTCGGATTTCCAAAGACCGCTCGGTCATCGTCATCGAGCACGACATGGAGTTCGTCCGCGAGATCGCCGACCGCGTCACCGTGATGCACCTCGGCAAGATCCTCGCGGAAGGGTCCATGGAGAAAGTCAGCGCCGACCCGAAAGTCATCGAAGTTTACATCGGACACTAACAAACCATGATCTCCGTCAAAAATCTCCAGGTCTCCTACGGTCAGAGCGTCGTCATTCCGGACATGAGTTTCACCGCGCCGCAGGGGGAAATCCTCGGCATCGTCGGCCGCAACGGCATGGGCAAAAGCACCTTGTTCCGAGCGCTCATCGGCATGATCCCCACCCGCGGCGGGAAAATCACGCTCAACGACAAGGAAATCACCAACCAACCATCCCACAAGCGGGTCAAGCAGGGTGTCGCGTTCGTCCCCCAGGGCCGGATGATCTTTCCCTATCTATCCGTTTATGAGAATCTCATATCCGGCGTCTCCGGCCGAGTCAGCAAGGAGGCCGTTGACGAGATCTACGGACTCTTCCCGGTGCTTCACGAAATGCGCAAGCGCAAGGGCGGCAATCTATCAGGCGGTCAGCAGCAGCAGCTCGCCATCGGCCGCGCGCTGATGACCAACCCCAGCGTGCTGCTCCTCGACGAGCCGACCGAAGGCATCCAGCCGTCCATCATCAAGGACATCTCGCGCAGCCTCCGCGAGATCCGCGATCTGAGGAAACTCACGATCGTCGTCAGCGAGCAGGTCCTCAGTTTCGTACTCGATACCTGCGACAACATCATGGTCATCGACAAGGGCCACCTCGTCCGGGAGGACCGCCGGGCGGACGTGGACGCCGACCAGATCAAGGCCATGCTCGCCGTTTGAACCCATTTTCCAACAACACCAACCAACCATGAAAACACTGATCAAAGTTGACCTCGACGCCACTCCCGAGTCCCAGGATTACCTTCACAACCGCTGGCACCCGGATCTGCCCATGGTGGCCATGGTGAACCAGGGCGACGAGTTCCGCGTCGAGTGCATCGACTGGACCGGCGGCCAGATCAAGAACAACGACGACGCCACCGACATCGACGTGGTCGATCTAACGAAGGTTCACTACCTGTCCGGCCCCATCGGCGTTCACGGCGCGGAGCCCGGCGACCTGCTGGTGGTGGACATCCTCGATGTCGGCGTGCTCGACAAATACCAGTGGGGCTTCACCGGACTTTTCGCCAAGACCAACGGCGGCGGATTCCTAACCGACCACTATCCGGACGCGCGCAAGGCTTGTTGGGACTTCCACGGCATCTACACCTCCTCGCGCCACATTCCCAACGTCGAGTTCGCCGGGATCATGCACCCCGGACTCATCGGCTGTCTTCCATCAAAGGAGATGCTGAACATGTGGAACACCCGGGAGAAGGAACTCTTCGACACCGATCCGGAGCGGGTTCCGCCATTGTGCGCTCTGCCCTCCGCCGGCACCGCCCACATGGGGCGCATGACCGGTTCGGAACGCGACGCCGCCGCTGCGGAAGGCGCACGGACGGTGCCGCCACGCGAGCATGGTGGCAACTGCGACATCAAGAATCTAACGAAAGGATCGAAGGTCTATTTCCCGGTCTATGTCAAAGACGGCGGGCTCTCGATGGGCGACATCCACTTCAGCCAGGGCGACGGCGAAATCACGTTCTGCGGTGCCATCGAAATGGCCGGCTACCTCGATATCCGCGTCAGCGTCATCAAGGGCGGCATGGAGAAATACGCCATCCGCAATCCGCTCTTCATTCCGAGCCCGCTCACCCCGGAGTACAAGAGACACATCATCTTCGAAGGCATCTCCGTTGATGAGTCCGGCAAACAGCATTACCTCGATCCGTTCGTGTCCTACAAGATGGCCTGCCTCAACGCCATCGAGTACATGAAGAAATTCGGTTACACCGGCGAGCAAGCCTACGCGATTCTCGGCACCGCACCGGTCGAGGGTCACATCAGCGGCATTGTCGATATTCCCAACGCCTGCGCCACGCTGTGGCTGCCGACGGAGATCTTCGACTTCGACATCATGCCGAACGCCCACGGTCCCATCAAGAGCGTCACGCCCGGCTTCGACCTCGCCAAAGTGCTCTAACCACCCACCGCCATGCCCGTTTACGACTTCAACTGTCCGGAGTGCGGCGACTTCCGCGCGCTGCTGACAATCGATGAACGCAATGACCCGACGCCGTGCCCCGAGTGCTCGCGCGTCGGCCAGCGGCTCATCCTCGCGCCCAACCTCGCGCTGATGAACCCCATCAAACGGAAGGCCACAGCGATCAACGAAAAGAGCCGTCACGAACCGCGCATCAGCAACGCCCATTCGTGCGGAAGCGGCTGCGGTTGCGGAACGAAGATCCGCCCGGCCCGGGTGCGGGACACCAAGCTCGGCCAGCTCCAGGGCCAGAAAGCCACGGCGCGGCCATGGATGTTAGGACACTGACGGATCATTCCAACCCGTGCTCGCGGGCGAAAGCGGCCGCGCCCACGGGATCGCTGCCGGGCCAGTTTTGATAGATGACCTTGAGCGTCTCATCGCGCACCGGACCTGGCGGCAGGGTCATCGCCCACTGGCCAGCCACCTGCGGTTCGTATTCGGCGACGGCGGCGGCGTAGGCGAGCACGGCGGTGTGCTTGGCCGAGCTTTCGGGAGCGGCGGCCAGCCATTGCCCGCTCGCCTGATAGTCCTGCTGCGTCCACTCGCCGACAAGGTCCTTCACCGGTTCCTCCATGCCATCCTCGGTTAGATTCGAGGCCATCCACTCGATCCACTTGCCAGTGTCCGCCCCGGTTGCGGAGTAAGAAAGCCCGGCGGCGAAGCTTGTCATCTCCTCCGGGGTCAACTTGGATTTCGCAAGCCACTGGCTAACAGAGTCGATGCTTTCCTCGCCGAGGTTGCGGGCGAATGCTTCGAACGCTTCACTGCGGATGCTTTCGCGATCCCCGGTGTCGGAGAGCGTGGCAAGATAGCCGCGAAGCTCTGTCAGGATGGCGTCGCGCTTTGCCGGGTCGTCCTCCCCCGTTTCGATGATCGCATGAAGCGCGGCCGTGGGATCCTCAAGTTGCAAGCCGCCCAGCAGTTTGAAAGCAAGCTCGGGATCGTTCCCGGCGATGCTGGCGATCACCTCCCGGTGCGTGTCGTCATCGGCGATTCCGCCATAGGTGCCGGCATTTTTTTCCAGCCACTCAGCCGCCGCCTGAGGATTCGATTCGGCCAGACCGCTGAGGGCGGTGGTCATCACATGCTTGCCAGCCTCGTCTTTGGCCAACAGGTCGGAACACTCAAGAAATAGGGACAGTGCGGATCCAGGGTGATCTTCGGCAATCTTTCCGATCGAAGCGCTGATGATCCTGCGCCGGCTTTCCACGGAGATGTCTTCGCTTGCCCGCACCTCGGCGATGATTCGCTGATGTTGGGAGGCATCGAGTGCGGCCAGGCGCTCGAGGAATTCCTCGATGCGCTGGTCCGTCGCCACATCCGGCCGGCTTCCGATTTTTTCGAGCGCTTCTATTTCCTTGGAGAGCGCGATCCATTCGGCCGCGATGGCGAGCGCCTGGCTTTCCTGTTGTTCGCGCTGGCGTTTGGTTAGACGTTGTTCAGGCGCATCCACCGGCACGCCGAGACTAACGGCTTCGGCGGTGAGTTTGCGATGGTTTTTCTGGATCACGGACAGATGCTGCTCTTGGAACACGCGCGCGGCCCCGCCAAGCGCGAGAATGACGAGGGCCAGCAGCAATGATTTTTTCAGGGACGCTGTCATTTATCTGAGTGATTCCAGAATCTCCTCGCGACGTTGCGGGTCGGTGATTTTTTGCGCGAGGATGCGAGCCTGCTCTGGATGCGCCGAGGATCCCGAACCTTCGAGAAATGCCGCCAACATCTCGTCGTTGCCGCTGCTCGCATGGACTTCGAGAACGATATCCGCGAGTTTCGCGAAAGCCTTGTCCCCACTTTCCGAAGCCGCCTGTGCCAAAGCCTCCCCCATGAGGCGATCCGCCGTGGCCGGGGCCTGGCGGCTCAGCCATTCCCGCGTCGCGGCCACGTCTTCGTAAGTCACTTCGCGATTCTGCGAGATATCATCCATCCGGTTGTTAGCTGCAAAGCCGGCGGCGATAGAGCGCTCCTCGGGCGTCGCCTGGATGCCATCCAGAAAAGTCGTGGCCTTGGCGTAGTCGCCATCGGGAACCAACTCGCAGAACGCGGACGCGAACGGCCCTTCGCGCTCGTCCACCGGCAACAAGCTGCGGGTCAGGTCGATGTAATTCTTTTGCGCGGCGGGATCCAAATCGGCAACGGTGATCTGTTGGAGCGTTTCCGCCCGCTGGTCTTCCGGCAGCGCCTCAATCCGCCGGCCCACCGCAGCGGGGTCCGTCGCTAACAACACACCGGCCAGCGTCGCCTCGAACTCCAGCCGCGCGTCGCTCCGTCCGTCCAGCGTTTTACTCTCGAAGACGCCCTCGCCAATCGCCCGGTCGAACCATGCGGTCGCGGCGGCTGGTTCCAGTTTTGCCCATGCCTGCAGCGCGGGTGACAACCCGGAGCCCACGCCGTCCGGATCGTCGCGGATCGCACTGGCGAACCGGGTGAGCGCCGCTTCCGGGTCTTTCTCCACCAAGTGCTCGACGAACAAGGCCTCCAGCTTCGCCCGGGCCTCCGGTTCCAGCCCGAGCGCGGCGATCTCATCCAGTGCCGTTAGAAGCTCCTCGCGGGTCATCTCCGACAAACGTTCGCCGAGGGTTTCCAACGCCTCATCATCAACCGCTTCGCCGGGGTTGCGCTGTTCCGCAAGCAGGGCCTGGACGGATAGATACTGCCAGTCGATGGCCTTGTGTTCGCGGGCGGTCGCCATCGATGGCGCGCGTCTCTCGCGGGTTTCCCGCCCCCCTGTAGCGGCCGGAGTCCGGGCTGCCGCGATCCGCACGCGCAGGTTCTGACTGTTAGCCTCCAAGGCCTGCATCGACCGCCACGGCGGGAGGTTCCAGAGCAGCACCGCGATGAGGGCCAGCACGGGCGGAATGAGATGGGCAGGTTTCACTATCTCGCGATCTTCCGCTGCCGCGTCACCCAGGTCAAGACCGGCCCGGGATTCTCCTTGTTTCACCTGCAACGATTCGTTAGTCACCAAAGACCATGCAAACTCGATTCCTACCTGCGTTCCTTGGCCTCCTGCTGGCTGGCTCTGCCACCGGCAAAACCATTCCTACCCACGCCATCGCCGATCTGGTGCTGGGGCAGCCGGATTTCAACACCAGCGCCGGTCTATTTCCTCCCAATTCCTTCTCCCTTCAGAACCCAGCGGCGGTGGTGATCGATCCGGTCAGCCGCAAGGTCTTCGTGGCCGACCGCGGCAACAACCGGATCCTGCGCTACCCGAACGTCGCCTC
This sequence comes from Akkermansiaceae bacterium, assembly GCA_041739215.1. Lineage (GTDB taxonomy): Bacteria > Verrucomicrobiota > Verrucomicrobiia > Verrucomicrobiales > Akkermansiaceae > Luteolibacter. Next base: position 20,000 of record JBGSOI010000110.1, read on the forward strand.
GTTGGCCAACGGTGCCGGGGCAGAGGCCGTTTTCGGACAACCCCGGTTTAGCAGCAGCACTGCAGGATCGGGCGATCAGGGGTTAAGCAGTAATAACGGTTCCGGTTTGTTTTTAGACCGCATGGGACGCTTGTGGTTGACGGACACTAACAATAACCGGGTGCTGGTGTACGAGGCGGCGGTTTACCGGGAAACCCAAGCCTATGCAGACCGGGTCTATGGACAACCGGATTTCGCCACCAACTCGCCGGGCACAACAGCCAGCAAAATGGATTCCCCCAGCGGCCTCTGGGTTGACACCGAAGATCGGCTTTGGGTAGCTGACAACGACAACAACCGAGTGCTGCGCTTTGATTCCATCAGCACCAAAGCCAGCGGTGCGGTTGCGAATGGCGTTCTCGGACAGGCACTTTTCACCACATCCGCCGCAGGAGCGGGCTCGTCCGGACTGCAGAGTCCATTCGGCGTCACCATCTCTTCCGCGGGGGTGCTGTTCGTGGCATGCAACAACGGCAACCGGGTCCTGCGCTTTAACAATGCCGCGGCCCTTGGCAATGGAGCGGGTGCAAGCGCGGTGCTTGGCCAACCGGACTTCGCCACCACGACATCCGGGCTCAGTGCGATAGAATTCAGTGATCCTTATGGCGTTTGGATCACCCCTGATGACACCCTGTGGGTGAGCGACTATGGCAACAACCGCGTTCTGCGCTTCGAAGGGGCTTCCAGCTTGTCGAACGGTGCCGCAGCTAAAGGGGTGGTGGGTCAGCCCGATTTCACGACGAATACGGGCAGTGTCACCAATCGGATTCTGTACGGTCCCTTTTTCCAACCCTTTGTTGATGCAGCCGGCAACCTTTGGATTCCGGACTTCAACAACAACCGCGTGCTCCGTTTCCCGCCGGATTTGACCAAGCCCAAGCTGGCCGTCACCACCAAAGCGCCCGGTTCCACAACTGCCGCGAATCTTACGATCAAGGGCAAGGCCAGCGACGCGTTCGGGATTTCCAAGGTCACCTACAAGGTCAACTCCGGCAGCACCAAGACCGCCACCGGCACGAAGTCCTGGCAGTTCAAAGCCCCCCTGAAAAAGGGCAAAAACAAGGTCACCATCACCGCCGTGGACTCGGTCGGAAACAAAAGCGCCAGCAAGGTACTGAACATCGAGCGCAATTGAATGGATTCTCGGGCGAACCCTGAACAGGCAGCCGGTTTCAGGCGGGAAATTCCCAAGATTTCCCGGTTGACACCCGGAAACCGGCTCCCTAGTTTCCCCACCCCTTCGCACATCCCGTGTGTCCGAAGCTATTTTTTATTACAAGCACATGAATACGTTTTCCGCCAAGCCGCACGAAGTCGAGCGCAAGTGGTATGTCATCGACGCCAAGGGCAAGGTCCTCGGCCAGGTCGCCGTTGAGGCCGCGCGCCTCCTCCGTGGCAAGCACAAGCCCACTTTCACCAGTCACGTGGACACAGGCGATTTTGTCGTCGTAATCAACGCCGACCAATGTGTCCTCACCGGCACCAAGGAAACTTCCAAAATCTACACCCGTTTCTCCGGTTGGGTCGGTGGCCAGAAGGTCGAGACTCCACGCATCGTCCGCGAGCGTCGCCCGATCCTGCTCGTCGAGCGCGCTGTCTGGGGCATGCTCCCAAAGACCCGCCTTGGTCGTGCCCAGTTCGGCAAGCTCAAGGTGTATGCCGGTGAAGCTCACCCACACGAAGCCCAAGCGCCAGTCGCCCACGCCGTCAAATAATCCAACTCTTCTCCCAAAATGACCGCCACCACCACTCAAAGCGCCACCGGCCGCCGCAAAACCGCCGTCGCCCGCGTCTGGATGACCGAAGGCACCGGCCAAATCA
>JBGSOI010000249.1:0-10883 GCA_041739215.1 Akkermansiaceae bacterium
CGCCACCGCGGCGCTCACCGCCGTAGCCGCCACCACCGCCACCGCCGCTAGGACGAAAGCCGCCGGGCTTGGCTTCTTTTGGCTCGGACGCGTTCACACGGAGCGCGCGGCCCTGATAGTCGTAACCATTGAGTGCTTCGATGGAAGCGTTCAATTGGCTCTGGTCGCCGAGTGTCACGAAGGCAAATCCCTTGGATCTGCCGGTTTCGCGGTCGGTGATGATTTTGACCCGTTCAACAGGTCCATAAGCGGCGAAGAGGCCAGTAACGTCTTCTTCAGTAGCGGTGTAGGGCAGGTTGCCCACGTAGATGTCCATTTTTGTCTATTCTTAGCACGCCATCACATTCAACACTTCCCGAGACCATGGCGTAAGAGACCGGACAAAGCGCGTCCAACTGCGAACTTGCAATTTGAACGTAGGGTCTTTACCCCTCCAATTCATGGATGGCAAGGATTGATTTTCAGAGGGATTTCCACAGGATCCATGGGAGAATTTCTTCTGAAACAATCCGCAACGATCGGAGTTTTAAGCGGGATGAACCGAAAAACCGCCGCCGACTTTGATCAGGAACTGCTGGATCTTTACGACGAATACGTGCATGGCCGGGTGAACCGCCGGACCTTCCTCGACCGCGCGGGCAAGTTCGCCGTGGGCGGCATCACCGCCGCCGCGCTGCTCGAAACGCTCAAACCCAACTACGCGCTCGCCCAACAGATTCCCAAGGACGACAAGCGCCTGGAAACATCACGCGCCGAATACGAATCGCCGGAAGGAGCTGGGAAAATGAGCGGCTATCTCGTGAAGCCGGCCGCCGCGGGCAAGAAGCTTCCCGGCATTCTCGTCATTCACGAAAACCGCGGGCTCAATCCCTACATCGAGGACGTGACCCGCCGAGTCGCCGTCGAGGGCTTCCTCGCATTCGCGCCCGACGCGCTCTTCCCGCTCGGCGGCTACCCCGGCAATGACGAGGCCGGCCGCGACTTGCAGCGCAAGCGCGATGGCGAGGAAATGACCCAGGATTTCATGGCCGCCGCCCTGTGGCTCCAGCAACACCCGGACTGCGATGGCAAGATCGGCGTGATCGGTTTCTGTTACGGCGGCGGCATGTCCAACACGCTTGCGGTCCGCCTGCCGGACGTCATCAAGGCGGCGGTTCCCTTCTACGGTGGCCAGCCGAAAGCCGAGGACGTGCCGAAAATCAAGGCCCCGCTGCTGCTCCACTACGCGGAAATGGACGAGCGCGTGAACGCCGGCTGGCCCGCCTACGAAGCGGCGCTCAAAGAGCACGGGAAGAAATACGAGGCCCATATCTACAAAGGCGCCAACCACGGATTCCACAACGACACCACTCCCCGCTACGACGAAGCCGCCGCCAAGCTCGCCTGGCAGCGCAGCGTCGAGTTCTTCAACAAGACGCTGAAACCCTGACATTGACGCCGCCGCCCGCTCCGACAATCGTGGCGGCATGACCGGAAAACGAGGGCTCACGCAGGATCACGCGGCGCGAATGCTCGGAGTTAACAGTCAGGAAGAAGCGGCCCTGCGACTCAAACCGGATCTCGGAAACCTCCCCGACGTCCCCACCGGAACCGCGAAAGTCACCAAGGAGCGCGCGACCACATTCTGGGAGGAAATCGGCGGCGACCCGGAACTGCGGGAAATCCTCCTGCACGGCTCGTCCGATGACCTCTCGCGCTATCAGGGAAACATCGAGAACTTCATCGGCCTCATGCGGATGCCGGTCGGGCTCGCCGGTCCATTGCGCGTCAATGGACTCGCCGCCAAGGGCGACTATCGGATCCCGCTCGCGACGACCGAGGCCGCGCTCGTGGCCAGCTACCACCGCGGCTGTCGCGTTCTAACCGCCGCCGGCGGCTGCTCGGCAATGGTCCTCTACGAAAGCCTCAGCCGCGCGCCCGGCTTCGTCTTCGAAACGGCAGGGGACGCCTGCCAATTCGTCGTCTGGGCGCTTGCCCGGTTCGACGAGTTTCAGAAAATCGCATCCACCACCACATCCCACGGCAAGCTCGTCGATGTCGGCTGCACGGTGGAGGGCAATCATGTCTATCTGAATTTCGAATTCACTACCGGCGACGCGTCGGGCCAGAACATGGTCACGCTCGCCACCCAGGCGGTGTGCGATGAAATCCTCGCTACCTCGCCCGTCCCGCCGGTCCGCTACTACGTCGAGTCGAATCTATCCGGCGACAAGAAAGCCAGCGCCCGCGCATTCACGTCCGCCCGCGGGAAAAAAGTCACTGCCGAGGTGAAACTAACCGCCGAGCTGATTTCCAAACTCCTCCACACCACCCCCGAAGCCATGGCCGACTACTGGCGGATGTCGGCCATCGGCGGCGTGCTCAGCGGAACCCTCGGCATCCAGGGTCATTTCGCCAACGGCCTCGCCGCGCTCTATCTGGCGACTGGCCAGGACGCCGCCTGCGTCGCGGAATCCGCCACCGGCGTCACCCGCTTCGAAGTCACGCCCGATGGCGGGCTCTACGCCTCGGTCACGCTGCCCGGCATCATGGTCGGCACCGTCGGCGGTGGCACCGGATTGCCGACTCAGCGCGCCTGCCTCGAACTGATGGGTCTCGCAGGCGAGGGGAAGGCGAGGGCGCTGGCGGAGGTATGCGCCGGCTTGCTGTTAGCCGGCGAGCTTTCGATCATCGCCGCGCTCAGCGCCGGTCACTTTTCCCGCGCCCACCGCAAGCTCGCCCGCATCCGCAAGGCTCCATGAACCGCTGGTGGATCTACCAGAAAGAGCGCTTCCCGGTGTTCGCCCACGGGCCGTTGATTTTTGCATTCAGCGCGTGTGCCGTGTCGTTTTCCTCGCTGCTCCGCGGCGCACCCGCGCCCGGTTGGCAGATGGTTCTAACCGCATTCGGGGTTTGTCTGCTCATGTTCCTCCAACTCCGCATCGCCGATGAATTCAAGGACGCCGGTGAAGACGCCCGCTGGCGGCCCTACCGCCCGGTGCCGCGCGGACTGGTGACGCTCGGCGAGCTTCGCGTGCTTTTCATCATCGCGGCTCTGGTGCAGACCGGTCTGGTGCTCGCGCTGGATTTCAGGCTGCTCTGGGTGCTGGGAATCGCCTGGACCTATCTCGCACTGATGAGCGTCGAGTTCTTCTGCCGCGACTGGCTGAAAAAGCGTCCCGTCGTCTATCTGGTTTCGCACATGGGCATCATGCCGCTCGTCGATTTCTTCGGCACCGCCTGCGAATGGCTGCCACGCGGATCGTCCGCTCCAGCCGGGCTCGGCTGGTTTCTCGCCGCGAGTTTCTTCAACGGCATCGTGATCGAGATCGGACGCAAACTCCGCCAACCCGCCGCTGAGGAAGAGGGCGTGGAAACCTACAGCCGTCTCTGGGGCAAGCCAGGCGGCGCGGGCGTTTGGGTCGGCGCTTTATCGGCCACCCTGTTTTGCGCCGTTCTCGCCGCATCTGCCATTCAATTCATGTTGCCCGTTCTATCAACTCTCGCAGTCGTATTGCTCCTCGCTCTATCCATTCTCCCCGGCTACCTGCGGGGATCGCTTTCCGGAAAGAAAATCGAAATCGTTTCCGCGGTATGGACCCTCGCCCTCTACTTGATGCTGGGGCTTGTGCCGCTGGTTTTGAGATGAAGAGTAATTAACCGCAGATGAACGCAGATGTCTAATGAAGAGCACAGAGGAGATAGAAGTTCTGAGGATGTCTGCGATCCGTCTCCTTCTCTCAACCCTCAACTCCAAACTCTCAACTTTTTCTCTTATCCCCGTTCATCTGCGTCCATCCGCGGTTAAATTCCTCTTCATCTTCCACCATGCCATTCCTCCATCCGGACACTCTCGATCCATCCCGCCTCGGCGGAAAAGGCGCAGCCTTGGCGCGACTGGGCGAACTCGGATTTGAGATCCCCGCGTGGTTCGCCGTGCCTCCGGATACCACCTGGACAGCCGACGAACTCCAACAAGCCATCCCCACCCTCGGTCCCGGCCCGTTTGCCGTGCGTTCCTCCGGCACCCAGGAAGACGGAGCGGGGCATTCGTTCGCCGGGCAGTTCGAAAGCCATCTCGAAGTCGCGGCGGAGGACGTGTCCGGAAAAATCGCGGAAGTCCGCGCATCCGCTAACTGTGACTCGATGCTGATCTACTGCCATGAGCGCGGCCTTCCCGCTCCTTCCGCTCCGACCGTCCTTGTCCAGCGGATGATCGCCCCGCGCTGTGCCGGCGTCGCCTTCAGCGCGGATCCTGTTACCGGAAATCGCGGAGTCACCGTGGTCTCCGCCGTTCCGGGCACCGGGGAAAAGCTCGTCTCCGGCGAGGTCGATGGCGAAACGTGGCGCATCGATCGTTCCCATTCGATCCTGAAAAGCCCCGAAAACGCGATTCTATCAGATTCCGACGCCATCGCCGTTTCCACCCTCGCCCGCCGCTGCGAAACCGCATGCGGCCGGCCGCAGGACATCGAGTGGGCCATCGACGGATCCGGGAAGCTCTGGCTGCTCCAGTCCCGACCCATCACCACTCTCGGGCTAACACCCGATCCCGACGATACCCTCCGTGTCTGGGACAACAGCAACATCGCCGAGAGCTATGGCGGTGTCACCACCCCGCTCACGTTCTCCTTTGCCCGCCGGATTTACGAATCCGCCTACCGCGAGTTCTGCAAACTCATGTCCGTGCCGCCCGACCGCATCGAACGCTCGGACGACGTGTTTCCTCAAATGTTAGGTCTGATCCGCGGCCGGGTTTATTACAATCTGGTGAGTTGGTATCGCGTTCTTGCGCTGCTCCCCGGCTTCCAGCTCAACCGCGGATTCATGGAGCAAATGATGGGAGTCCGCGAGCCGCTGCCCGATGAGATCGTCCAGAAGATCGTCGCGGAAAACACCGGCAGCCGCGGCGCCGACACGCTCGCACTTGTCCGCACCTGCTTCGGCCTGATCCGCCAGCTCACCGGCCTGCCGAAACAGATCGCCCGCTTTCAAATCCGCCTCGATTCCGCGCTCGCCGCCCCGCCGTTGCCGATCCCACAAATGAGCGGCGAGGAACTCGTCGCCCATTACCGTGATCTCGAACGTCAGCTTCTCAAGAAATGGGACGCCCCGCTCGTCAATGATTTCTTCGCCATGATCTTCTACGGCGTTCTTCGTAGTTTGTGCGTGAAATGGTTGGGCGACTCCTCCGGCACCCTGCAAAACGAACTCCTGCTGGACGGAGGCGAAATCATCAGCGCCGAGCCTCCCCGGCGGATCGTGAAGATGGCCGCCCTCGCCGGCGCGCATCCCGGACTACCTGAGCTTCTAGCAGACCCGGAAATTTCATCTCACAAGAAACTCGCAGCACTCCGCCAAGCTCCCGAACTCGCCGCCGCATTCGAAAACTACCTCACCGACTTCGGCGACCGTTGCCTCGAAGAACTCAAACTCGAAAGCCCCACCGTCCGCGACGATCCCGCCAGCCTGCTTCTCTCCATCGGCGCGATGGCCGGTCGTCCGGCCATCGACTTACCGCCGATCCCAGCGAAGACAGCAACTCTCCCGGGCAATCCCCTCAAACGCCTCGTCTTCCTTTACGCTCTCCGCCAGGCCCGCGAGCGCGTCCGTTCCCGCGAAAATCTCCGATTCGAGCGCACCCGCCTGTTCGGCCGGGTCCGCTCCATCCTCCGCGAACTCGGCCATCGCCTCCACGCCGACGGCATGCTGGAATCCGCCCACGACGTCTTCTATCTGGAAATCGGTGAAATCCTCGCCGCCTGGGAAGCCACCGGCACCACCGCCGCACTCGGCACCCTCGCCCAACAACGCCGCGCCGAATTCGCCATCTACGAAACCACCGAAACCCCGCCCGACCGCTTCCAAACCCGCGGCCCGCTCCACCGCCACGATCATTTCGAAAACACCCGCCCGGCCGATACCACGGAATCCTCACTCACCGGCAGCGGCGCTTGTCCCGGCCGCGTCACCGGCAGAGTCCGGGTCGTCCTCGATCCGCGCGGTGCCCGGTTAGAGCCCGGGGAAATCCTCGTCGCCCGCCAAACCGACCCCGGCTGGGTCGTCCTTTTCCCAACCGCCGCCGGTCTGCTAGTCGAGCGCGGCAGCCTGCTTTCCCACTCCGCCATCGTCTCCCGCGAATTGCGCCTGCCATGCATCGTCTCCCTCCCGGGCATCACCACCACCCTGAAGACGGGCGATCTGGTGGAGATGGATGGCAGCGCCGGCACCGTCCGGATTCTTGAATCGTGAGTGACCGTTGGATTTTATGGATTCCGAAGAATCGGGTAGTGTTTAGCCCTACGGCCTAGAGCTGACCTGAGCGTTTCTTCGGTGGGAGAACCTCCGCTTGAGACGATGACAAAAGTTCGTTGGCCTTTTTCATCTTTGGGTTGGTGGGGGAGGACAGTGACGGAAATCACACCGGGAATTTTCACCCAGCATTTTTTGACAGTGAGCTGGCGGGCGGTGCAACCGGTTTTGCCAACGACGACCTTGGTGGTATCGGCGCTCAAACTGTTGAGGCCGGACAGCAACAGGAACCACAGGCAGACGCGAAGCATTAGGGATGTTCGGTGCGGATTGATCGCGCGCAAGGACGGGACATCGGCAGGAAAATCCTTTGCGCGGCGGAGATGCACTGATAGCTGTATGGCAGTGCATGGAAATGGCAACAGCTGGCTGGGTTTCGCGCTTGCAGGCGTGATCATGGGACTATCGCCGCTAGTCGTGGCGCAAGAGTTTCAAGCAACGGAGCAGTTGTTCCTCAAAGGGGACCACCCGGCTTGTCTAGAAGTATGTGAAGCGCTTTCAGGGATACAGCCGGAGTTTGCGGCGTTGGAGCTCCGGGTGTTGCGGGAAACGGGTAAATACCGGGAGGCGGTGGCACGCGGGACGGCGACTTGGAGGCGGTTTCGGTTTGATCCGGAGCTTTCTTGGGAGTTGGCTGAGGCTTTGCAGGCTAGTGGCCAAGGCGCGCAAGCTGAGGCGGTCAGGCGGCAGGCGATGCAGTTTCAGCCGGATGCACCGGTTGAAGGGCGATCGCGGCAAGCGGTCGCGTATGGCGGGCTTTTCCTGAAGGAGGGGGCGGATGCGAAGGAGGTGCTCCAGCGCTTGTTCGAGCCGGCGAAGAAGGTGGATCCCCGCGGGCGGGCGGCGTATCTGGCGATCGGCCGGCTGGCGTTGGCGCATCATGACCGGGATTTGGCGGCGGAGAATTTCCGCGAAGGGCTGAAGCGGTTTCCGGGTGATCCGGAGTTTGCGCTGGGGCTGGAGAAGGCTGGCGTGGAGCTGCCGGAGGCGTTGAAAAATCCGGAGGAGAAAATTTCCAGCTACCTCGATCTCGCGCTGCGGGCGAATCCGAAATTTACCGAGGCGTTGTTGCTGAAGGCTGAGAAACTCGGCGGCAGCAGGAATGCGACCGGAGCCAAAGAAGTGCTGAACCAAGTGCTGGCGGTGAATCCGGATCACCCGGAAGCCTGGGCGCACCTGGCGGCGCTCGCGCTGTTGGCGGATGATGATGATGAGGCGGAGAAGGCGCTTTCCAACGCCCGCAAGCTCTGGAAGAGCAACCCCCGGGTGTCGGAAATCGTCGGAGTGACGTTGGCGGGGAATTACCGGTTTTCCGAAGGGATCGTCCACTTGAAGCGGGCCAGCGAGGAGGATCCGGAGTCGGCAGCTATCCATTTTGAACTGGGGTCCAACCAGCTTCGCTTCGGGCAGCTTGATGAGGGGTGGAAGAACGTCGCGCTCGCCCAGGAACTCGATCCCTATCATGTCGCGGCGTTCAATCTGATCACGCTGCGCGACAAGCTGAAGGACTATCCCGTTAGGGAAAAGGACGGCGTTCGGCTCCGGATGTCGCCGGAGGACATGGAGGTTTTCGGAACCCGCGCGCTGGAGCTGGCGGCGCGGGCGAAACGGACGCTGGCGGACAAATACAAGATCAAGCTGCCGCACCCGGTGATGGTGGAAATGCTGCCAAAGCAGGAGGATTTCGCGATCCGCACGTTCGGGCTGCCGGGCGGGGAGGCGTTTCTCGGCGTGTGTTTCGGGCCGCTCATCACGATGACCAGCCCGCGCGGCCGTCTCGGGCGGGCGAACTGGGAGGCCGTGCTCTGGCACGAAATGGCGCACACGATCACGCTCGCCGCCAGCCGCCACCGGATCCCGCGCTGGCTGTCGGAAGGCATCAGCGTTTATGAGGAGCGCCAGGTCCGGCCCGGCTGGGGGCAGGGGATGACTTCGGAATACCGCGAACGGTTTCTATCAGACAAGGTGCCGCCCATCGCGAATCTCGACGAGTCGTTCGCCGGCGAGGACATCATGCTCGGCTACTATCACGCGTCGCTGGTGGCGGAGTTCGTGGTGGAAAGGTTCGGGATCGATGCCATGCGCTCGATTCTCGCGGATCTATCCGCCGGGAAACCGATCGGGAAGGCGCTCGCCGCAAGGACGCTCCCGCTTGCCGAATTGGAAACTTCCTTCCTGGAATATGCGAAAAAGATCGCCACCGCTTACGGTCCGGATCTCGAATGGACTCTCCTAACCGATGAGGAATACGTCGAATATCGCAAGGACCCGGCAGCATGGGTTTCCGCCCGTCCCAAGCGCTACGCCGCGGCGATGATGTGGGTTTCCAAACTCACGGAGGAAGGGAAATGGCAGGACGCGAAGACGCTCCTCGAAAAAATCATTTCCGCCGAGCCGAACAACCGCGAACCCTTCAATCCCTATCAGGCGATTTCCCTCGCGTGCCGCGGACTCGGCGACGAAACCGGTGAGCGCGCGGCCTTGACGAAGCTGCTGGAAATCGATGCGAATGCCTCGGAGGCCGCCGCCCGCCTCTTGCAACTCAGCGCCAAGCTTCCCGCCGCCGAGCGCCTTGCCGATGGTGATCGGATGCTCGAAACCAATCCGTTTCAAGAGCAGGCCTACCGCACGCTCATCGCGGCCGCCAAGGAAACCGGGACTCCGCCGCGCGAGCCCTATTTTTCTCTTCTCGCCCTCGACACGCTCGACGCCGGTCGCCTGCGTTTCGAACTCGCCACGCTTCTCCGCGACAGTGACCGCGAGGAGTCGCGGCGGCAGGTGCTGAAAGCATTGGAGGACAATCCGCGTTTCGAAGCCGCCCTTGAATTTCTTGTCCGCCTGCCCCAATCGCCATGATGTTCCGATTCACCGCTGTCATTCTGTTATGGATCACTTTCGTAACCGCGGCCGAGGCCCAACGCCAACGCTTTGGCCGCCGCAATGCGGATGACCGCCGCGGCGTCGCGAAATGGGAGAACGACGCGCGCTTTCCCGACGACACGTTTCGCTTCGTCCGTCTGCGCCCGGAAAACCACCGCCGCTGGGCCACCGACTACCCGGACAGCGACCTGAATTTCTCCTTCCGCCTCCAGCAAATGACCGCAATCCGCGTCCATCCGGACCCGCTCGTCGTCGGGATTCTGGATCCGGAATTGAAGAAGTGGCCCTTCCTCTACACCGTTGAAACCGGCGATCTCGACCTCATGGACGAGGAAATCAAAATCCTGCGCGACCATCTCATGAACGGCGGGTTTCTCATGATCGATGATTTCTGGGGGGAATACGAATGGGAGAACACGCGCGATCAAATGAAGAAGCTTTTTCCGGATCGCCCGATCACGGAACTCGAACTCGATCACGAGATCTACCGCACGGTTTTCCAGATCAAGGAAAAGCCGCAGGTCCCGGCGATCGAGCAGGCATTGGAAGGTCGCGAGACCGGCGTCTTCTGGGAGAAGGGCGGAAAAGGCGCCCATTACTACGGCATCTTCGACGCGAAGGGCCGCATGATGGTCATCATCTGCCGCAATACCGACCTCGGCGACGGCTGGGAGCGGGAGGGCGAGGATCCGTTCTACTTCAAGGAATTCAGCGAGAAAAAAGCCTATCCGATGGGCATCAACATCATCGTCTATTCGATGACGCACTGAGAAAAAATTCATGATTACGGCAAACGACTCACACGCCACGGAAGAAGCAATCGTCCGGCGCATCGCGGAAGGAAAAGAGAGGATCAAGCGCGAGCTCGCCAAGGTCATCCGCGGCCAGGAAGACGTCATCGAACAGCTCCTCATCGCACTTCTAGCAGGCGGGCACGCGCTCATCACCGGCGCGCCCGGCCTCGCGAAAACGCTGCTGATCCAGTCAACCGCCCGGCTATTCCATCTCTCGTTCAACCGCATCCAGTTCACGCCCGACCTGATGCCGGCCGACATCACCGGCACGGAGATTCTAGCGGAAACTCCCGACGGCGGCCGACGGCTGGAATTCGTGAAAGGCCCGCTTTTCGCCAATCTGATTCTCGCCGACGAAATCAACCGCACTCCGCCGAAAACCCAGTCCGCGCTGCTCGAAGCGATGCAGGAGCACCAGGTCACCGCCGCGGGAGTCAGATACGTGCTCGCCGAGCCGTTCTTCGTCCTCGCCACCAAGAACCCGGTGGAAATGGAGGGAACCTATCCGCTCCCCGAAGCCCAGCTCGACCGGTTCATGTTCGACATCCGCATCGACTACCTCAGCGAGGATGACGAGGTCGCGGTGGTGACACAGACGACCTCAGTCCGCCCCGAGCCGATCCAGGCGCTCTTCACCGGCGAGGACTTGTTGGCGTTCCAGGAAATCGTCCGGCAAACACCCATCGCCGAGGAAACGGCCCGCTACGCCGTCCGACTGGTAAACGCCTCGCGTCCCAACCGCCCGGGCTCGCCGGATTTCATCAACGAGTGGGTGAACTGGGGCGCCGGTCTGCGGGCCGCCCAATGCCTCGTCATCGGCGGCAAGGCGCGCACGTTGTTAGCCGGCCGCACGCACGTCACGCCGGACGACATCCGCGCGCTGGCCCACGCCGTGCTTCGCCACCGCGTGCTCACGAA
>JBGSOI010000137.1:0-10864 GCA_041739215.1 Akkermansiaceae bacterium
CCACCTTCCCCCCGTCGTCGCCCCCGCGCCCGCCACCCCGCTCGTCGGCGGGCTGCCCGCCGCCGGTCTGCTCGCCCATTTGTTAGTCGGCAAGTTCATCGACCACCTCCCGCTCTACCGCCAGCAATCCATCTTCGCCCGCGCCGGACTCGGCATTCCCCGCGACCTCATCATCCACTGGGTCCATCAGGCCATCCGCCTGCTAGAGCCCGTCGCCCTCGCCATCCGCCGCGAGACCCTCGCCACCACCTATCTCCAGCTCGACGAAACTCCGGTGCGCTACCTTCAGCCCGGCACCGGCAAATCATGGCAAGGATACCTGTGGGTCGCCAACGATCCCCGCGGCTCCCTGTTCTATCACTGGGGCGTCGGCCGCGGGCGCGACCAACTCATCGAAACCATCGGTCCTCGTTTCCAAGGCAACATTCAGAGCGACGGCTACAGCGCCTACAAATCCTACGGCAAACACAGCGGGCAAACGGGCCTCATCGCCTGTCTCGCCCACATCCGGCGCGGCTTCACCGAGGTCCTTGATGGCGGACCCTCCCGTCACGCCGCCCAGCTCGTGCGGCTCATCGGCCATCTCTATCACATCGAGACCGGCCTGCGCGAACACCAAGCCGGTCCCGCCCTGCGCGAGAGCGAGCGCGCCTGGCGGAGCGCCCCCATCGTCAGGCGGATCCACGCCGCCATGAAAGTCATGTTACCCAGGCACCGTCCGCGAAGCCCCATGGGACGTGCCCTCGCCTACGGCCTCGGCCATTGGGACGCCTTCGCCAGATACCTCCAGGACGGCCGGTTCGAGATCGACAACAACCTCGTCGAAAACTGCATGCGTCCCGTGAAGCTCGGCGCGAAGAACTGGCTGTTCTTCGGCTCCAAGCAAGCCGGCCACCACGCAGCGGCGATCTACACCCTCGTGGAGAACTGTCGCCGTTTCGAGATCCCGGTGGAGACCTACCTCACGGAACTCCTCACCCGGCTACCCGGTGTCACCGCCCCCGAAGTGATCGCATCGCTGACGCCCGCAAGGATCGCCGCCGTCCGGGCCCGCGCCCGAAGAACCGCCGCCGCCTGAGCGTGTCAAGAGGGCGGAGTTTCCTCCGCTTACGGAATCGAGGTGGTTGATCGTGATCTGTTCGCCCCGAAAGGCACGGTCGGAATGGGTGAATCAATTACCTCCGCACTTCCGTCGACATTCCGCAGCGAACTTACTTTTTCCGCCGCTGGCCCTGCCACTCCCACAGTTCGTTCAACAACAGCCGTTCGCACTGGCGGATCACCGCCTGGGTGGCGCTGGCGCACTTGGCATCGGACAACTTCGGCCGGAGTAGTTGGAGCGTGACAACGAGCTGCTGATAGAGTCCGGCCCGGCGCTTGTATTCGAACACCGAAATCAACGCCATGCTCCACGCGGCGATGCCCGGCAAGATCGACGGGATGAAGTTCATCCCCCATTGGTTCCACAGCGGATCGATTTCCAACTTTTTGGCAAGCACCAGCACGTTGGCGAAAACCGCAGCGCCGGTAAACAACATGGCTCCGACCGAAGCCACCCAGAACACCTTGCCGAAAACCCGCATCCTGCGCGCCGCCTGGCTGCCCTTCGTTTCGAAAAACCCGATTTGTTTGTCGATACGATCCTTGAGGTAGGCATCCCGGGCGGCTTCCCAGCCCTTGCGATCCGGCACCAGTTGCAGGGCTGCGCTGCGCAGGAAGGCACCGTCCTTCTCAAACAAATCCAGGCCCGGCGGTCGCAACGGACTGCCCGGTTCATGCGAGGCAAGCACGGATCGCAACAACTCAGCGCGGGTTCGGTCCGCCACCCACCCTTCCTGCAACCGGAACCGCGATCCCAGCCAAGGCAACACAGCCGCCAACAGCGCCATCAGGAATTTGATCGCGGCCCCGATGTCCTTGCCCACGGAGAGGAAAAACACCGCCAGCACCGCCGCCAGCAAGGTCGCGAGATGATTCACCGACAAGGTCCCGGCCGCAAACCATCGCGACCTCGGTGCGCGCGACACCGCCCGTTCGTCCAGCTTTTCGAAGATTTCCACCACCGAGCGGCCCGCCGGCAGACCGTGAAAATCAGGGTCCGCCACCTGCTTCGGCGCGGCTCCCGTCTGCCAGCGCACATCGAGCGACCGGGTATCGATGATGCGGGCCGGCACACCCCATTCCCCGGCTTCCAAGACGGTCTCCGCCGTTCCTCCCAGCCCCTGCGCCGGTTGGCCGTCCCACGCGAACAGCATCCGGTCCGCCACTTCAAGCACCTCCCGCGCGACCACATGATAAGCCTCGGGTGCCGCTTCATTTCCCGGTGCAACCTCGCACCACGTCGCGGCCGCCATCCTCTCGCGGGATCGCGCCCAGTCCGCCGGATCATCGAAATCCTCGGCAAACCGCTCTTCCGGGAAAGGCAAGATTACCACCGTCCGCAATCCGGCTTCCTCGCAAGCTTCCAGGAACAACAGGTCAGCCCCTGCCGCAGCACTTCCCAAACCCACCACCTCACCGTTCAGGCTGGCGCAAAATCCGTCCAGTTCGTTGCGGATCACCGCTTTTAGCGCAGCCGCATCGTCCACACGGCGATGACCCGCGAAGCCGATGAACCAGATGCGCCGGAATAATTGAAAATCCCCGGAGTTCATCGGATTTGAAAATTTTCAGCGCGCTTTTCGCCTTCCCTAACCCTTGCCATGAACCATTCCCCTACAAGCCGCCGCACCTTGTCAATTCCCGCTTTGCGGCGGGCCGGCTGGCAAGTCATTCTCTCGCCATGCGAGACGACACCCGTGGCTGGATCGAGGCCGATCAAGCCCATTGCTGGCACCCGTTCACCCGCCAGGCGGAATGGTGCGCGCGTGGCCACGGACCGCTGGTGCTGGTCCGCGGCGAAGGCTCATGGCTGTGGGATTCAGAGGGCCGCCGCTACCTCGATGGGAATTCCTCGATCTGGACCAACATCCACGGCCACACCCACCCGGGGATCAACGCGGCGATCCAAGACCAGCTCGGAAAAGTCGCGCACACTTCGTTTCTCGGCTTCACCCACCCGCTTGCCGCGGAATTGGCGCGGCAGCTTTCCGGGCTCTTCCCGGAGAAAACCCTGGAGCGCGTGTTCTTCTCTGACGACGGCTCGACCGCTGTCGAGTGCGCGTTGAAAATGGCCGTGCAATACCGCCAGCAAACCGGCGAACTACAACGCAAGGGTTTCGTCGCCTTCTCCAACGGCTACCACGGCGACACCCTCGGCGCGGCCTCGCTCAGCGGCGTCGGGCGGTTTTTCGAGCGGTTCCGGGGGATGGGTTATCCCGTCCAACACGTGTCTTCGATGGATGAACTTCGGGCCTTGCCGGTCGGTGAGATCGCGGCAGTCGTCATCGAACCGCTCATCCAGGGCGTGAATGAAATGCGCCCGTGGCCCTCCGGTATGCTCGCGGAACTGCGGCAGTGGTGTGATGAAACCGGCGTCCACCTCATCCTCGACGAAGTCATGACCGGCTTCGGCCGCACCGGAACCATGTTCGCCTGCCAGCGCGAGAACGTCATCCCGGATTTCCTATGTCTCGCGAAGGGTCTAACCGGCGGCTACCTGCCGCTCGCCGCCACGCTCACCACCGGGAAAATCTACGACGCGTTCCTCGGTGCGGCCGACCGCGCGTTCTACTATGGCCACAGTTACACGGCGAACCCGTTAGGCTGCGCCGCGGCCCTGGCCAGCCTCGATGTTTTCGAAACTGAGAAAACCCTCGCTCACCTGCCGGAAAAAATCGCCCGCCTAACCGCCGGTCTGGCCGCGTTGAAATCCCGCCAGCCGTCGGTCCACGAGATCCGCCAGTGCGGGTTCATCGCCGGGATCGAACTCCGCCGCCCGGATGGCGAGAAGTTCCCGCCCGGCGAACGCTTTGGCGAAGCCGTCTGCCTCGCCGCCCGCGCCCACGGCCTGCTCACCCGGCCGATCATGGACACGGTTGTCCTGATGCTGCCGCTTTCCAGCAGCCTCGACGACATCGACCACGCCATTCACGCGCTGGATGCGGCGCTGTCTTGATGAACCGTGAAATTCACTTCACGTGTCTCCCATCCATCAGGCGAAATAAATTTCGCGGTCCGTTCTTCCCGCAGGGGGGCAGATCATTTTTGGGATGCCATCCTTCGAGCCTGTTCATATCGACGCGTTGGGATTCACGCCCTGCCTTGCTTTTAAGATTGCCGGGACGCGTGCCCGGTTTGCTAGAATCCCGGGGTGAAGCGCGACACCGGGGACACGGCTGGGGAGAAACGGGACAAGCCGTGGCTGCCGTTCTTGATCATCATCGCGGCCAGCGCGCTGGCACATTTGTGGTGCCTCGGGTCGCAGTTCTACATGGATGACGTGTCGCAGATCCGGGACAACGAGATCGTCCGCTCGGGTCATTTTTGGAAAACCCGGCTCAACGCGTGGACGTATCTCGGGTATTTTCTCCAATACCGGTTGTTCGGGATGTCGGCGGTGGCGTTCCACGCGGTGAACTGGATTCTGCACACGGCGGTGGCGTGCGTGCTGTTCGGGTTCGGCCGGGATTTCTTGCGCGAGCGCTGGCCGGCGGGGGTGGCGTTGTTCGGGGCGCTGTTATTTGCGGTGCATCCGCTGGCGAGTGAGATTCCCAACTACTTGCGGACACAAGATCTGGCGTGGGTCACGCTGTTTTCGCTGCTGGCGGCTTGGGCGCTGCTGCGATTTCTGAGAGATGGTGGCCGCTGGAAATTGGCGGGCTGTGCGATCTGCATCGTGGGCGCGACGCTGTCCAAAGGGCCGGGCGTGTTTCATGCGCTGATGGCGACCGGGGCGGTCGGACTGGCGGTCGCGCAGCCTGCCCATTGGAACTTGCTGCGGCGGAACCTCCGATGGGTCGCGGCCGCGGTGGCGATCGGTATTTCCGCGCTGTGGCTGATGGGCTTGTTGAACTTCGGGCACAGTGCCATCCACCAATGGTCGAACCCACGCTTCGTGGGCCATGGCTACACGATCTCGCGGGTGTTCTGGGAATTCGCCTGGCGCAGCGTGATTCCGGTGGGACTCAGCTCGGACCACCACATCGCGGAGACGCTGGTCCCGGCGGGCGTGGGTTTCCTGAACATCCCGGACAAGGTGGCGATGCTGGCGGCGGTGGGAATGCTCGCGCTTGCGGGCTTGAGCGTGTTTCTCGCCTGGCGGAAACCGACGCGGCTGTTCGGCGTGTGCCTGTTCCTTTATGTCGCGACGATCCTGTTCCGGGTGTTCTATCTGATTCCGGAGTTCATGCCGGAATACCGGATCTATCCGGGTCTGCCGTGGTTCTGCCTCGGCGCGGCCATCGCTCTAACTGCTGGCTGGAAATGGTTGTTCCCGACGGTGTCGCCCGCGCCGCTGGCGGTTAGCCTGCTGGCAATCCTCGCACCTCTATCCGCCCAGCGCTCGTTCCTGTGGCACGACCTGGACCGGCTGATGGCCGACGTCTTGAAGCAATACCCGGCACAAGGCCGCGCGGTGTGGGAACTCCAGGACCGCGACCTCGCCGCGGGAAACTATCAGGCAGTGATCACCCGGCATGAGCAGGTGTGGCCGGAGGTGCGGCGGAAATTCATCGCCAGCCTGACCGCCCTCGCACCGGCGCGGGAACTGCCGACCGGCCATTTCTCGCTGGCCGAAGTGGCCTGCATGGGCCGTTACGCGAGGGCCATCACCTACGAAAAAAGCCCTGCGGACGGGCTTCGTCTGATCAACGAACTGGAAGCCTACATGCGCGCCATGCGGATCGATCCGGCCACCAATCCGAACCACTGGAACCTGTTCGCCCGCGATAAGGCGCTGGTGCTGGAAGCCGCCGGCAATTACCAAGCCGCCCTCGATTGCCTGAAGCGCAAGGAGGAGGAGGATCCGCAGCCGTGGCCGCAGGACTTCGAGCGCATTTCAAAAAAGCTCGCGGCGGCCAAGCCCGATCCGTGAAGACAGTTTGCCGGTCGATTGAAATGCCGCCTGCCTTACTTGACGACCGTTGCGCGCAGCCCTTGTTTCAAGTGGCGACCGTCCGGCAGTTTGGTCGCGTCGGTTAGAACCGGGATTCCATTGGACAAGGTCACGGCTGTCTCATTTTTCCAGTCCAGACTAATGGATTGCTGCTTCAAATGGACTTTGAAATCATAGCGCAGGCCGATCATCGCAACTTCAGAACCGACCATGGGCTCGACGTCAAAGGTGGCGATTGGTTGATCCTTCGCATCGCGTAATTTGAACCATGATCTCATTCCTGATCTCACCAGCAACGAAAGGTTCATCCATGGCGAATCAGGCACGGCTCCTTCGCTCAACCAAAACGCACATTCGACGTTCGCAGGGAAGCCGCGACAACACATCACCATAAATAGCTGCTCCAGCATATCTATGGCCTGTTGTTCCTTGCCGTAAACAACAAGTCTTTCGGCAAGAGGATCGTAAGCGACGAAATCGTCGGCTCCAAGTGGGATTCCAGCAGCAGTGATGGGTTTACGTAAATCGAGAAAAGGCCCGGACAGAACATTCTCGAGATTGGATGGAATCACCAGGTCAGGCAAATCAGGTAGCGACTCGGGGGAAGGATTAGGTGGTTCAGCAAATGGGTCGGCACCGTTATCTCGCCCCGTCGTCATGCCAAAAAAATCCACGATCAGGTAATGCTCCTCCGGCCTTGTTAGTAATTTCCGATCTCCTGATGAGGGCAACTCCCGGAACCGATTCGAGTTTGATTCATCAGTGGACTTCACACAGACCTCGGCCTTGTCGCCGACCTGCCGGAGGCGGGCTTCGCGCCAGGCCGTTCCGTCGGAGAGCAGGATTTCACCCTTGGCCGTCAATCGCCACGCGCGGCCTTGACCGGCGACATGCCACGATGCCAATGGCACGGTGCTTCCGTCCGGGATGAAAATGCCGGTCGTTATGTTGCCATGTTGAGTGCTGTCCCCTTCCGGTCCTTTCCATGCGACATCGATTTGGCTGTTAATGCCTTTTGTTTCACTGACCGTAGATTCCCCATCCACGGAAAATGACCAATCGCCGCTAGGATCCACCACATGACTGGCGGCGGAGGCTTTCATGGCCGATTTGCCCAAGAAGCTCACTGAGGCGAAGACGGGATCACTTTCCTTGGTGGAAGTCGCGGAATTCTCTGAACGAATCCAATCAAGGGTCAACTTTGCATGGAGAGTTTGCTCGCGAAACCTGCTCAGTTCATCAATCCGCAACTGGTCGATTGTGTCTCCGTTCACCACCAGCAGGCGCTGCGTTTGATTCCAGATTGCCCAACCATTCACCAACGGAACCTTCGCGCTCCGCAAAGCTTCAGTGAGATCACGGAGCTCATCGCTCGCAGCCACGAACGGAGTGGCGGCCGGAGCCGCTTTCAACAAGGGGCAATCCGACACGCGGGTGGGAAGGCGGGGCTCACTGGCAAAATGGTAAGCCATGGTCTCCGCCCCGTGGCAGATCGCCATGAGCATCGCGGCCAGCGGAATCCCGAGCAATCTCCGATTCATGCCCGGCTTCTAGCAACGCTGGCGGTCACCTGCAAGGGAAAGCGCGGCAGCGGTGGCAAGGAGCGCGTTCATTCCGAACGCTATCTGCGGCGGACACCCTGTCCGCCGCCGCCGGTTACAGCCGCTGTTTGTCTAGCAAGCGAATGAGGATGGCGATGTTCTCACGGGCTGCACCCTTCGTGGCTTCGCGGAACCCGAGGTCGGCCTGCATGTCATCGATCAGGACGTCGTGGCTCGACCAGATGGACTTCCGCCAGATCACCAGGCTTCGCTGGCGCAGCGCGTAGCGAACCTCCATTTTCACCCGCAACTTCTCGCCAACCCTCTCCCGCTTGATGGAAGTCATGAACGCCTCAACCCGATATCCATCCCCGCCGATGCTCCGGAACATCCCGCTCCTCACCAAGGACAACTCGAGGGCATGTTTGAAATTTTCAGTTTGAATGTTCGTGAGAATCTCGTGCTGCTTGGTACCGTTGATCACCGCCACCTGAACCGATTTGCCGGTGCGGGTGGATGCGACGGGGCGGTCGGGCGTCATCGCGCGGGTGTCGGCGTTCCCGGCGCAACCGGCGAGCAAGCAGGCGGAGATGCAGCTGGCTGCAAGGATCATGGATTGGATGGGATTTCTCACGGGTTCGGGGAGTTATGGGTTAAGCGCGGGGCTTGGATTTTCGTTAGATTATGACAGAAATACTGGGGTTCAAGCCAGGTTCGTGAACACCACCTGCACGTCGTCGTCGTCCTCGAGCTTGTCGAGCAGGGCTTCGACCTCCTCCATCTGCTCTTCCGTTAGTTCGATCGGCTGGGTCGGCAGCCGCTGCAGGCTCGATTTCGTCGCCACGATACCGGCGGCCTCGACCGCCTGGCTCAGGCTGGCGAACGCGCCATACTCGCCGATGATCGAAACGACGCCCTCATCGACGGATAGCTCCTCCAGGCCGGCGTCTATCAGCTCTAATTCAAGCTCCTCAAGGTCGCGACCGGCGGGCACGGGAAATTCGATGACCGACTTGCGGTTGAACATGAAATCGAGCTGGCCGGCATTCACCATCTGGCCGCCGGTTTTGTTGAAAATGATTTTCAGGTTGCCAACCGTGCGGTTCGAATTGTCGGTGGCGCACTCGACCACGAACAATGAGCCGTGCGGACCTTTGCCCTCGTAGATGACTTCGTTGATGTCCGCCGCATCCTTGCCGGCGGCGCGCTTGATGGCGTTCTCGATGTTTTCCTTTGAGAGGTTCTGGGCCTTGGCGTTGTTGATCGCCACCCGCAGCGTCGCGTTGGATTCCGGGTCCGGGCCCCCGCTTTTGGCGGCCATCGTGATGGATTTGGCCAGCTTCGGAAACACCTTGGACATCGTGGCCCATCGCGATTCCTTCGCCCGGCGGCGGCATTCAAAGTGTCTTCCCATGGTTTTGTACAGGTTTGCCGGTGAAGCACCGGGGCGGGCAGTAAAGCAGGCGGGCGGGCAGATGCAAGTGAAGTGCTTGTCCCCGCGAATGATCGGGATGCAAGCCAGCGACACCGCGCTTGGCGGCAGCTTTCCGATCGATAACATCCGGGATCAGGGCGCGTAAGTCTCCGCCACCTTGCCCACATGAAAGCCCCGATCCGAATCCTTCTTGCAGACGACCACCCATCCCTCCGCGCCGGGCTCGCCAGCATCCTCGCCAGCCAGCCGGATTTCACCGTCGTCGCCGAAGCCGGCACCGGCCGCGAGGTGCTGGAAAAACTAACAGACCACCCGGCGGATGTCATCATTGTGGATCTGCGGATGCCCGATGGCGATGGCATCCAGACGATCCAGGCGCTCATCAAGCGCGATCCCGCCGCCAAGGTGATGGTGCTCACCACTTACGACAACGAGGAGGACATCTTCGCCGCGCTTGAAGCCGGCGCGCGCGGCTATCTGCTCAAGGACACCACCAAGGAGGAGATCATCACCGCCGTCCGCGAGATCGCCGAGGGCCGCCGCTTCCTGCCGCAGGCCATCGCGTCCCGCCTCGCCGACCGGATGGTTAGATCCGGGCTCACCCCGCGGGAGCTCGATGTCCTGCGCCTCGTCTCCCGCGGCCGGTCGAACAAGGAGATCGCTTCCGCCATGTTCATTTCCGAGGAAACGGTCAAGACCCACATGAAATCGCTGTTCCAGAAGCTCGGCGTGCATGACCGCGCGGAAGCCGTCGCCGTTTCGCTCCGGCGCGGCCTGATCCGGCTCTAGCAGGAACAGAGTGCTGGAAGTTTTGCTGCATGCGGTGCGGAACTCTTCACATTTTCTCTCTCGGGAATGGCGCCGCCGCCCACCTCCGGCAAGCCGCCAGCGTCGTGGCGAGTCCCGGCAGCTGATAGCCTGCCTGCCACGCCACCCGGTGTATGCTTCCTTGCGAGAACGTTTCCTGTCTAACACTTCAAACGACTCGGGTTGAAGGACATAGAACGCCGATTCATCCCGCCTTGCCGTCCCGCGCCTTCACCACACCGCGCGCGCGGACATCATTTCCAAACTGCTGGAATTCGACCTCCTCCAAATGTAGCGAACCGCGCAGGTCCGCACCTCCGAGGCCGGGGGACGGGCCGCCGCAAAGCAGGGGCGCGTAGTAAACGACGACTTCATCGACCAGGCCCGCCGCGAACATCGCCGCGGCAAAGACTCCTCCCGCTTCGATCATCACCGAAAGCACGCCTTCTTCACGGGCAAGGTTCCGCAGGATTTCCGCGAGATCTCCCCGCGGGCGGATCAGGGTGCGGTCCATCGGCCCTTCGAGAACCAGGGTTTCCGGGCGGTCGGAAACGACGACGCGCCACGGTTGCAGACGTCCCTCCACCAGTTCGGGCACGCGGATGGTCAGGGCGGGCTTGTCCCGGCGGACGGTCTCGCCGCTCGTTAGAATGACGTCCACGGTGGCGCGGAGTTTCTGGACGTCGGCCCGAGCGGCCTCCCCGGTGAGCCACTGGCCCTCGCCCGGCGGGCGGGTGATCCGGCCATCGAGGCTCATCGCGGACTTCCAGATCACCCACGGCAACCCGGTTTCACGGACCTTGAAAAACGCGCGGAGCAATTTCTCAGCCTCGTCGGCGCACACGCCTGATAGAACTTCGATGCCTGCGGCTTGCAGCAAGGCGTCCGCCCTGCCGGCATGGTCCGGATTGCGATCCACGCAGGCGTAAACCACGCGCACGATGCCGGCATCTATCAGCCCTTGTGTGCACGGCGGCGTGCGGCCGTGGGTCGAGCAGGGCTCGAGCGTGATGTAGATCGTCGCGCCGCGGACATCCTTGCCGGCGGCATCCGCCAGCGCCTCGCGCTCGGCGTGCGGCTGGCCGG
>JBGSOI010000181.1:0-7875 GCA_041739215.1 Akkermansiaceae bacterium
ACGTCGCGGTGGTGGTGGCGGCGGTTACGGCGGCGGCGGAGATCGTCGTGGCGGTGGCGGCTACAAAGGCGGCGGTGGCGGCTACAAAGGCGGCGGCGGCGGCGACGGCTGGTAAATCACCCGCTTGCTTCTGAATTTTCACAAGCGCCCGGTCCTCTCCAGTAGGACCGGGCGCTTTTTTGATGTAGCGGCAGGAATCCCTTTATTCCGTGTAGCTGCGTAGAACCCGCGGCGTGATCCCGGTGAAGATTTCCCATACGATGGTATCGGCTTTCCCAGCGATTTCAGTCACCGGAATGTTGGGACCGAACATTTCGACCTCATCCCCCTCCATCACCTCATCCGCGCCGGTCACATCGACCATCGTCTGATCCATGGTGATTCGCCCGAGAATGGGCCAGCGGCGACCGCGGATCCACACATCCGCACCTTTTCCGGAAACATGGCGCGGGTAGCCATCGCCGTAGCCGATGCCGACTGTCGCGACACAGGTGGGCCGGGTGGTGACGAATTGACGTCCGTAGGAAACTCCGTGTCCGGCTGGCAGAGAACGCAGCAGCGTGACCCTGGATTTCAAGGTCATCACGGTGGCCAGGCGCTCTTGGAACCCGGGAAGAGGCGACACCCCGTATAACATCAGGCCGGGGCGGGATAAATTGCATTCGCCCTGATTGTAACCAAGCAGGCCGGCACTGTTGGAAAGATGGATCCACTTGAATCGCGACGCACCTCCCAGATCCCGCATGATCGTGTGGAATCGCTCGAACTGCCGCAACGTGAATTCCTCGTCCTCGTCCGCGGATGGCAGATGCGAGCCGATGCCTTCGATCTCCAGATTCTCCATCCGCTCCAGCACCGCCAGTTTCGCGGGCAATTGGTCTGCCACGAAACCACCGCGGCCCATGCCTGTATCCACAGCGAGATGGACTTTGAGGCACACGCCCCGGATGACGGCCAGGTGATTGAAATGCGCAGCCTCGTCGAGCGAGGAAATGCACGGCGTCCAGTCGCGGGCGACGATTTCCTCGCGCTCTCCGGACCAAGTGGCCCCGAGCAAATAGATGCGGGTTTGCACCCCGGCATTGCGGATCCGGCGGGCTTCACCGACGTTGGCCACCCCGAAGAATGCGATCCCTGTTGCCGCCAGCGATTTCGCGATCTCCTCCAAACCATGGCCATAAGCGCCGGCTTTCACCACTGCCATCAGCCCGCCACTGAAGGACTCGCTGGCGACGGCCAAATTCTTCTTCAAGGCGCCAAGGTCGATCTCCGCCCAAGCGCGCGGCGGTGAAACAGGAAAGGTGTCGCTCACGGGGGTGAGGCTAGGGCTCCACGGGTAACTGGCAAGGAAGAGGTCGTGGCGACCGGTGATCGCCGCTAGATTTCCGTGGTGCCAAAGAGCGCGCGGGATTCGATGCCCGGGCCGGTTTCGACGATTTTCCACTGCCGGTCCAGGTTCAGACGGACGGTCGCGAGGTGTCTCTGCGACCACTCTTGCGGGGAAATCATCGATAGGATCCTCCGGCCACGCATCTCGTAAAGGTGATAGACACCGCCAATGATCGGCTCGAACTGGATTTCGGCCTCATAGACGAGCTTGTTCCAATTGTAGTGATCGATGGTGGCGAGATAGACCTCGCGAATCTCCTGGAGCTTTTGCTGGAGGTCGCGCTCGACTTGGGAAATGCCCCGGGATTTGAACGAGGTGAGGTCGTTCGGAACAAAGGGAGGACTGAGGGTGGAAACCGGGTAGGGCAGAAATGCCGGCGAAGGATTGGTTTGAGGCTCTGACATGGCAGGTCCTGGTTCTTCGCCCGGATTTCATTCCGGGCAACAAAAAAACCGGGGACGCCACAAGGCATCCCCGGTTGATGAGTTACAGATTCGTCTAGGCTCAGTTGGTCTTCATCAGGGGAGCCGCGAGCTTCGGTGTGGCGGTGGTTCCCCAAATTGTGTTTGCACCGGTCGTGAGCATCTCGGAACCGGCACCGCCCAACAGGACTTTGTTGTCAGAGGTTCTGATGTTCAGGCTGGTCACGCTGTTGTCCATTTTAAGGACGATTGCCTTGCCGTCAAACGGACCGGCATCGAATTCGCCGCCAGTCCCATTGTTAAGCAGTGGCGTCACGACCAGAGGACGCGATGGGTTGCCTGATGCGCTGAAGCCAACGTTGTTGTTGAGAAGATAGGCAAAGCCAACTTCGCCTTCGGCCAGAGCCTTGGAGGCGGAGATATCTTCGTCAGGCTTTTTCACGTTAGGAATCTTCGCGTAGAACATCTTCTCGGACTGGGTGAAATTTCCGGCAATCAGTTGGCGGAAATAGTCGTTCGCGGAAGTTCCGGTGATGCTGAGTGGCGAGCCGGTTGCGGCGGTCACCGCAGTGGCCGTGGTCGCATCGGGATAGCCGCTGTACTCGTTCTCGAACTCAAACATCGCCAGACCGACTTGGCGGGCGTTGCTGACAGCTTCAGTTTGGTCGGCCTTCTTGCGTTGGCGGATCACCATGGGAGCGGTGAGACCGGCAAGTGCCGCGATGATGACGATAACGACGAGCAGCTCCACCAGGGTGAAGCCACGACGTGCTTTATGGTTAGTTTTCATAGGTTTATATGTATTCTATTCGTTGTATTAATGGAGCAAACGCCCCGGTTTATGTATAGCCTCCTAAGCGTGAACCGAAGAGACTGTGTTGAAGCTAGGCCGGGATGCTTCCGACGCAAGCAAGAAAGTTGCGGCAGTTGAAAGGTGGCTTCATTCAACCAGACGGCGACTTGCGGAAACCGGAAAAAGACCCGATTCCGCGTCAATCGTCCAACTCCGCCGAGCGGTTGATCGCTTCTCGCTCCATCGGCGCATCCGGGTATCCGACTTCCAGACACTCGGTGAAGTAGGAGCGGAGAAACCCGGCCACACTGCCGCAGCTTTCGTACTGCCCTGTGTGAACGCATTCGTGGGCAATCAGGTGGCGATTGTCCCGGTAGCGGGAGCGGATGTAGATGCCATATCGCAGCGACAAACCGACCGTGTTGCACGAAACGGTGGGAATGGCGCGGGACAACAGCCTCATGAACCAGCCGTTGAGCCAAGGAATCCGCTCCACCATCAGCAGCCGGATTCGCTCCGGATGGGCGACTCCCATCTTCGCCGCATCCATCAGGCCTTCGGGAGACAGGGGAAATCCTCGTTCCAGGATTTTCCGCTCTTCCCGCTCCACCCAGAGTGTGGCGACGGGCAGCAGCAGCGGGAGGAATTTCAGGAGCATCTTCATCTCAGGGATGGCGGATTCTGGCACGAAAACCCGCCGAGTCCATCAGCAGCCGCAAACATGATCCAACACCAATAAATTTCTTGACAGCTACCTTGCGGTGCAAGATACATGTCGGCGATGGCTGACTTGGAATCAGAACGCGGGTTCTCGAGGGAATTGTTCGAAAACTGGACGGTGCAAATGCGCAAGGGCGTGCTGGACCTGTGCATCCTGCAAGCCCTCGCTGCGGCCGAGTGGTATGGCTACGCCCTGGTGAAGGCATTGGTGGCGGTGCCCGGCGTTGGCGTGGCGGAAGGTTCGATTTACCCGCTATTGTCCCGTTTGAAGCGGCAAGGCCTGGTGACCACCCGCTTGGAGGAATCTTCGGAGGGACCGGCCCGTAAATACTACTCAGCCACCGCGGAAGGCAGGGCTCTGGCCCGGGAAATGGAACTCTACTTCGCGGACATGCTGCGCGGAGTCGGAGGATTGCAGGCCGGGGTCGATTTCACCAAGCAACCCCCAACGGAAATTTCATCATGAAAAACTGGACGACACAGGCGGAACAACGGCTGACGGAGTATCTTCAGGAACGCGCGGCGCGGGAGGGACTCGACGGTGAGGATGCCATGGAACTGAAGGATGATTTGCGGCGGCACATCCACGAAGAGGCGGAACAATCGCCAAGCGACGCGATCGGACTGATGCATCTTGAGAATATCCTCGGTCGCATGGACGCCGGATACCGTCCGATCCTGGAACGGGAGATCGTTCGGCCTCCTGCGAAATCCGGCGGATTCAAGCGATCCCTGAAATGGATTTGCGGGGTAATTCTTCCGCTGGGCGTGGTGATTTTCGAAATGCTGTTCTCGTTTTGCGGCGGCGTGTTCTTCGACCCGGTGCCGACAGCGTGGCACGCTGGCATTCTGCTTCTGATACCTGCAGTGAATGCATGGCTGCTCCGCGGCGGACGTGGAACGGGAGACCTGGCTCGCGGCGCTGCGGCGGGCTTCACCTTGATGACCGCGTTATTCTTCGGGCTGCTGTTCTTAACAATCCTCCACCTGTCGGTCGTCGCCCTGATTTTCATGGGGCTCGGCATTCTTTCGCTGACGCCGGTGATGGCGGCCGTCGCCACTTGGCGGATCGGGCGGGGTGCCAGACGCGACACGGTGAAACCGGCATTGTTCCGGAAGGGCTGGCGGATCGGGGCCTTCGCCGGCGTGCTGTTGCTCGCGGCGCTGGAGGGCGGGGCGCTGTGGACCCGGGCGAATCTAACACTCGCAATGGCCGGCGGCGACAATTCCGCGACCGCGGTTTCCAGGCTGCGTGCTTTCCACTCGGAGCGGGTCATGTTGAAAGCGTGCTACGAAGGCAATCGCGGTACCGTGATGGCGACCGATATTTCCGGCTGGATCTTCAAAGGTTGGAAGATTCCCGCGGCGATGATCGATGAATCGAGCGCGGACACGCACGATTCCGGCAAAGCGCGCGATGTGTTCTTCCGCGTCACGGGCAAGCCCTTCAACTCGCTGAAGCCGCCGAAGGGCAGCCGCGGAGGCTTGTTAGCACGCCGCGATTCGCTCGCGGAAGTCGAATTCGACGAACATTTGGGCGGCGACGCGGTGGCGGTGCGTCTTAAAAATCTGGACCTGGCCGAATCGAGATTTGACGGCCACGTGGATTCCGTTTCGCGGATCGGCTACGGCGAGTGGACGATGGTTTTCAAGAACGGCTCCAACCAGGCCAAGGAAGCCCGCTGCCAGGTGAAATTGCCGCGCGACGGCCGGGTATCGCGCCTCACCTTGTGGGTGAACGGCGAGCCGCGCGAGGCCGCGTTCAGCACGGTTTCCAAGGTCAAGGCCGCCTACAAGGCGGTGGCCGTGGTGCAAAGCCGCGATCCGGTCTTGGTCAACATGGTGGGGCCGGACACGGTGATGGTGCAGTGCTTCCCGGTGCCTGCGCGGGGGGAAATGAAAATCCGCTTTGGTGTTACGGCTCCGTTGGACGGCCGGCGCTGGGAGTTGCCGTACGTGGTCGAGCGGAATTTCGGCATCGCCACCGGCCTCGAAAACGCGGTGTGGATGCAGGGTGACTGCGCGTTCGAACTCACCGGCGCAGGAAATCCGGTGGCGGCCAACCGCGACGGTCCCGGCCACTCGCTGCCCGCCACCCTCGCGAGCGAAAGACTGATGACATCCGGAGTCGCGCTTCTAACCGAAGAACTGCCCGCGGAACCCGCCGCAGTCTGGTGCGAAGATCGCTTTGCCAAACCCGAGGAGCGCTTTCTGGTCCGTGACCCCATCACCACAACCCGCCCAGCGGCGGGCAAAATCGTGGTGGTCATCGATGGCTCGCTCTCGCTGGCAGCTGCAAAGGATTGGATCACAAAATCCCTTGGCAGCCAGAACGAAGGCCAGTTGCTGTTAGTGCTCGCGGACGATCATGCGCGCCGGGTGACTCTGAAGGACTTGGAGAACAGTCATTTCTCAGGAGGCAGGGACAACGAGGCCGCCCTCCGCGAGGCCATCCGGCTTTCCAAGGAATCGGGCGGGCCGATTGTCTGGATCCATGGACCGCAAGCGGTCGGGCTGTCACAACCGGAAGCCCTGCTGCAGATGTTGGAACGCGGCACCACCCATCCGGTCATTCACGAAGTGGAAGCGGTGGCCGGCCCCAACCGGCTGGCCGAGGCAATCTATCGGACGGGTTGCCTTCGTCGCGGACCGGCCTTGTTAGCGCCCGAACAGGACCTCACGCGATTCCTCAATGACCTGCAGACCGAGCGCCGGGAAATCGCCTGGCACTGGAAACGCGCGGCAACGGCAGACGGCCTCACCCACAAAAAGGTTTGGGATCAACTGGCGCGCCTGTGGGCCGCCACCACCGCGGAAAATCCCGCGGCCAACCTAACCGACGCCGCCCGCGCGGAACTGGCGGCCCGCTATCAGCTCGTCACCCCCTTCTCCGGCGCGGTGGTTTTGGAAACCCAACAGCAGTACGCCGACCACGGCCTCACGCCCGCCGATGGCGATGCGACGCCGAAGGTGCCGAGCGTGCCGGAGCCATCGACCGGTTTGCTGATCCTTCTAACCACCGCCACCGCGCTGATGCGGAGAAGGAGGGCGGCATGAAATCCGCACGCGCATCCGGTGTTCGCTGGCAGGTGGCGTTGTGGGTTTCATTCGTTGTGATTGTGATCATCTTCGCGTTCGGCAAAGCCGTGCATGTCGATTTGAATGATCCTTCGGTTCCGTTTTCCCAAGCATTGGAAAGCACACGGTGGGATTGGATTCTCTCTGATTCCCGACCGGGGGAATACCACCTGATGTTCGCGTTTTCGTTAGCCAGCCTGGTCCTCCACAGCTCTCCGGGGTCGTGGAGAACCCGCCTGGGGGCGATGGTGATCGGTTTTCTGGTGCCCGTGTTCACGATCGGGCCGGTGATGCTGTGGGTGGCCGTCGTCGCGCCGTTGATGGTTTTCAGCGTCCTGGCAGGGCAGGTGGACGGTGAGTTTTATGGCGAGGGAATGTTGAGGTGTGCCGCCGTCGGACTCTGGATGCTCCTGTGTCTGGTTTTTGGAATTCGCGAACTCGTACAGCGATGGTTGAGCAAAGAGGTGGTTGCGGAATCCCATCCCGCATAAACGAAAATGCCGTCCCCGCAAACGGGAACGGCTTTCCGAAAACTATCGGATGAATTCAAGCCAGCGCCTGCAGTTTCGCCTTGAGCTGGTCCTTGGTCACGCTCGCGCCGACGATCTGGTCCTTCACCTCGCCGTTCTTGAAGAACAGCAAAAGCGGGATGGAGCGCACGTTGTATTTCACGGCGAGCTCACGGGCATCGTCCACGTTGACCTTGCCGACCTTCGCCTGGCCATCCAGCTCGGTGGCGACCTGGTCGATCACGGGGCCGATCATTTTACAAGGGCCGCACCATTCCGCCCAGAAGTCCACGAGGACGGGCAGATCGGAGTCGATTACTTCAGATTGAAAATTTGCGTCGGTAAGTTTCAAAGCCATGGGCAGACCTTGGAGCCTGATTCCCGATACGTCAAGAGCCGCCCTGCGGATCGCGGGGCGGCTCTTTGCGAGGATTGTCTTGAATTGACCTGGATCAGCCGACGGGCAGACCGCTGGCCATCATGGCGAGGTAAAGCACGACGCCGGCAAGAATGATATTGATGATGGGAAGAGCCATGGTGGTGGTAAGGTGGTTAGGGTTTTATTCCATGAGTTGCATCCAGTCGCCCGGGCTGTTGCTATCCTTGGCGCTGATCCAGGTGTTGGCGGCCATCAGCTGGAAAGCCAGCACGGCAAGTGCCGCGGCAAAGCCAACACCGGCAAGAATCTTGCCGAGACCTTCACCGCCGTCATCGTCCTCATCATCATCCGCTTGCGCGGACGACATTTGGGACGGAGAGGAAAACGAGGTGCCGAGCGGTGCGGTAGGAGTCTGAAGCTGTACGGTGGCTTTTGGCAGGGCCATCGTCGGCGGGGCTCCAGGGCCACCGGGCTTGATGGCTCCGGTCGGGGCGGAAGTCGCCAGACGGATCGTCGGGGCCGGAGACATGGCCGGAGCACCGGCCGTGCGGAGAGGAATCGTCGGGGCCGGAGCCGGTGGCCGG
>JBGSOI010000207.1:0-21491 GCA_041739215.1 Akkermansiaceae bacterium
AAATCCTCGGGCATGGCGGCGTGCGGTCGCGCGGTCCATCCAAACAGCCGTTTCTAACATGTACAGCTCAATCGGCGGGAATTTTCCCTCCCGCCTCAGAGCTCCCGCCAGGCCCGCGGACTTGTGTATAAAGATCAGGGCTGACGCCACCGGCTAATCTCCACCGGTCCCTCCGGGACGGGAGAAAATCGCCTTAATCCCGTGCCATTCTGATCCGCTGCCGACCCATTCGAGGCCCGGCACCTTCCCGGCACCGCTCACGACAACGAGCGTGATGAGAAAGAGTATGGCGCGGCTCTTTTTCACGATGGAAGCCCTCTGCAATAACGCCTGTTCAGTTAACGGTCTTATCAAAAGCTCTACCCCACCTGCTGCGGTTCCGGGCAGGCGCCAAATGGACATCCCCTCGGGGATAGCCAATCCACAACAGTTCGCCTCCATCTGTATGTGAAACCATCCCAACCCAGATCGATGGTTTCTCCCGTGGCTGGTAGGGATTGGCGAGCCGGTCCAACAAGCGCTTCCACGTCAGCTTTCGCGCCTTGGGGGGATGGGCGCGGAAGTCCTCCTCCGCGGCGCGGCGGGCGTCTGCGTCAACATCTTCGGCAAATCTCATCGATTGAAGGGTCGGGGCTGGGTCCCAAGCGGCCCATGCGACGTAGCCAGCGAGCGCGACGACGAGCGTGATGAGGAGGAGGACGGCGCGGCTCTTTTTCATGAGGGGGATGGGGGGAAGTGCCGAGTGATCAGTGAGCAGTGATCAGGGAAGAGGAAGGATCGCCAGGGCTGTCCCATGGGCATGACCCTCTGCCAACTATCAGCGCTTGTAAACTTCGTTCCTGAACCATGTGCCGTCTCTGCGGACATGCAAATGGACCTGCTCGCGGGGGTAGTAAATCACCACGTGTTTGACTCCATCTGGAAAAGTTCTGAACTCAACCCGGATTGATGGATCTTCCCGCGGCTGGTAGGGGTTGGACAGTCGGTTCAAAAAACGCCCCAAACGCAGCTTTCGCGCCTTGGGAGAATACGAGCGGCAGTCTGCCTCCGCAGCACTGCGGGCGTCTGCGCCAACATCTTCGTCAAATTTCATCGTTTGAATGTTCGGGGTTGGGTCCCAAGCGGCCCATACGACGTAGCCAGCGAGCACGACCACGAGCGTGATGAGGAGAAGTATGGCGCGGCTCTTTTTCATGAGGGGATGGGGGAAGTGCCGGGTGATCCGTGATCAGTCATCAGGGGGAAAAAAGGTTATACCAGTATTCTCTCTGACCCAGCGGCCATCCTCCGGGCTACGCAGTAAATATACATACTCCCGGGGGTAGATAATGACCAATTTGGTCCCACCCGAACCATGCAATATCCCGACCTCAATCCACGGCTTTCGCCGCGGTTGGTAGGGATTGGCCAACCGATTCAGCAAGCGCTTCCAAGTCATCCTTCGCGCCTCGGGGGGATGGGCGCGGAAGTCTGCCTCCGCGGCCTTCCGAGCGTCCGCATCGAGACTCTCTTGAAATCTCATCGCTTGAAGGGTCGGGTCTGGGTTCCAAGCGGCCCATGCGACGTAGCCGCCGATCGCGACCACGAGCGCGATGAGGAGGAGTATGGCGCGGCTCTTTTTCACGAGGGGGATGGGGGAGTGATCAGCAAGGGATGGATGGTTAAGTCAAATCTGAGGGTATGATCATCTCTAATGAAATAGGTCTATTCAAACGCCCGATACCAGCTGCCATCCTTCTCGTCACGGCGTAAATAGACATGCCCTCTGGGGTAGAGGATGGCCAATTTGACTTCATCGATCATCGAAACCGGGATCATTGATGGGTATGGCGGACGGTAGGGGTAGACCAACCGGTGCCAAAAGCGCTGCCAGGTCAACTTCCTCTTCGGGGGATGCGCGCGAAAGTCTGCCTCCGCAGCACTCCGGGCTCCTGCATCAACATCACTGAAAAAAAACATCGATTGAATGGTCGGCGCTGGCTCCCAAGCGGCCCATGCGACGTAGCCGCCGATCACGACCAGGAGCGTGATGAGGAGGAGAATGGCGCGGCTCTTTTTCATGAGGGGAGCCCTCAGAAATCCAGATAGATCTCGGTGCGGCGGTTGGCGCGGCGGCCGTCGGGATTGTCGCCGCCGGTTTCGGTGACGTTGGGGCGGCGGGGTTGGCTGTCGCCTTTGGCGACGGTGACGATCTGGCTGGAGGCGACGCCGGCCTTGGTGAGATAGTCGCGGACGACGGCGGCGCGGCGGGAGGAGAGGCTGTTGTTGTACTGCTTGGTGCCGAGGGCGTCGGTGTGGCCGCTGAGGGTGATTTTCTTGCCGGGATCGGATTTGAGGATCATGGTGACGATTTCCAACTGGCGGCGGGTGCGCGGGTTCATCTCGTCCTCGTCGAACTCGAAGTAGAGGGCGAGGGTGTCGCCACCGGCGGGATTCTTGACGAGCGGCGAGTAGTAGAGATCGCCGCCGGCGACGCGCTGGGCGTAATCGGCGAGAAGTTGGTTGAGATTGATTTCGGAGACGATCCAGTTCGATGGGCCGGGCGGCTGGCGCATGGTCATGGCGAACTGGGCGCTCTGCGAGGCATCGGCGGTCTCGACGTTGGCAAGGTAGCCGACGGTGTCTTGGCGCTGGAACAAGGAGCGCAGCGGTTTGTTTTTGCGCAGGCGGTAGCCGCCTTCCTCAAAGAGGATGCAGAGCCCGGCGATCTTGGCGTCGGAGACGGTTGCGGGATCGACGAAGTCGCGGGCGAACTCGAAGTCCTGCTTGAGAACGGCCTGGAGAAACGCATCGGCCACGCCGAGGGAATCGGCGAAGATGGCCTTGGGGATGGGTTCGCCGGGGCCGGGTGGGAGGGTGATTTTTTCCACGGTCCATTTGCCGTTGTTGCGGCGGAGATCGAGTAAAATGCGGTCGCGGCCGGGTTCCTTGCCTTCGATTTCAAGCGCCCAGCGGGACCGGGCGTTGAGCTCGAGCTCGCCGACTTCGCGGATGCCGTCCGGCTGCCGGACCTTGAGCGGAGTGGCGGCCATGGCCTTGAGCTTGGCGATGGTTTCGGAATCGAAGGCGTCCTTGCCGATGAGGCGACCGACCTTGGCGAGATCGCCGGCTTCGAGGGCTTTGGCGATTTGCGCGACGAGTTCCGCCGGATCTGCCGCAGAGACGCCGATGCCGAGGTCTTTCAAGACGGTTTCCGGATTCTCCGGCGTGACTGGTCCGCCGAGGCTGGGGATAGCGGGAGGTGCAACGGATTTCACCTCCGGGACCTTGGCCACGGCCACCACCTTGGTTTTCACTCCCGGCTGGAGAATCAACATCGCCAAAGCCACGACCGCGAGCACGGCTGACAAGCCGAGGAAAAAGTAAGGAAGCTTGGAACGTTGCATGAGGGACTGTCGGTTAAAGACGCGACCGGTGCGGGTTAAATTTCAGATCCGCCCAATCACGGCTGCCGCGGCAGCGCCGGCAAGGTGACCCGGACCGCCTGGCCATCCCGGACCAAGTGGAGAGTGGTGTCCTGCACGGCGGCGGACGCGGCGAGGTAGAGGAGAAACTCGTTGGCACTGCCGATGCGGGAATTGTTCACGGCGAGAATAAGATCACCGGCTTTCACTTTTCCCACCGCGAGCCCATCGGCGGCGACACCGGTCACCACCGCGCCGCGATAACCGCTCAGCCGCTCGGGCTCCGACAAGTCGCGGGCCTGGATGCCCATGGCGCGCAAGACCTCGTCGGAATCACGCGTGCGACCTTGGGCGGTGTCCCCTCCCGGGAGCTGGCCAGGGAGTTTGGCCACGCCGCTTTCGGCGATGGTCGCCTTCAACTCCAGCGTCTCGCCCTTCCGCCAGACGTCCATGGTGATCAGCTCGCCGACTTTGGCCCGCTGGACGAGCGCGATGAGCTGGGACGAGGACTTGATCTTCTCGCCATCCACCGACCGCACGATGTCGCCATACTGCAAGCCGGCGGTCTGTGCCGGGGAGCCGGGCAGAACGCCAAGCACCGCCGCGCCACTCTCGCCGTCGTATTTAAGGACCGCCCGAACGGTCGCGTCCACATCCCGCGCCTGAGTGATGCCGAGAAAGCCCCGGATCGGGCGGCCGCGCTCGAGGATTTGCAACAGCGAGTCTTTGACGTCGTTCGATGGGATCGAGAACCCGACCCCTTGGAAACC
Organism: Akkermansiaceae bacterium; assembly: GCA_041739215.1. GTDB lineage: Bacteria > Verrucomicrobiota > Verrucomicrobiia > Verrucomicrobiales > Akkermansiaceae > Luteolibacter. Next base: position 4,175 of record JBGSOI010000207.1, read on the forward strand.
GGGATTCAGTTTGTCCGGGGAAAAGATGGCGACATTGATGCCGATGATCTCGCCGCGCAAGTTGACCAGCGGCCCGCCGGAGTTGCCGGGGTTGATGGCGGCGTCCGTTTGGAAGAGATCGCGCTGGTTGTCGGAAAGCGACCGCGATTTGGCGGAAATGATCCCTTGGGTCACCGTCTCGCCCAAACCAAACGGATTTCCCACCGCCATCACGATCTGCCCGACCCTGACCTGCGAGGAATCACCCATCTTCAGCGGGACGAAGGTTTCATCGGCATCGATTTTCAACACCGCTATGTCCAACAACGTGTCCTCGCCAATCAGGTGGGCGTCGTAGCTTTTCCCGCCGTGCAGCGTGACCCGGATGCTTTTCTGACCTTCGATCACGTGATGGTTGGTCATGACATGGCCCTCTTTGGTGACGATCACGCCGGAGCCTTGGCCTTGGGTGGGATAGTTCCGGACGTGGATACCGCCGCTCCAAACGTCAAAGAGCCGCTCGCTGCGGACGCCGGTGGTATCGATGCTGACCACCGATGGCACCACCGCTTCCGTGAGCTTGGCATACTCGGTATTGAGCCGGGAAAGGAGCTCCACCTCGCCCAGGTCCAGCGGAGCGCGGTCGGAAAGCGTGAACGCTTCCGGGCGGAATTGGCCGGTCTTCTTGGATGGCCAGGGAATCAAGTCACTCAATTCGCCTCCGGAACGCCAGGTCCGGAACGCGGTGACGACAACGAACGCGGTGATAAAAACGGCAAGCAGGGCCAGCAAACGACGTGAAGCGGGGTTCATGGATGATTATCAGGAGAGAACGCGCCGAAGATGCGCGGGGATTCGCAAAAGTCCAAGTCTGGAAAAGTTGCGCACAAAGTCGGCTCCACCGTGAAATATTTTTATTCTTCCGTCTTGGCCCTGCGGGGTGGATTTGCCATGAAATCCATCATGCGAGTCCCCATTCTACTCATTTGCTCCACGCTTGCCTTCAGCGGTGCCAACGCGGAAACCTTGTCGGACGCGGACCGGGAAACATTGTTAGAAAACCTGGAGAAGATCCGCGATGCCTCGGATTCCAAAATGGACGCGCGGTTCCGCATCGCCTTGACCGCTTTCCGCAGTGCCATGAGCAGCGACGATGCCGCCATCGATCTCTACATGAACTGCATGGAGAAGGTGAACTTCGAGGAGCTCAGGAAGAAAGCTGCCGACTTCCGCGAATGGAAAACCAAGGAGCGCGAAAAACTCGGTGAACCCGGCCTGCGCCTCGCCCTCCGTCACCAACTCCGGTGGCTGATGCTCACCCTCGAAGCCGCTTCTGAGAAACCGGATCTCGTCAAACTCACAAAGGACGCCCAGGACGCGGTCGATGCCGTTTTCCGCGACGCCGACAAACTCAAATATCAACAGGAAATCCTCAGCCAGGACGTCACTTCGTCCGTGTTCGCCAGAGCCTACGACATCAACAACGTGGAGGTGGAAAACTGGGCGATGTCACCGATCCAGGTGGACATGATCTACGACAAGATCCTGCTGCCACCCTACCGGAAGCCCTCCGGCTTGGCCACCTTGCGGGCCGGTTGGCTCAAGCGCATCCAGCAGCAGACGCTGCAGAAGGAACTCTGGGACGAAAGACGCCGCCAGAGGCGCGAGGACCGCGACGAACGGGAGGACAAGAGAATCGGCATGGCCGACGCCATGCAATCCCCCGAATACCAGAAATTCGTCGAAGAAGACGTGCCGAAACTCTACTGGGAGATGGAACTCGATCTGTTTAAGAACGGAGACGAGGCTGGCGCGTCGGTCCGGATGCTGGCGCACCTCAACAAATATGTGAGCCATCCTTCCCTGCGCGAGTGGAGTGACGAACTCCAAGCGCTGCTCAAGCCCGCAGCCGTCGTGCCGCTGGTTCCGCCTGCCACCGAAGAGGTCGAAATCGCGCCGTAATTCGCAGGCATCGTGAATTTACCGGTTGAAGCCGGGCCGCGGACGTGTTAGGACAGCAGGTGGAATCAAACCCTAACCACCATGTCAAAAATCATCACGTTCGTCGTCGCCTGCACCCTGGTTTCACAAACCCTTGCCCAACAACCGGCCGAAAGCGCCGATGCGCTCTACAAGAAAGGCCAGGAAGCCGAAAAAGCCGGCGATCCCACCGCCGCAGGCACCTTCTATCAGAAAGCGCTGAGGACCGACCCCGCCCACGCCAACTCCCGCTTCAGCCTCGGGCAGTTAAAGCTCACCTCCCCCGCCCTCGCCGCGAAAGGCCGCGAAGCGAAACTGGGGTCCGTAACCATTCCGGTTTTCCAACTCGAAGAAGCCACCCTGCAGGAAGCGCTCGAAGCGTTCAGCGTGATCATTGCGAAACAATCCAAGGACACGGTGACGCCGAACTTCATCATCGAAGATCCGAAGAAACTCCTCGCCTCGCAGAAGATCAGCATGAATCTCAAGAACATGCCTTCCAGCGCGGTCATGAAATACCTGATGGATCAATCCGGCGCCAAAGCCCGCTATGACGAGCACGCGGTGGTGATCAGCCCGCGGTGAAGATTACTTCGGCTTCTTCTCAGACTTCACGGGCGCCTTCTCCGGCTTCACCTCGACGGTGGTGGCGGTCATCGTGTATTGGACGGTGACTTTAGCTCCCACTTTGATTTCACCGGTGATCTTGGTGTCCACCGTGCGGGCGATCTCCCATTTCTCGTTTTCCTTCTGGATCACGAGCTTGGTGGGAGTCACCTCAAGCACCGGACCGGTGACCTGATAGGTGGTGCCGGCGGCACGGGCCGGAGCGGCGAATCCAACGAGGGCGAATGACAGGGCGAGTAGTGCGGATTTTTTCATGATGGTTGTCTGGAGTCTCCATCCTGATAGATCGCAGGCCGTGGAAAGTAAAGCAACGAATCCCCTGGCCTTGGGTCGTTATTCGTTCCGGGAGGTCTCCTTGATCGACTCGCCGGCGTCGGGCGGCAGGATCTCGTTGGTCAGGCGCTTGGCACCGGCCTCGGCGAGGTCGCTTTGCGGGTGAATGCTGCGGGCCTTGAGATACCAGGAAAGTGCCGAACCGACCTGCTTGGGTGTGCGGTTTTCAAATTGCCGGGCCTTGTCGAGGGCGCGGGTGAAATCGGCCACCTTGGGTGCTAACAACTCCAGTTCGCGGCCCAGCTTCGGATCATCCGGAAAATCCTCGCGCAGCTTGGCGAGTTGTTCCCACGCGGCATAGTCCTGGCCCATCTTGCTGAACTCCGAAGCCTTGCCGAGAGCGGTTTCAATCTTCGTTAGATTGGTCATGATCTGTTTGAAAGCATCCTCGCGGGTCGGATCGCCTTGGATCGCGGGAGCCATTTCATACTGGCGGCGGGCAACCTCGCGGAAGTTCCCCTCGCTCAGGAGTCGGTCGAAATCATTGCGGATCAGGACCAGGCCACCGCTGTTATTGACCAATTCACGGAACTCCTTGAGCTTGGGATTGGTCGGCCAGATTTCCGCCGCCACCTTGATTTTCTCGGAGGCCTTGTCGCCTTCCTTGGCTAACAGATGACCCTTGGCCTCCTCGATCGCGAGGTCGGAGGCGAGCGTGTAGGCGGCGATGGCGCTATCGACCTTGGAGGACGGGAAATCCTTGGCGACGGATTTCAGCTTGGCGGCCAGCTCCATGGTCTTGGTGTAGTCGTGGGCCTGCAAGGTCCCGTAGAGCTCATTCAAATCGCGGAAATACTCGGCCACGCGGCGCTTTTTCTCCAACGGCAGCGTGGCGACGGGAGAAAGGTATTCGCCGAGGGCATACGCTTCCATCAGCCGCTGGGAGGCGGAGTGCAGCTCGCCGCGCGAGAGCATCAGATCAAAGGCCTCGATGTATTTGGAAGCCTCGCGGATCGCTTCGTTAGAGAGCGAGTCGAGCGACGAGACCGTGGGGCTGACTCCGACGGATTCCGAAAACAACTTGGAGACATCGGAGTTCTTGTCGATGCGCAGGGTCGAATCCCCGTCCTTCCAGATCTGGTTGTAGAAGCGGGCGGCCATCAGCACGTGTTCGTACCGGCGCTGCATGAACCACTGGATCATGGTCACCTGATACTGCGCCTTGGTCCGGATGGTCTGCCCTTCGGTCTTTGCGATGTTGGCCTTTTTGAGAACCTCGATCTCCGCGATGCGGCGGAGGGTCTCCGCATAGGCCAATGAATTGGATCCCAATCCCTCGGCCTGGGTCTTGGTTTTCCCCGGCTTCTCACCTTTGGCGCCTTTGGACTCGGTGATTTCGATCTGGCGCTCTTTCCGCGCCCTCCAGTCACCCTCGCGGATGATCGATTGTTTCTCACCATCAAGGGAAGTGTTGAGCTTCTCGAGTCCCTTCACATCCTGCTTGGCGAGCATGGCCATGTAGATCGACTCGGCAAGGGAGCCGCAAAGATTGGCATCACCCGGATAGGCCGAAGCGCCCGGAAGCAGCTTGAAGGCGGAGTAGATGTCCGGTCCGCCGGATCTGAAAGGGGAAACAGTCGCGAGGATTTCCGCGATATCCGCCCGGTATTTCGCCGCGGCCTCGTCGCTCTCCGGAGGCTGGCTGAGATATTTCTCAAAGCGGGCCTTGAGCACACGGTTGTCACCTAACGGAATCGCCACGCCGCCCACGGTGATCGTCTCTGCGGACGGATCCAGCAGCGGGATTTCCTGGCCCAGCGGACCGGCCGGGGCCGGCTTTTTCTCCGCAGGAGGAGCCGTGTCCGATGGCGTGGAGGACTGGGCGGGTTGCTCGTCAGGTGGCGGGGTGTAAACCTGGGCGTGAGCCAGACTGGCGAGGCAAAGGGAAAGCAGGAACCGGATTTTCATGGCGGTGGGAAATGGTGCGTTAGAGGCGGTTCACGCCGGTGGCCACGGGGATGCCGCCTTGCCGGAACTTCACGCGGAAGGCGTACTTTTGCTTGGTGTCGATGTTGAGATTGTTGAACTCGGCGGGAATCTCGATGCCCACGAATTCATCACCGCCGGGTGCGTCGATCTTCACACTGACCAACTGGCCACGGTCGGTCGTCCACTGGAGTTTCTCGTCGATCTGGCCCTCGATGACATACTCGTTGCCGCGCAGGCTGTTGCCGTTTTCCAAAAGCTCATCGACGCTCAGCTTGGCGACATCGCCGAAGCCCGCGGATTTTTTCCCGATCAGGGATTTCCCGGCGATGACGGCCACCACGATGGCGGCAATCGCGCCAATGATGACTCCGGGATGAATGTGTGAGCTAGCGCGGCGTGCCATGTTCTGGTGGGTTTCTGAAAGGGAAAGTAGTCGGATTGTCGCTGAAATCGAGGGAGAAAATCAATCCCACTGCGGCCTCCGCGCTCCCGCCCACGCGGCGATGAGCGCCACCACGATGTGCGCGCCGAGGGCGTAAAGGCAGGCGCTCTGGGCGGAGAGGCTGGTATCGATCACCGATTTCACGGCGTCGTGCACCTGGGTTTGCAGCGCCTCCACCGAGCCGGACCACGCCCAGTAGGCCGAAATGAACGGCCGGGTGAAGGCCTCGATGTTCTCCGGCAATGCGAGCACCGCACCCGACAACGGGAGCTGGAAGCCGACCAGATAGATCGACAGCAACGATGCCTGCTCGGCCGTGCGCATCAACGAGGAAATCGCGAGGCAGATGGCAGTCATCGCCGCGTTGATCAACAGCAGGAAGCCCGCGTGCTCGATGAAATTGCCGCGGAAGGTGCCGAAGAAGTTCACGAAAAACGCCATCCACAGCGATTGCCCGATCACCAGGCACGCGAGGAACGCCACCTTCGACGCAAGGTACGCCGACGGCCGCAGCCCACCGAATTTCTCTTTTTCGTAGATCGGCCGTTCGCCGGCGATCTCACGGGCGGAGTTGTTAGATCCCATCAGCGACAACAACACCACCTGGAACATGATGATCCCCGAAACCGCGGACCCGACCTTGGCCTGATCCTCCCGCACGCTCTTCTCCTCCTTGACCACTGCCTCCATGTTGTTCTGCCGCATGTCCGAAAACCGGCGGATCGGATCAGATGCCTTCTTGCTGAAAATCGTGACCAGCAGCGGGAAACAAACGATGATCGCGAGCTGCAGGAACACCTGCCCGCGATCCCGGAAAAAGATCCGCCATCGGCGCGACAGCAAGGTCGCGAACTGGCTGAAAAATCCCGGCAGCCGCAAGCTATCGGGCGCGTCCCCTTCCTCGTCCGGCACGTGGAGACCACCGCTGGAGATCAGCAGCGCGCGCCCCTTGTCCAACATCTTCTGATAGGACTCGCGGTGTTTCTGCCATGAGCTGTGCCAGTTCTCGGACGGCTGCGTGGCCAGCCGCGGATAGACTTCCTCGGTGTCGCCGACGGAAAAGTAGTGAGTCAGTTGCTCCGGCGGCCCGTGAAACGCCACCCGGCCTTCGTGCATCACCAGGATCGAGTCATACAACTCCAGATGCGCCAGCGAGTGCGTCACCGCCATCACGATCCGTCCGTCCTTGCGCGAGAGATCGTGCAACAACCGGACGATTTCCCGCTCCGACCGCGGATCGAGACCGGACGTCACCTCATCGCAGAGCAACAGCTTGGGATCGGAAACCAACTCCATCGCCAGCCCGAGCCGGCGTTTTTGCCCGCCTGATAGAACCTTCACCTGCCGGTCGCTGATCGGCCCCAGCCCGGTTTCCTCGAGTACCCGGTCGATCCGGTGATCGAGTTCCTCGGTGCTGCCGCAGCGGACCCGCAGGCGGGTGGCGGCCTCGACCGACTCGTCCACTGACAGCGGTTCGTAAGCGATCGAAAACTGCGGCACATAACCGATTTCCGAAGGCGAGAAATCCCCCTCTTTCGACAAATCCCGCGAATCCCAGAACAACGCACCGCCAGACTCCGGATTCAGCCCCGCGATCGTCTTCAGCAAGGTCGTTTTCCCGCAGCCCGAGGGCCCGACGATCGCCATGAAGTGGCCTTTCGGAACGCGGATCGAAACGCGATCCACCAATGGGATATCCTCGCCGTCTTTGCGAATGGTGAAACTGACTTCTTTGAGTTCTAGCACGAAAAAATTGGGTCGGGGGGTAGCTAACGCCGTGTTCGCGGGATCTTTATCGCTATCAGTTAAAATACCCCCTCAATCGAGCGGGACGATGCGGAGCGTGCCACCCGATTTCTGATGGAGCGAGGACGCCAAAGTGGGAGCCATCGTCCCCGCCGCGGGTTCAATCGGAGCCGCGTCGTTGTCCAACGCATTTCGCAAAGCGCCTTCCACCAGCTGGCCGCAGTGGATCTTCATCGGCGGCAAGGGGCCGAGATCGCCGGTGAGATCCTGCGCACTGAGATGCTTGGCTTCCTCCGCGGTTTTCCCACGAAGCAGCTCGGTGGCCATCGACGCCACGGCGATCGCCGTCTGACAGCCGAACGCCTGGAACGACGCCCGGTCGATCACCCGCTTGCCGTCCTTTTCGGTGAATTTCAGCCACATCCGAAGCATGTCGCCGCACTCGGGAGAGCCGACGGTGCCTACCGCGTCGGCGTCGGCCAGTTCGCCTTGGTTGAGGGGATTGGCCAGCGCGTCGCGCACTTTTGTTTCAAATGAACTCATGTCGTTGCGGGCACCTTCCGCAATGACGGGTGGCTTGGCAAGCCGCGCCCGTCACTTCACGGAAAACTGCCGGCCACGACCGCTTTCCCACGCGTTGCGGAGACTCGCATACAGCGCGTCGAGATCCTTCTCCGCGAGCAGGCGGTATTCGATGGATTTCGCGTGGGAAGAGATCCCGTATTTTTTCACCACCATTTCGTGCGCCTCGGTGCCGACCCGCTCGGCGGCCTTGTCCAACAACTCCTGCCCGCGAGCCGCGATGCTTGACGCGGTGTTCGACCCGGCCGCATTGGTGATCGGCGTGATGAAATAAAAGCGCGTCAACGCCTGGCCCACCGTGTCGACCGTGACCTCATCCACGATCACCGCACCGTCGAGCACATACTTGTGGCGGCTCACCGAGGCGATCTTGTCGAGCGCCACCATGAAATGCCCGCCGCTCAATTTCGCCTGCCAGAAGCGGGCCGGCCCGGCGGAATCCCCGGCTTTCGGCTTCTCGGCGGTGCCGGTCTCGGGCACGGGAATTTCGTCCTGCGCCAGGCAAGGGACCGACAAAGTGAGGAATCCGGCGCAAACAATCAGAAGGGCTTTCTTAAACATGGCGGCAACTTGGCAGCTCCCTTGCCGTTTGGCCAGTCCGGGATTGGGAAGCGGTGGCACAGCCAGTTGACAGGGCGGGCCGGGCGGAGTTTGCTGACGGGCTGATATCAAAATAACATTTCGCGAGGAAAAACCGATTTTGAGCCACCACCATTCCCACCCCCGACCCGCCGGCCATGTGCGGGTGCCCGCCGCCGTGATCGGATCGCTGTCGATCCTGCTCGCCGTGGGTTTGAGCGCGTTCGGCATTCTGGACCGGGTGAACGGCATGGTCGGCAAAGCGATGTTGGCGGGCGAAGCCATGGATTTTCCGAAAGCGCTGCCAGAGTGGTCGGTGTGGTTGGCCGCGGTGGTTTTGTCCTTCGGACTTGCATTTGCCATCCTCAGCGTGCCGGGAACCTGGCGGCGCTGCGTATTGTGGATCACGGCGGCGGTTCTGATCGCGGGTTGGGCACCGGTGCTCAGCCTGGCCGCGCATGCGCCGGACATCGCCGCGCCGTTCATCGCGACCGTGTGGTCCGGAGTTTGCGCCTTGGTTTACGCGGGCAATCACCGGATGGACTGCGACAAAGCAATGCGGTCCGCGGTTGTTTCACCTGACATTGCCGATGAAGCGCGCTGATTTTCCGGAACCCGTCAACGCCCTCGTCGGCGAACTCAAACGCTTGCCGGGGATCGGTCCACGCAGCGCCGAGCGCATCGCGGTGTGGCTGTTACAAAGCCCGAAGGCGAATCCGGCACCGCTCGCCGAGACACTGCTGGCGGCGAAGGAGCAAGTCCGGCCGTGCCCGGTTTGCGGATTTTTCGCCACGGCGGCCGGCTGTGAGGTCTGCGAGGATCCGGCGCGCGACGACCGGATTCTCTGCGTGGTCGAACAGGCCACCGATGTCCTGCCGCTGGAGCGTTCGGGCGCGTTCCGCGGTCGCTATCACTGTCTCGGAGGGAAACTTTCGCCACTCGACCGGGTCTCGCCGGAGGATTTGCGGATCCCGCAGTTGATCCGCCGGATCGAGGCGGCGGAGGAGGAAATCGAAGTCATCCTCGCGCTTGGTTCCGATGTCGAAGGCGAGGCGACCGCCAACTATCTGGCGGAATTGCTGCGCGGCCGGAATTGCAAACTCACCCGCATCGCCCAAGGCCTGCCCGCCGGTGGCGGCCTCGAACATGCCGATGAACTGACGCTGCTCCGCGCGATGCAGGGCCGCCGCAGCTTCTAGCCGCGCGATTTCGTGCCGACAAATCCGGTTGTCATTCGTTTTTTCAGTTGATACAACCCGTCAAACCCGTGCCGCCCATCCCAATCATGGAATCGACTATCCGACCGTTCGCCTGGCTGAAGCCTGCTTTCGCGTTGCTTGTCGTCCTCACCCTAACAATGGGTACGGCTCGCGCGGCAACCCCGGCCGCGGGCTGGGAGACCACCAAAATCGACGGGCACGAATACGTGTCGTTGGACAGCGTCAAGCGGTTCTACAACTTCACTGACATCTCCCGGTCCGGCAATACGGTCAGACTCAAGCGCGGTGTGAGATTTGACGATTTGGCCAAGGAGAAGCTCAACAAGGACAAGGAACTGGTGGTGGAGTTCAAGGTCGGCGGCCACGATTGCCTGATGAACGATGTGAAATTCGTCTTCAGCGACACAATCGCGACGGTGGGAGCCAAGGTTTACGTCTCGCGGGTCGATCTCGCGAAACTGATCGACCCGGTGCTTCGCCCGAATTTCATCCAAAACGCCGGCGATGTCCGGACTGTCATCCTCGATCCCGGTCACGGCGGTAAAGACCCGGGTGCCACCAATCCTTTCGGCACGGAAGCGCAATACAACCTCACGGTCGCGAATCTCGTGAAATCTCAACTTGAGAAAGTGCGCAAGAGCGATGGAACTGGCTACAAGGTCGTGATGACCCGCAACAGCAATGTTTACCTGTCACTGCAGGAGCGCGTGGAACTGGCGAACTCGATCAAGGACAACGCGATTTTCATCAGCATCCATTTCAACTCCGGCGGCCGGGCCGCGCGGGGCATCGAGACGTTCACCCTTTCGCCGCCCGGCGTGTCCCACTATGGCAGCGATTTCAAAGCCTCCGACCTCCAGACCCGCGCGGGCAATCACCATGACTCGGCGAACATCGCCCTCGCCACCGCCGTCCATGGCTGGAGCCTCAGGAGCCTCGGCAAAAACACGATGGATCGCGGCATCAAACGCGCCCGGTTCAGCGTGCTCTCCGGCGTCAGCCATCCTGCGATTCTGTTGGAAGGCGGCTTCATGAGCCACCCTTACGAGGCCCGCATGATCGAGAATCCGGACTATCAGAAAGCGCTTGCCCGCGGCGTCGTCTTTGCGATTGAGAAATACAGCAAGGTCGTCGGCCGCAACCCGCTCGCCCCCGCGCGGAATTAAGCGGTGGCGGCCCCGAGGATCGCCTCGGTCATCCGCAGCGCTTCGATGTTGGATCTGACGGAATGCACGCGGTGCAGCATGACTCCTTGTTCGCGGGCGTTGGAGGTGATGGCCACCGTCGGCCATTCACGGGCACCCAGATCGGCGGTTCCGAGGATTTTACCGATGAAGGATTTCCGCGACACTCCCAGCAGCAAGGGCCGTCCCGCAACCAGGAGGTCCCCCAACGCACGGAGCAACGCGAGATTGTGATCCAGGGTTTTGCCAAAGCCGATGCCCGGATCGAAACACATCGCGGCGGGATCGATCCCGGTCGCAGTTAGAGTTGTGAGGCGCTCTTGGAAAAATCCCCTCACCTCCGCGACGACGTCCTCGTAACAGGGTGCCGCCTGCATCGTCTGCGGGGTGCCTTGCATGTGCATCACCACCACCCCGCAGCCGCTGGCCGCGCAAACGCCGGCCATTTCACCATCCGCGAACAGTCCGCTCACGTCGTTCACGATGTCCGCCCCCGCGGCCAGCGCGGCACGGGCGACGGCGGCCTTCGTCGTATCGATGGAAATCAGCCCGTCCCACTCCGCCCGCAGCGCCACAATAACCGGAACCGTGCGCGCGATTTCCTGTTCCTCCGGGACCGCAGCCGCCCCCGGCCGCGTCGATTCGCCGCCGATGTCGATCAGCTCCGCCCCTTCCGCGATCATCCGCCGGGCATGGTTCAGCGCGGTCGCCAGTTCCAGATGTTCACCGCCGTCCGAGAACGAATCCGGGGTCACGTTCAAGATCCCCATCACCCGTGCCCGGCGGGTGAGATCAAGCGTGCTACTTCGTGTTTTCCAGATCATCGTTCAATTGGCAGCTTGCAGCGTCCGCCGGTGGTGCCTACTTTGTGCTCCATGAACTTGCTGGCAACTTGGAAAATCGGCGCGCTCGCGGCGGCACTGCTCACGACCTTGCCCTGCCGCGCGAGCGAACTGGAGGCTGTGGATGGCCCGAACGTCCGCACCATGAAACATGAAGACGGCTCGCGCACGGTATTCACCCGCAGCCCGAACAACCGGATTCTAACCAAGAAACGGTTCCTCAACGGAGAGGTCACCATGATCACCACCTACTGGATGGACGCAAGCGGCAACCCGACCGGCTGCAAGATTCTCGACGGCCAGAAGCAGGAACTTTTCAAGGTCAAGTATGGCTTCCATAAGGTCACCGGCTCGCTGGAACGCGAAATCATGTACGATTCGCGGGTAAAGCGCATCAACCCGGCCGACGGCAAGGAAATGCCGGTGCAAATCATCGCTTACATCTACGACGCGGAAGGCAAGCGCAGCGCGCCCATCGTTTACAACCTCCTGCCGGGGAAAAAGATGGAGGAAGTGTTTGGCGTGAAATCGTCCGCGCTCGACGTGAATCCCTTCAAGGAAAGCGCGCCGCTGCAAAAGAAGCGCTGAGCCCATGCTCGCCAAACGCGTCATCTTCGAAGGCCGCGTCCAAGGCGTCGGCTTCCGCTACACCGTCAAGGACCTCTCGCGCGGCTTCGAGGTCTGCGGCTGGGTCCGGAATTTGCCCGACGGCAGCGTCGAGCTGCAAGTGATGGGCGAACCCGATGAAGTGGAATCCTTCATCCAGGAGATCGCCGAGGAATCCTCAGTCGCCCATCACATCACCAAGCTGGGTGCCGTGAAAATCCCGCTGTTGGAGAACTGCTCCGGGTTCAGGATCGAGCGTTAGCGATTCGGGGCCATCTCGGGTTTTTAGCCAAAAAAGGGATTGCATCGCAGGCTGGCTCCATCCTAGCTTCCCCCGCCCCCAGTGGGCACAACCTACGCGGGGTTAGCTCAGTGGTAGAGCACCTCCCTGACACGGAGGGGGTCACTGGTTCGAACCCAGTATCCCGCACCATTTTTCCTTCACGCCCATCGATTCATTTTGACTCCTGCGATGAACGCAGCGCCCCCCGCACCCGGGGAGCTTGAGGCTCTCCTCCGGCTACTCGATGATGAAACGCCCACCGTCCGCGAACGCGTGGCCGCACGGTTGGCCCTCTGTGGCGGCGACATCAGCGAGTGGCTCGCCACCCAACCCCGCGCGCTGAGCAAGCAGGAAAAATCCCTGCTCGCCGAAATGCTCAGTCCGCCCCGCCGCGAAATCCTCGCCCGCGAGTGGATCGCCCCCACCGGCGGGGCTGCTGCATTGCAGGAGGATTGGGAATCGTTCGAAGCCCTGCTCCGCACCCTCTCCGACTTTCTTCACGATGGCATCACCCTGCGCCAACCTCTATCCGACGCCCTCGACCTGCTGGCGGAGGAAGCCGCCGACGAAGGCGTCTCGACCGCCAACGAGCTGCGGGTCTTCCTTTTCAAGGAATCGCGCCTGACCGGCAACCACGAGGAATACCACGATCCCCGCAACTCGGACCTCGCATGGGGCATCGCGGAAGGGCGCTCGAATCCGCTCGGACTCTGTCTGATTTTCATGCTGGTCGGACGTCGGCTCAATTTCGAGATCGAAGGGGTGAATTTCCCCGGGCATTTCATGTGCCGGATCTTTGAGGACGGTTACCCATTGATCATCGACTGCTTCGACCACGGCCAACTTCACCTCCAGTCCACGCTGTTGGAAAGCCCCGAGCTCAGCCGGACCCAGCGCGGCCTGCTGCGCCAGGCGGTGGACCCCGGCGCTATCCTGCTGCGTTTGCTCAACAACCTGCACCAGGCTCTCGATCAAGCCGCCCGGGACGAGGACGCGCGGTTGATCAAGGAGCTCCAGGCGACTTTGTAATGAGGAGGGTGGACGTCGGCCGACCCTGCCAATGCGGGGAGAAAGCGAAAGCCTATCAGACTTCTCTTTGTCGTTCCATTGGCTGGGTGGGCCGAAGTCCCACCCTCCCTATGGCCACACTCCAAGCGCGGCCAACTGCTTTCCCGCTGCTTCCGCCCAGCCCCTGTTAGCTGCGGGCGACGCGGGCGACGGATGCAGCACCCGGCCAACCATCGCCTTGCTGCCGCAGGCATCCGCCGCGCGCCGCAAGCGTTCCTCCGCGAACGCACCCACGCCGATCAGGCACGTCGGCTTCAGCAGCGCGATGACTTCCTGCAAGTGCTTGAGACAAGCCGCCTCCACCGGAGCCATTTCCACGGCAGACAGCTTGTCGGGCGTTAGATTCGCGCCGGTGGAACTCATCCACACCAGCGGGCAGTAGTTGAGCACGAAGTGATCCTTGAAAAAAGCCCCGGCATTCTCGAACCGTTCGGCAAACAATCCCCACAAGCGCCGCCCGCTCACTTCCGAGCGCTGGCATTGGAAACCCTCGATCGGCCGCTTCGGATGTTCCGGATCAGGCTTGCCGATCGCCGTTTCGATCCCCATCCAATCGCGCACCGCGGCGACCTCGCCGAACGGCACGCCGGTCTGCGCCATCCCGAACGGGCCGGGATTCATGCCGAGGAAGACGACGCGCTTCTTCCCTTTGCCATAACGCTCCAGGTATTTCCGGTGGGCCTCCCAGGTGTAATCGAGCGTCCGATAGACATAGGCCACCGGCGGTGAGAATTCGAGCTCCCTCAATTCTCCTGCCAGACGCTGCGTGGATGCGATCAACTCATTCATGAAAATTCAGCCGTTAGTTCCGCCACGCGAACACCAACACTAGGAAGGCGACCGGGATGTAGAGCAGGGTGAAGAAAAACAAGCGCCGCGCCGAAGTCCGTTCTCCGTCGCGGGTGAACTTCAAGGCGAGCGCCATCATCATGAACCCGAGCAGCGGGCCGATGATCGTCCACAGCAGATTCGCAAAGCCAAGGAACGCCGGCAGCAGGGAGAAGACCGCGAGCATCAGCGCGAACATCGCCGCCAGCAGCCCGCTCTTTCTACCGGTTAGATCGCCGTTCGACCACATCTTGTAGCCCACCGATTCGTAATCGTGGCGGTAGAGCCAGTTGATCGCGATGAAGTGCGGGAGCTGCCAGAAAAACAGCAGCCCGAACAGGAACCACGCCTCCCCGCCAATCGGACCACCCGCGCCGACCCAGCCGATGACCGGAGGAATCGCCCCCGTGACCGCGCCGACCAGCGTGTTCGTCGAGCTGAAACGCTTGAGCGGCGTGTAAACGAAAACATAGATCGCGACCGTCGCCGCCGCCAGATAGGCCGCCAGATGTCCCACCTGCACCGCGAGATGGATGATCCCGATGGCTGATAGAACCCAGCCGATGCCGAACGCGACGAGCGGATCCATCCGCCGCGACGGCAGCGGACGGTCCGCGGTGCGCTTCATCCGTGCGTCGAGATCCACTTCCATCAACTGGTTGAACGCCGCCGAGCCGAACGCCGCTGCCGCCGTTCCGAGGATCGTGTGGAGCAATTTCATCCAGTTGATGTCCGTGCCGGAATAGAGCAGGAACCCGAAAAACGTGGTGACCAGAACGAAGAAATTCAGCCGCACCTTCATCAGGACCGCGAGGTCCTGCCGCAAGCCCGGCGGCGGGGAGATCACCTCCTCGGCAGCGGGAGCTACGTTTATTCCTGGTTCATCCATAGGCGCGGCGGGATGATGACGACCTTCGCCGGGTTTCCAAGCAGCGACTTGCGCCCGAATCGCCTTTCATCGGTGGAAATGCAAAACGCCTGTCTCGCGACAGGCGTTTTGAAAAAGACCGGAATTGGATCTCCAACTCAGTTCGTCACGCGCATTGGCATGAGGACGTAGAGGAAGGTGCCTTCGATGCGCAGCACACCGGGGCTCATCTCGTCGATCAGATCCAGATAGACATCGGCGCTGTCGAGGGCGCGGAGCGGGGCCTGGAGGAACTCGGGGTTGAAGGCGATCTGCATCGGCGGGCCCTGATAGATCACGTCCATCGACTCCTGCGCTTCACCGACATCCGGCGAGTTGGCGGTGACTTCGATGTGGTTCTCGCTGAATACGAGTTTCACCGAGTTCGACTTGTCGGACGAAAGCAAGGAAACGCGGCGGACGGTTTCCAACAGCGCCTCGCGGCCGATGACGACGCGCTCGTTGCTGTCGCCAGGGATGACTTGGCGATAGTTCGGATAGTTGCCTTCGATGAGCTTGCTGGCTAACAGGCTGTCGCCAACGGTGAAGGAAATCTGGCTGTCGCTGAGTTTGACGATGACATCACCGGCATCGCCTAACAAGCGCTGGAGTTCCTGCACGGCCTTGGTCGGGATGATGACATCCGTTTCGTGTGAGGCGGGGAATTCGAGGTCGGCATCGACCATCGCGAGGCGGCGGCCGTCGGTGGCGACGAGGGTCATCTTGCCGTCACGGAAGGAGGTGAAGATGCCGTTGAGCACGTAGCGCGTCTCGTCGGTGGAGATGGCGTAAGAGGTTTTCTTGAGGCCGTCGCGGAGGGTCACCTGCGGGATTTTGAAGATCTTGGCTCCCTCGAAATCGGGGAGTGGCGGGAACTCGGCTTCGCCGAGACCGATGATTTTGAAGAAGGACGGGCCGCTGCGGATGGACGCGTGGTTTTTCGCATCGACGGAGACTTCCACCTCGCTGGATGGCAACTCGCGAATGATGCTCACAAGGCGCTTGGCGGGCAGCGTGGTGGCACCTTCCTTTTCAATCTGGGCCTCCACCGAGCCGGTGATTCCGACATCCAGATCGGTGGTGGTGAACTGGATCCGGCCGTCCTTGGCGACCAGCAGGACGTTCGAGAGAATCGGCAGAGTGGTGCGCGAGCTGACGACGTGTTGGACTTTTTGCAGACCGTCGAGAAAGGCTTCCTTGGAGATGCGGAACTTCATAAATGCTATACCGGGGTGTTGTTACGCGGCAGTTTCCGCTTTCACTGCCCCTTGGCAAGCTTTTGTGAACAATCCCGAAACACTCTGCGAATCAGCGCCGGAGCTGGGACTCGATGCGCGCGATGCTTTCCTTCAAGCCCGGCTCGTCGTCGAGCCGCTCGACGACCTTCTTGCATGCATGGATGACCGTCCCGTGGTCGCGGCCACCGAAGGCCTCGCCGATTTCCATCAGCGATCCTTTTGTTAGCGAGCGGCTCAGATACATGGCGATCTGGCGGGGAAAGGCGATACTCGCGGGCCGGCGGCGGCTGGTCATGTCGGCCAGGCGGACGTCGAAATGCTCGGCCACGGCTTTTTGAATGGCGTCGATGCTGACCTGCCGGCTTGCCTCCTCACGGATCAGGTCGCGCAGCAGGTGCTCGACTTTTTCCACGGTCACGCTTTCGCCGGCGAGCGACGCGTAGGTGGCGACGCGCATCAGCGCGCCTTCGAGGCGGCGGACGTTGGTGCGGATTTTCTCGGCGAGGAACCGCAGCACGGATTCGTCCACGCGGACTTTCCAATCGCCGGATTTTTTCTTGAGGATGGCCATCCGTGTTTCCATCTGCGGCGGCTGCATTTCGACGGTTAGTCCACACTCGAAGCGGGAAATCAGGCGGGGCTCGAGGCTCTTGATTTCGCATGCCGGGCGGTCGCTGGTAAGGACGACCTGGTTGCGGCCGTCCAGCAGGGTGTTGAAGGTGTGGAAAAACTCTTCCTGCGAGCGCTCCTTGCCGGCGAGGAACTGCACGTCGTCGATGAGCAGCACGTCCGAGCTGCGGTAGCGGCGGCGGAATTTCTCGATGTCGCCGCGGCGGATCGCGTCGATGAACTCGTTGGTGAATTTCTCGCAGGTCAGATAGATCACGCGTGATCCTGGCTGGCGGCGCAGCAGCTCGTGGCCGATCGCCTGCATGAGGTGGGTC
>JBGSOI010000225.1:0-34490 GCA_041739215.1 Akkermansiaceae bacterium
AGCGGTCCTTACGGGCCCGCCGGCTTCGTGCTGCCCGGATTGCCGGCGGTGAACCGGCGAAGTCTTGCTAGCTGTTCCACTCCGACGGCTGCTTCCGCGACAATCCGCGCCGCCCACGGACTTGTGTATAAAGATCAGGGTTTCAACCCACGGTGTCCCCGGCCACACGGCAATTGCGTCGCGTCGCGACGCTTGAATGCCGGCTCGGTTTGGGATATTGAAAGTTCCACGATGGAGAATACCTACACCTCGCTCCATTACCATTTGGTGTTCAGCACCAAAGGACGAGAACCATGGATCACTCCGGAAATCGAACAACGCATCTGGTCATTCATGGGCGGCATCGCCCGTGAAAACAAAATCCATCCCCTTCAAATCGGAGGTGTCGATGATCACGTCCACCTGCTTCTCAACGCAAACGCCACCCTTGCGCCGAGCAAAATTGCCCAACTCATCAAGGGCGGTTCATCCGCATGGATTCACACAACTTTTCCGGAGTTGAAATCCTTCAAATGGCAGGACGGCTACGGCGCATTCACCGTTAGCAAGTCCTCGGTCCCCGATGTTACCCAATACATCAGGAACCAACGCGACCATCACCGCACCCGCTCGTTCCAAAACGAATACCTGGCCTTTCTGGTCCGCCACGACGTGGAATTCGACGAACGGTTCTTATGGGAATAATATGAAGCCAATCCTATTGCTAGTCATTGCCTCGCTCGCCACGATCCGTGCCGGGATTGTCGAAGAATTCATCGAATCTGCCGGGGGGAAATTCCGGGTGGTCCGGCTTGAGCCGAAGCAGGTTCTGCTGATTTGGAAGGATGAGAGCGGCGAACCCTACCGCAGCTTCGACCGGGTGCAGGCCGCCTTCGCGAAGCAGGGAAAGTCCGTGAAATTCCTCATGAACGCCGGCATCTTCGAACCCGGTGGAATTCCCAGCGGCTTGCACATCGAGGGCGGAAAAACCCTCTGCCCGATCAATCTGGCAGATGCTCCCGGAAACTTCTTTCTCAAGCCGAACGGCATCTGCACCTTCAGCCCGGAACGGCCATTGATCGGGAACTCCGCGACTTGGAAATCCACAGGCAAGGAATCGTGGGGCATCCAAGCCGGCCCGATGCTGCTGATCGACGGCCAACGTCATCTGGCATTCCGAAAGGAATCCATCAGCAAACTCCACCGCAATGGCATCGGACTGGATGTGAAAGGAAGACTCGTTTTCGCGATCACCAACAGAGGCCAGGAGGTGAGTTTCTGGGACTTTGCCGGACTCTTTCTCAAGCTTGGCTGCAAGAACGCGCTGTTCCTCGATGGGGATATCTCCCAGATGTCGGTGAATCCAGACATGCCGGTTTCCAGCAACCGTTTCGGAGCCATGTTCGTCGTCGCGGAATAATCCCATGACCAGCCACACCGCCGTCCTAACGCCCGCTCAGGCGGAAACCCTTCGCAAGGTGCTGGAGGCGCGGGATTTTGATTTTGAAACCAAACCCTACGCCTTGTTTTCCGCCCGCAAGGGCAAGCTCAACGTGACGGTTTATGATAAGGGGCCGAAGGTCCTGATCCAAGGCAAGGACACGGAAGATTTCATCCGATTCACGCTCGAGCCCGAGGTCACGGGAGTCGCCAAGTTGGATTACGAGGAAGTTCTCGATCCCGAAAAATTCTCGCCCCACTTCGGCATCGATGAAAGCGGCAAAGGCGACTACTTCGGCCCGCTGGTGATCGCCGGTGCCTACACAGATGCCACCATCGCCCGGCGTTTGATCGATGCCGGGATCATGGATTCGAAACGCGTGACCAGCGCCGCCCGCATCCGCCAGCTCGCGGCGATCATCCGCGCCACGCCCGGCTGCACCACGGCTGTTGTTTCGATCGGGCCGGAGCGCTACAACTCGATGCACGCGTCGTTCAAGAACCTCAACCGACTGTTAGCCTGGGGCCATGCCCGGGCCATCGAGACGCTCGCCGCCGCCAGACCGGATTGTCCGCGCACGCTCAGCGACCAATTCGCCCGCCCGGAAATCCTCCAACGCGCGCTCAAGGAAAAGGGCCTCACCCTCCAGCTCGAACAACGCACCAAGGGTGAGTCCGACACCGCCGTCGCCGCAGCGTCGATCCTCGCCCGCGAGCGGTTCATCGACTGGATGGACAAAACCTCGGCCGCGGGCGGCATCAAGCTGCCGTTGGGAGCCTCCGATGCGGTGATCCAGGCGGCCCGCGAACTGGTCGCCAGGGATGGTCCGGAGATCCTCGGGAAAGTCGCCAAACTTCATTTCAAAACCACCCACGCCGTGCTCGGCACATCTCCATCAGCCGGCGGCGATTAGATATTCAGGGCGAACTCGTTCCAGAAATTCCGTCCTTTCTGATCTTTCCTCGGTCACTGGCACGGAAATCGCATGGATTTAGTCGATTTTTGGCGGGACAAAACCACCCTTGCCGTGCTTCAATCTGCGCACCTCGTTAATTTTCAATACTCTCCCTACTCCCCATGGCCACCATCACCAAACGCGAACTCGTCATCAAGATCACCGATCAGCTCGGTTCGAAGGGTCTCGAAATCACCCAACAGGACGTGCTCGAGGTCGTCCAGACCCTGATCGATGAAATCACCGACTCGCTCGCCCACGGCGACACCGTGGTGATGCGGAACTTCGGAGCCTTCCAAGTCCGCGAAATGAAGGCGAAGATCGGCCGCAACCCGAAGGATCCCGGCAAGGACGTGCCGATCCCCGCCCGCGCCGCCGTCAAGTTCAAGCCCGGCAAGGAGATGAAGGAAAAAGTCGCCACCACGCTGCAAGTCATCCGCGAGCGCAAACCGTGATTTCAAGCTGCCTGAAGAACCCACCACTCCGCCTCGCCGCCATCTGCGGCGCGGCGGTTTTGGTTTGCACCTCCTGCTTCTCCCGGCCCGGCGGCCACGACGGCTATCAGACCCGCTCCTACACCGTCCGCGGCCAATACTATCAGCCGATGAGCGTCGATGCGGCGCTCGACTACGAGGAAACCGGCGGCTGCTCGTGGTACAACGAATCGTCATTCTTCGGCCTCAGGCGCGGCACCACTTCGCTCGGTGAAAAGGTTATGCCGTGGCATCTGACCGGTGCCCACAAGACCCTGCCGCTCCCATGCCTGGTCAAGGTCACCAACCTGGAAAACGGCAAAACCGTCAAACTCCGCATCAACGACCGCGGCCCCTTCATTCCCGGCCGCATCCTCGACGTCACTCCCCGCGCGGCCAAGAAACTCGGCTTTTACGATCAAGGGATCACCACCACGAAAGTCGAGGTGATCTCCGTGGGCGACGGTTCCTACAAGCGCAAGAAGCGCGGCTGGTTTTTCTAAATGCCATTCCGACATCACTCGTTGAGAGGTTTCCGAGCTTGAACAACCAGGAGATCCGCCCGCAGACTCCGCCCGCTCCCGGCGAGCGCTCTCCTTATGTCCAATTCTCCTGAAATTCGCGTGTTTGCCCCCGCCACGGTGGCCAACGTCGCCTGCGGTTACGATGTCCTTGGTTTCGCCATTGATGCTCCCGGCGATGAAATCGTCGTGCGTCATTGTGACAAGCCCGGCCTGCACATCACGAAAATCACCGGAGACAACGGCAAGCTCCCGAAAAACCCCGCGCAAAACTGTGCCGGCGTCGCAGCGCTGGATCTGCTCAAACACCTCGGCATGACCGATCGCGGGATCGAAATGGAGATCCACAAGAAAATGCCATTCGGCTCCGGTCTCGGATCGTCATCGGCTTCATCGGTTGCCGGTGCCTTCGCCGTGAACAAGCTCATCGGCGACCCGCTTTCCAAGAAACAGCTTCTCCCCTTTGCGATGGCCGGCGAGGCCTCGGCCGACGGTGCCTGGCATGCCGACAATGTGGCTCCCTGCCTGTTCGGCGGCATTGTTTTCATCCGCTCTAACGACGAACTCGATTTCGCCCAGATCCCCGCGCCCGCAAACCTTTGGGCCGCTGTGGTCCATCCGGACATTGAGATCCTGACTAAAGTCGCCCGCGAAATTCTTCCTAAAGAGATCCCGTTGGAAAACGCCACCCAACAGATCGGCAACCTCGGCGGCCTGCTCTGCGGCCTGATCCAGGAAGACTACGGCCTCATTTCCCGCTCCATCCACGACGTCATCGCCGAGCCGCGCCGCCAGAAGCTCATCCCGGATTTCTACAAGGCGAAACGCGCCGCGCTTGCCGCCGGTGCGCTCGGCTTCTCCATCTCCGGGGCCGGTCCGTCCGTCTTCGCGCTTTGCGAAGGTGAGGAAACCGCCCGCAAGGTCGCGGATGCGATCAGCAAGGTTTTCTACGCGATCCCGATTGAAAACCAGGCCTACGTTTCGCGAATCAATCCGCATGGGGTGCATGTGATTGAGTAAAGAGTTCCAAAATCCACAAATCCGGCTAACTTCACGTTGTCATGCAACAGAAATTCAATGTGGTCATCGAGCGGGATGCTGAAGGTTGGCTCGTTGCCAGCGTGCCTTCGCTTCACGGCTGCCACACCCAAGCGCGTTCATTTGACGAGCTGGATTCGCGAATCAAGGAAGCTATTACACTTTGCCTGGAAGGTGCCGGTGAATTCACGCCACCCGAGTTCGTGGGAGTCCAGCAAGTGGCAGTGGAGATCTGAGGATATCCACATTCTATCCACATTCGATTCACAGAGGCCGATCACGGTTGACCAGCTCGCGCTGAATCTGAAATGGTGTTCACATGAGTCAATTTCCTAGCATCACCGGCAGCGAGCTGATCAAGGCGTTGGCAAAAACCGGCTTCTCGGTGGTTAGGATCAAGGGCAGCCATCATCGCCTTGAGCATGCCGACGGGAGAAAGACCACCGTTCCCGTCCATGGAAAAGAAACCTTGGGCCCCGGGATCCTCCTGAAAATCCTCCGTGACTTGGACCTAACTCGGGAGGACCTGCTTCCACTCCTCTGAAACCTTCCGGATTTATCCTTGCGCCGGCGGGGTTGGCGGGAAGAATCCGCCCCCCCGCGCCGCGGTTCCACCCCATGAGCGAAATCATCTCCAATCCTGAATCGGCCAGCTTTGAGCAAATCGGCGAAGTCCTGCGCAATCATCAATCGTTCGTCCTGATCAGCCACGTCCGGCCGGATGGCGACGCGATCGGCTCGCAACTCGCCCTCGGATTTTCCCTGATGGCGGCGGGAAAAACGGTCTATCTGATCAATGAGGACGGGCTGCCGGACAATCTGGCCTTCATGTCTGGATCTGAAAAGATCGCACTTCCTCCCGCCGCGCCGCTCGATGTGGAGGTCGCCATCGCGCTCGACACCGCGACCAAGCCGCGGCTCGGTGACAATGCGTTGCACGCCGCGTCGAAGGCGAAGATCTGGCTCAACATCGACCACCACAAATCCAATCCGGCCTACGGCGATCTGAACCTGATCGATTCCACCAGCCCGGCGACCGGCCAGATTCTCTATCAACTCATCACCGCGCTCGAACTGCCGCTGCCCGCCGAGTCGCGCGACGCGATCTACGTCGCGGTTTCCACCGACACCGGCTCGTTTCAATATCCGTCCACCACGGCGAAAACCTATCGAATGGCGGCCGACCTCATCGACCAAGGCCTGGACGTGGGGACGCTCAACTCGCAGACTTACGACAATCATCCGTATCGCCGCGTCGAGTTGATGCGCGCCTTGCTCAATACGCTTGAGCTCTCGCCCGACGGGTTGGTGGCCAACTGGGAGTTGCGCGACCAAACCCGGCTCGATCTCGCGCTGCTGCCGGAGGACAGCGAGGGACTCATCGACATCATCCGCGCAATCCGTGGAGTGCAGCTCGCGGTGTTTTTCGAAGAACTCGTGGATGGCAAGATCCGCATCTCGATGCGATCGAAGGACAAGCGGCTTGACGTCTGTCAGATCGCCATGGAGTTCGGCGGTGGCGGCCACGCGCTCGCCGCCGGGATCCGCATGAAGGGGCCGCTGGAAGAGGCGAAGTCACTGGTGTTAGAAGCGATCCGCCGCCGCATCGAAGCGGCCGGACTTTGATTTTCAAACCACTTTTATGAGAGACAATCCCAAGGATTTTGACGGCCCGAGCGGCGTCCTGTTAGTTGACAAGGCGGAGGACATGACATCGCACGATGTGGTGGCCATCGCCCGCCGCGCGCTGAACACGAAGAAGATCGGCCACTGCGGCACCCTGGACCCGATGGCCACCGGGCTGTTGATGTTGGTCATCGGCCGCGCGACCAAGATCCAGGATCTGTTGATGAGCGAGGACAAGCAATACGTGGGCACGCTCACGCTCGGCTCGACCACCAGCACGCAGGATCGCCAGGGCGATACGCTGGAGACGAAACCTGTTGGAGATTACACCAAGGAGCAGATCCACGAGGCCTTCGATGGCTTCATGGGCGATTTCGAACAGATCCCGCCGATGGTTTCCGCGATCAAGAAGGACGGGGTGCCGTTGTATAAACTTGCCAGGAAAGGCATCGAGATCGTCCGCGAACCGCGCAAGGTGCATATCACTTCCTACGAGGTGACGCGCATCGAGCTGCCGGAAGTGGACTTCATCGTGAACTGCTCGAAGGGGTTCTATGTCAGGACTTACGCGCACGACATCGGCGAGAAACTCGGCTGCGGGGCGCACCTCAGCGCGCTGCGGCGGACGCGTTCGGGTAAGTTCACGTTAGACAGGGCGGTGCCTGCGATGGATTTGAAAACGATCCCGCGGGAGGACTTGTTGAAGTCGTTGGTTTCCCTAGCGGAGATCTCGCTGATGCGGGGGGCGTAAGGATTGGAGTGATGATCTATCCGCAGGTTCTTTATCCCAGAGGGATTTAAGAACTTAGCCCCGGGTCGAGGAGCGGTAGCGACGACCACCCGGGAGTCATGATTCTCTTGAATGCGCACCCCGGAGGGCGTGCCGGAATGGTCCGGAAGCATCACTCAAATCCAGCCCTTCCACGACCCGCTACCGGGGTCGAATCCCTTTCAATCCAAGATCCCCGGGTTTTCGTAGCTACCGCTCCTCCACCCGGGGCTAATCTCCACGATCCCTACCGGGATCAAGAAATGCATCGCGGAAGCCCACCTTAAAGGTATTGTCCTCAAGCCTCCTCGGCCATTTCCGCTTCTAACTCGGCCGGCACCAGCTTGCGGAAATGCACTTGCCCTACGCGGCGGCCGTCGGTGCTGGTGACGCGGGCCTCGTAGCCTAACACTTCGACGGTCTCGCCGACTTCTGGAAAGCGTTCGAGTTGTTGCGTTAGATAACCGCCGACGGTGGTGACTTCGCCGCTGTCGAGGAAAAGTTCGGGAACATGACCGGCGAGATCATTGAGAGTCATCGCGCCCTCGATGACGAACTCATCATCATTCACGCGGGTGAAGGACGAGCGTTCGTTGTCGAACTCGTCCTGGATGTCGCCGACGAGTTCTTCCATCACGTTGTCGAGGAAGACGATGCCCACGGGGGTGCCGAATTCATCGACTGCCATGGCGAGGTGGGCGTGCTCGCGGAGGAAAAAGTTGAGCAGCGTGTCGAGCGGCATCGTGTCC
This sequence comes from Akkermansiaceae bacterium, assembly GCA_041739215.1. Taxonomy (GTDB): domain Bacteria; phylum Verrucomicrobiota; class Verrucomicrobiia; order Verrucomicrobiales; family Akkermansiaceae; genus Luteolibacter. Next base: position 7,552 of record JBGSOI010000225.1, read on the forward strand.
GGAACGATTTTCAGCTCGCGCTTGATCCGCATGAGATCCGGGTCGGGATCCTTGATCAGCTTGAACAAGTCCTTGATGTGAATCAGGCCGATGGCCTGGTCGAGGTGGCCTTTGACCAGCGGGAAACGGGTGTGCTTGCTGCGCATCGCGATTTCCAGAACCTTGTCGAACGGCTGGTCGGCATCGAGGATCACGACCTTGTTGCGGGGCGTCATGACATCGCGCACCCAAAGTTCGTTGAGGCCGAGGGCATTGATGAGGATCTCGCGCTCGGTCTCGGTGACTTCCTGGGTTTTCCCGCTTTGCGTGACTAACAACGCGAGCTCTTCAGCGGAGTGGCTGTGCTCGCCCTCGCTGACGGGGGCGATGTTGAACAAGCGCTTGAGCAGCCAGTTCGCGGTGCCTTGGAGAATCATGATGCCCCACTTGGCCGACTTGTAGAACGCGTGCAGTGGGGGTGCCAGCATCATCGTTGTCCCAAGAGGATATCGGATCGCGATCGACTTGGGCATCAGCTCGCCGATCACCACGTGCAGGAACGTGAACGACAGGATAGCCAGCGTGAAGGAGATGCCCTTCACCCACCAGACGGACATTCCGGTCTGCATCAGCAGCGGCGACACCAGTGCCGCGACAAATGGTTCGCCGAGAAAGCCGAGTGCCAGCGAGGCGATGGTGATGCCGAGTTGGTTGGCGGAAAGGTAGCCGTCCAGATTGTTCACGACCTTCAATGCCGTGGCCGCCTTCACCGGATTCCCCTTCAGCTCGCCCTCGATCTGGCTCGATCGGACTTTCACGATGGCGAATTCCGAGGCGACGAAAAACGCGTTCAGCAACAGGAAAAAAATAATTCCAGCGATGTACAAAATCGTTTTTCCGGTGCTTGGAAACTCGGTCGCAGGTTCCGGCGCGACGGAGGCCAGAAGCTGCAGATTGGTAATCAGGTCGATCATCACTTCACGAAATCAGAGTTTTTCGTAAACCCCCTGGTCGCGCCGCTGGAGGATCGTGAAGCCGGCCTTTTTAGCGTCGCTCACGGAGAGCGGTTTGGTGACGGTCGGGGTGTTGATCCGGGAGATCACCTTTTTCACCGGGTTCTTGCAGAGCGGGCACACCTCAAGGGGGGCACGGTCGATCGGGCGTCTGAGCTCGAACCCACGGGCGCAGACGCGGCACGAATGCTCGGGGTCATCCGCGGCTTCAGAAACGTATTCGTAGATTGGCATAAAAAGGACGTGGGACCGGGAGATTTCCGACCCACGTCAAAAACTAGCGTAAAGCGTACCAGCTTACCAGCTCGACTTGGTCACGCCCGGAAGCATCCCGGCGGAAGCAAGTTCGCGGAAGGTGATCCGGGAAAGGCGGAAGCGGCGGAGGAACGCCCGGCGACGGCCGGTGATCTCGCAACGGTTCACCAAACGGGTCGGGCTCGCATCGCGCGGCAGCATGGAAAGTCCCACGTAATCCTTCTCAGCCTTGAGCTTGAGACGGAGTGCGGCGTATTTCTCGACGGTTTCTTTTTTGCGCGCGTTGCGTGCGATCCAACTTTTCTTAGCCATAATTCGGGGCGCAGGTGTTACGGGATGGGCGGAGGGTTGCAAGCCCAAAGTCGCCGATTTCCGGATTTTTCAAGGCGCCTGAGGATATTGCACGGTTTCGGACGAGCGGATCGATGAACTTCAGCTCACCCTAAAAGGTTACCTCCTGATCTGAAATACGCCGCCTTTTCCCGGCGTTTAGAGGCGGCTACCTGCACATTTGGGTGCTCGACAACGCTTCCGCCCCCGGACTTATATCCATCAGTTCCACCGGTTTCAAAAAAACACCATTACCCAACCCATCCTTATGAATCGTCGTGAAATCCTCCGCACCGGCTCGCTCGGCACCCTCGGCCTGCTCGCCACCCAGACCTTCCAAACCGCCCGCGCCCAAGGCCGTGTCGTCGGCGCGAACGACCGCATCCGCATCGGCATAGTCGGCTTCTCGGACCGCTTGAGGAGTGCCCTGCTTCCCGCTTACAAAGCGGTCGCGGCCGAGTTCAATTGTGAAATCGTCGGCGTTTCGGACATCTGGAGTGTCCGGCGCGACGAAGCGAAAGCCTGGTTCAAGAAGAATTTCGATCAGGACATCGAGACCTACCGCAACAACGAGGAACTCTATGAAAAGGCGAAGCTCGACGCCGTCATCATTTCCACGGCCGATTTCCAACACGCCCTCCACGCCATCGAGGCGATCAAGGCCGGCTGCGACGTCTATTGCGAAAAGCCGTTCGCGGAAACCATGGAAGACGCCCGCGCCTGTCTCAAGGTGGTGAAGGCGTCCGATCGGATTCTCCAGATCGGTTCCCAGCGCCGGTCCGGTTCAACCTATCACGCGGCGCTCGAATACCTGAAGAGCGGTAAGTTCGGCCCGATCGTTGCCGCGGAAATGACCTGGAACGTCAACCAGCCCGGCCGCTGGCGCCGGCCGGATCTCGTCGCGGCGATCAAGGAGGAGGATGTCGATTGGAAGCGCTTCCTGATGAACCGCCCGGACGCCAAGTGGGATCCCCGCAAATTCCTCGAATACCGCCTGTTCTGGCCCTACTCGTCCGGCATTCCCGGCCAGTGGATGTGCCACCAGATCGATACGATCCATTGGTTCACCGGACTCCCCCACCCACGCTCGGTGGCCGCTAACGGCGGAATCTATCAGTGGAAAGACGGCCGCACGAATTTCGATACGCTCACCGCCGTATTCGACTACGGCCCGCTCGACGATCCGTCCACCGGTTTCCAGGTGACCTACGGTTCGCGCTTCAGCAACTCGGCCGGCGGCACCAAGGAGATTTACTACTCCAACGGCGGCGAACTCAACCTCGCCAATGGCAAGGTGACCTCGAATGGTGGACTCGATAAGAAGAACGCGTCCGAAATGAAAATGGAGGCCAACCTGCTCGAAGATTTCACACTCAAGGGCGCGAAGCCCCCCATCACCGCCGCCAATACCGGTGCCGATGATCTGACCGTCGCCCACATGCACAACTGGCTGGAGTGCCTCCGCTCGCGCAAGCAGCCCAACGCCCCGGTCGAGGCCGGCTATCAACACTCGATCGCCACCATCATGGCCAACGCCGCCGCCCGCACTGGCGAGCGCGTGACCTTCGACGAGAAGACCCAGGAAGTCATGGCCGGCGGCAAGGTGTTCCACCTCTAACACCATTTCCGCCATGCAATCCATCTCGCGCAGGCGCATCCTGCAAACCGGTTCCGTTGTGCTCGTCGGCACGGCCTTCATGCCACGGCTGATGGCGCAGGCCGACGGAAAAAAGCTCTTCACCGCCATGGGCATCGCCGCCCCCCTCGACAAGGCGGTCCTGCTCAAGGCGGCGGGCGCGGAGTTCCTAACCGAGAGCGTCGGCAACTTCCTTGTCCCGGACAAGGATGAGGCGGAGTTCGCGAAAAATCTGGAAAAGCTCAAGGCCTCGCCGCTGCCGGTCCTCGCGTGCAACGGTTTCATCCGCCCCGCGAACCTGCGTTGTGTGGGACCTGATGCAAACCACGACCAAGTCCTGACATGGTCGGAGACCACCTTCCGCCGGATGAAGCAGGCCGGTGGGAAATTCATCGTCTTCGGCAGCGCCGGCGCGCGGAAAATCCCCGATGGCTGGCCCAAGGAGAAAGCCAACGAGCAATTCGTCGCCCTGCTGAAAAAAATGGGCCCGCTGGCCGAAGCCCAGGGCATCACCGTCACCGTCGAACAACTCCGCGCCGAAGAGTGCAATTTTATCAATCACCTCGGTGAAGGCGCCGCGCTCATCCGCGCCGCCGGTCATCCTAACATCCGGATGCTCGCCGATCTTTATCACATGGCCTGCGGCGGCGACACCCCGGCGGACCTCAAAGCGGCGATGGACGTGGTCGTGCACATCGAAATCGCCGAGAAGGAAGGCCGCACCGTGCCAGGAGTTTCGGGCGATGACTTCCGCCCTTATTTCCGCGTCCTGCGGGAAGCCAACTATCAGGGAGCTGTTAGCATTGAAGGCAAATGGACCGAAGCCAACATCGGCCCGGCATTTGCAGAGATGGCGAAACAGGCGGGGGAGGTGTGACGGACCGCGAGATTCATCTCGCCTCTTGCCTTCATCCTCGTCCGCTTTGGATTCACCACACTGCTAGCGATAGCGGATAGAAAAGTTCAACTTCGGGCGGCAGAACCGTTCTTCACTCGAGATACCAAAGCATGAAAACCCGGATTCTGATATTCCTCGGCATGGCAGCGGTTGGCGCGGCGGTGGCATGGGCAAGCCATACCAGAACGGCAGCCCCTTCAAATGCGCCGGTGGAACAAAAAGAAGCCAACCCGGCACTTCCGCTTCCTCGGCCGATACCAACCTCCGCCGATCTCATCAGGCTCTCACGGGAAACGATGGAAAAGATGCTCACTCCGGGCACCAGCATCTATTCCGAAGAGCTCGCCGGATGGTCTGTCGATGAAATCCGTGCCGCGCTCAACGAGGCGCTTTCCAACAGGGAATTCCTGTTGGATTCCGGAGCTGCCTCGGGCCTTGCTAACAACCTCCTCGCCGAGTGGATGAAGCGGGATTGCGACGGGGCGCTACAATGGTATCTAACCATCGCCCCGCCCGCCATCCGGATGAAAATGGCGCTCTCTCTGAGCAGGAACTGGCCGCCGGATCAGCCGGAGAAGGGGCTGGCGTTCCTGAAGGCGCATCAGGAACTGTTACCAGGGGGGCAGGGCTGGGCGATCATCATCCTGAACATCGAGAACAGGGCGAAGACGGGACCGGCTGCGGTGGGAGCGTTGTTGGCGGAGCTTCGTGAGGCGAAAATTGGCCTTACCTTTTTAAACCAGTCCACCTTTCCCCCAAATTTCGATTTCCCTGCGTTGATGGCTCATCCTGAGATGCAAACCCTGAATGATCAGGCGATATTTAATGCAACACTTCTTCAGGCTTGGAAGGCACAAAATCGCGACGAAGCATTCGATTGGCTTCTGAAGAATCGGGGATTGAATGCCTTATACCTAAAGCAATTCTACAGTTCAATTGAGGGAGTGAACAAAAACGACTTGGAATGGCTCGGTGAAAGGTATCAGAATCTGGATCCTTCCCAAAGATCCAAAATCGTCTCTATCATGTCGAGTAATTGGATTCGCTCTCCTGAGATTGCGACTTCATTTGTAGCAGGGATTCGCGACCCTCAAATTGCCGACGAAGCTCGTGAATTAGGAGTCCAACTGATCTTCACGGGCAGAATCCGCGATGCGGTGCCATTTCTCGCCGGGATTTCGGATCCAGCCAAGCGCCTCTTCATTCTGAAAAACGCGCAACCCCAAGGTGAAGTCGCCGAGAATTCCAGCATGAGGAAATTCTCACCAGCGGATGAGGCAACCCTGAGGAAAACCCTGGCCGATTGGAACGCCACCAGCGAACAGACCGAAACCATCATTTCCAATTTCAAGCCATGAGGTCCAGCGTCCCGACTCTCCTTCTCGCCGCCGCAGGATTTCTGACGGGCTATGCCGCCATCCGGATCCTTCCGCCGGAAGTTGATGCGAAATCAGCGGAGCGCCCGCCGCATGAGAGCACCACCCGCCGTGACCGCCAAAACGGAGAGGCCACCTCGGGCGCGGCGAAGAACCACGACTCCACATCCGGCAAACACGACTTCGCCTCCCTGCTGCGAAAGTCCAGGACGCTCCATGCGAAGTTTTCGGGATTGCTGGCGGAACTCGAACGCATGGATACCGACGTGCTGAAGAACCTCGCGCTCGAGCTGGCCGGGTTCGATATGGAGAGCGTGCCGCCAAAGGAACGACAGGCCACTTACTCCGTTCGTTCCGCCACGCTGGCAGAGATCTATCGACGGGAAGGATTGAAGGCATTGGACTGGATTTCCGAAATGGAGCCCACGGAAAAGCGAAATGCTCTCCTCAGCGGCATCCTATCCTGTTTGGCGAAGGATACTCCGGAGATTGCGAAAACGTGGATTGATCGCTACCGCAACAAATACGGGAACGAGTGGTCCAGCCAGTTCGTCCATCAGGCGATCATCGGGGCGAATTCCCGTGGGGCTGACGACGTGATACTCGTGCAGAAACTTTTCGGCGATGACTTGCGGGGCGTGGCCATCACCCAGGGAACCTACGCCGAAGATTTCGATTTTCACCGTCTGCTCACGGGCATGCCGCCAGGGTTTCCGCTACACGAAAGTTTGGAATACTGGGCGGCCCGGGACAAGGACGCCGCATGGAAAGGAGTGCGGGAAATCATCGCTTCCCAAGGCCAGGGAGCGGGTTATCTGGGTTCATTGTTCCGCGGAATGTCCAAGCTGGAAGGCGGGGAGCCAGCGGCAAAATGGACGGTGGAGAAGCTGGACCAAATCCCTTCCGAACTCCGGGAACGGGCCATCCAGTCACTCACGATGTCCAAGCTGCCAATGGAAACGATCACGTCCCTGTCCACAGCGTTTACCCGTGACGAGGATCGGGTGTTCTTCGTGTCCGGTTTCGTTTCGCCCTTCCGGGCGGATATGGCGATGGGAGCTCTGGAAAGCCTTTCCTCCGAGGAACAGCGGGTCCAAGCACTGATCCGCTCGGTGACACCTTACCGCCGTGCCGTATTGGATCCGGCCAACCCCAAGGACAAGGCGACATTGGATTTCTTCGGATCGACCATGGACCGGCTGAATCTCAGTCCGTCATCGCGTGCGCAAGTGGAAGCCGCTCTGCATAATCCTTGAAGAAAATTACCAGAGGAGGTCATCCGGACCGCGAGATTCATCTCGCCTGCTTCAACCTGGCAACAGTCGAAATAAATTTCGCGGTCCGTTAGGATAACGCGGCGACTCTCGCCAAGATATCTTCCACCGGAGCCAGCCGCCCGATACCTTCGTAGCCGCACGCCAGATCACCTTCGGCAGGATCGATGAAGGAACAGCCATCGGCTGTTAGCCGGGCCACGTTCCGCTGCGTCGCGGGATGCAGCCACATTTTCCCGTTCATCGCCGGGGCGATCAGAACCGGCGTCGTGCGCGGCAGTGCCAGATAGATTGAAGAGAGCGGATCCGGCGAAAGGCCGTTGGCGAAATTCCCCAAGACATTGGCACTGGCGGGGGCGACGAGGAGCAGATCCGCGTGATCCGCCAGCTCGATGTGGCCGGGCTTCCACGATTGCTTCTCGTCTTCCAGCGTCACCAGCACCGGTTGGCGGGTGAGCGTCTGGAGCGTGAGCGGCGTGATGAACTCCGTCGCCGCGCGGGTCATGACAACGTGAACTTTGTGGCTGGCCTTGACCAGTTGCGACGCGAGGTCCGCCGCTTTGTAGGCGGCGATGGATCCGGAGATGCCGAGGACGATGTTCATCAAGAGTTGCTAGTTTTCAGTGTTCAGTTTTCAGGAAGACGAAACACGCAGGGAGCTCAGCGAAGCATGGAAACGGCTTTGGTGGTGGCCTTGGCCAAGGCATCGACATCAACCTGCGTGTTGTAGAGGGCGAAGGAAGCCCGCACGGTGCCGGTCATGCCGAAGCGCGCCATCAGCGGCTGGCAGCAATGGTGGCCGGTCCTAACGGCGACGCCCATCTGATCCAGCAGCGTGCCGAGATCGTAGTGGTGGATTCCCTCGACGTTGAACGAAAGCGCCCCCGCGCGATCGGCGGGGCCGAAGAAGCGGATTCCCGGAATCGGTGCCAGCGCTTCTGCGGCGGAGCGAATGATGGTTTGTTCGTGTTTTTGAATCGCAGCCAATCCGATGCCATTCACGAAGTCCAGCGCGGCTCCGAGGGCGATGGCGCCTTCGATGTTAGGTGTACCGGCCTCGTATTTGAATGGCAGATCGTTGTAGGTGGTTTTTTCGAAAGTGACTTCCTTGATCATCTCGCCTCCGCCGCGCCACGGCGGGAGGGAGTCCAAAACATCCGCGCGGCCCCATAGGACGCCGATGCCGGTCGGGGCGTAAACCTTGTGGCCTGATAGGGCGAGGAAATCGATGCCAAGCGCCTGCACGTCGATCCGCATGTGGGCGGTGGCTTGGGCGGCGTCGATCAGGACGAGCGCGCCGGCGCTTTTCGCAGCCGCGGTCATTTCCGCGATGGGATTGACGGTGCCGAACGAGTTGGAGATCCAGGTAAGCGCGAGGATTTTCGTGCGCTCGGTGAGCAGGGAAAGGAAGGCGTCCTGGTCGAGCGTGCCGTCGTCATGACAGGGAATCACCTTGAGAATCGCGCCGGTCCGCTCGCAGAGCATTTGCCAAGGGACGATGTTGGAATGGTGCTCCAGAGTGGAAATGAGCACCTCGTCTCCGGGCCGGATCCGGCCGGAAAGGCCGAGGGTGGTGGCGACGAGATTGATGCCGTCGGTGGTGCCGGAGGTGAAAATCACTTCGTCAGGGGTGGTCGCGTTGAGGTGGGTGGCGACCGTTTGGCGGGCTTTTTCGAAACTCTCGGTGGCGAGCCGGGCGAGGTGGTGGGCACCGCGGTGGATGTTGGAATTGATCGCTTCGTAGTAGTGCCGGGACGTCAGCAAGACCGCCATCGGCTTCTGGGTGGTGGCCGCGTTGTCGAGATAGACCAAGGGGCGGCCTTGGATCGAGTGATCCAGGATCGGGAATTCGGCGATCAGCGCATCGTGTTGGAACATAAGGGGAATTCCGGGATTTCCCGGGTCGCCGGAAAGTGAGGCATGGCCGCCGATGCCGCAACGTCTGATTTCCCGGGCCCAAGACATCTGCCCTTGCGGTGCGGGGGATGCGAGGCTTGAATCCCGCCCCCACAAGCATGTATCTGCTGAAAAAAGTCATCCAGCTCCGCGAGCATTCGCATCCGGACCACGAAAAACCGTTTCTCGAGCATTTGGAGGACTTGCGCACAATGATCACCCGGGTGGTGATCACGCTGCTGATTTCGATGATCGTTTGTTTCACCTTCAACCGCGATCTGATGGCATTTTTTCGCCGCCCGGTGGACCAGGTGCTGGTCACCCAGCTCGAGGCCACCCTGCCGGCGGACGCCCCCCGTCCGCTCACGGTTGATCGCTGGAGTGAAACCCGCAGGGTCGAACACGCGGCAATGAATCTCGCGCCGGAACAACGCGAGCTTTTCTATCAATCCCTCGGCGATCCGGAACTCGTGTTCCACGCGAAATCCGTCAGCCTGCTCCGCGCCGCACTCGTGCTGCCGGAGGCGAAGCGCGATCCGTTCGTCAACGCCCTCCCGGAAAACGACGAGTTCAAGCGCCAGGTCAGGGCGCTCCTCCGGACCAAACCCAACACCGACAGCGACAACAGCGGCGGACTGAAGATGATGTCCGCGCTCAAGCCGACCGAGGGCTTCATCCTCTCGATGAAGGTGTCGTTCGTGGCTGGCATCGTCGTCTCGTTTCCGCTGCTCTTGTTGTTCATCCTGCAATTCGTTTTACCGGGACTCCACAGTCATGAGAAAAAAGTGATGTGGCCGGCGATGGCGGTGGGCTTCGGGCTGTTTCTGGCAGGCTCGGCGTTCGCCTACAGCTGGGTGCTGCCCCGCGCACTGCTGTTTTTCTATCAGTGGAGCGGCGACATGGGGATCTCCAACGACTGGCGGATCGGCGAATACATTTCCTTCGCCACCCAGTTCACGCTGCTGTTCGGCCTTTCATTCGAGCTGCCGGTGGTGGTGATGGTGTTCGTAAAACTGGGCATGCTCAGTTATGAAACGATGTCCAGGACCCGCTCTTACGCGATCGTCGGCATCTTCGTGGTCGCCGCCATCCTGACTCCGACGCCTGATATTTTCACCCTGATGCTGATGGCCCTGCCGATGGTCGTCCTCTACGAGATCTGCATCTGGCTGGCCTATTTCGAGCGCAAGAAGAACCGCATCAAGGAAGAACAGGAAGTCCGTGAAAGCATGGAACGCCAGCTTCTGCGCGAGGAGCGGATGAGAGCTGCGGAAGCTGCCAAAGACGCCGAAGAGAAGCCCCAAGTCGATGACTGGCATGACAATCATCCGGACGAATCCGGCGATGACGGCTGGCACGAAGAGTATCCGCAACAGGATCCGCACGCCAGCGATGTGCTCCCCGAGATCGATGACGAACCACCTGGCAAACTTCCCGAGGACGAGGAGCGCCGCCGGATGGATCCGTGAGCTGACACTTTCCAACATTTCCAACCGCCATCGATGAACAAGCCCAAGGCCACCAAAGACGACAGCGCCCGCTCCCCGTTCGCGGGTTGCGCCATCCTCATCGCCGCGCTGGCGGTGATGGTGTTTCTGATCGGTTTTTCGGTCCTCACTTTGTTCCGCCAGTTCAATGAGATCGCCAAGTTCACCGGCGAGAAGCCGGTTCTCATCGAAGTGACCTCGCTCGAAAACCGGGAAGCGGCGCTCAATGACCTGGCCGAACGCGTCGAGGCATTCCGCCAGCAACTCTCGGGCGACACCGAGGCATCCCTCGCTCTAACCGCCGACGATCTGAATCTCGCGATCGCCGCTTACGACGCCTTCAAGGAACTCCGCGGCACCTTCCGCGTCATGAGCATCGAGGCCGAAAACCTGCGCATCGCGATTTCATTCCCGCTCAACGGCCGGCCGCGGTTCGCTCGCGAGGAGGAACCCGGCTGGATCGCCTCCGACTCGCGCTACCTCAACGGCACCATGGTCGCCCGCCCGACCTTGCTCAAGCATGAGATCGTCCTGAGCCTCGACACCATCGAAGTCCCGGACAAGAGAGTCGCGCCCGAGTTCATCGATCAGATGTCGCCCTACCGGATCACCGAGCGCTATCTGCTGGACCCGGTGCTCGGCCCGGCGATGGCCAAGCTCACCCGCGTCGAAGTCACCGGCGGGAAAATCGTGCTGACGCGCAAGCCGGGCGAGATCCCCGTCGACATGATCACCGACAAGCAGGTGGACTCCGCCAGCAGCCGGCTTTTCACCGTACTTGGCATCGCGGCAGCTTGTTTCCTCGCGTTCGCCGGGATCATCGTGTTCATCGGAGTGCGCGCGAAGGCCCGCAAGAGCTAGATTTTCGAAACAAAGCAGCCTCGCCGCAACGTTTTAGGACGACCCTATGAAACTCCCGCCCGCCCGCACCGCCATCCTCGGCCTCGCCCTGACGACCTGGCTTTCCGCCAAGGAAGCCGCTCCCTCAACTCCTGCCGACGCCGCCGCTCCGGCCGCGGCGGAAGTCAAAGATCCTGTCTCCGAGGCCAAAACCAAGGAACAGGAAACCCTCGCCCTCGACAACAAGCTCCAGGCCGAGCGCCTCGTCGCCGCCACCAACGAAATGCGCGCCGAAGTCACCCGGTTGAAGCTGGAGCGCGAATTGCTGGCTGAAAAACTCGCCCTCGACTCCGCCAAGCGCCAGGTCGTGCTCCAGGAAGAGCTAGCGAAAATCGAGGCGGAAAAGGAAAAACTAACCGAAGAAGGCGAGCTTTCCAAAGCCAGGGCCGACAAGCTGACCAACGATCTCAAGGCACTCCAAACCGAAGCCGCCCTCGAAATCACCCGGCTCCAGAACGACATCACCCGCTTCGAAACGTCCGACAAGCGCGCCCAGTTCGCCGACTCCAAGCCGGTGTTCCTGAAGAATCCGCTCAAGGAAGACGGCGTCGTCGTCATTTCCGACCGCCGCATCCCGCTCAACGGCCTGATCACCACCAACACCGCGGATTTCGTCACCAGCCGCATCCAGTATTGGAACAACAAGGATCGCGAACTGCCGATTTTCATCGTCATCGATGCCAGCCCCGGCGGTTCCGTGATGGCCGGCTACCGCATCCTCAAGGCGATGGAATCGAGCGACGCGCCGATCCACGTCGTTGTGAAATCCTTCGCCGCCTCCATGGCCGCGGCCATCACCACCCTCGCCCAGGAATCCTACGCCTATCCGAACGCGGTCATCCTCCATCACCAGATCAGCTCGGTGGTCATGGGCCAGCTCAACCTCACCCAGCAGCGCGAGTTCCATGAGGAAAGCCAGCGCTGGTGGGCACGCTTCGGCACCCCCATCGCTAACAAAATGGGCATCACTCCCGACGAGTTCATCAAGAAAATGTATGCCCAATCGACCAGCGGCGACTGGAGCGAATTCGGCGAACAAGCCAAGGACCTGAAGTGGGTGAACCACATCGTCAATGGCATCGATGAAACGTCGTTCACCAAGGACCCCGACGCGGTCGAGCCGGCGAAAACCGCCAAGCCCGTCGCCCTGACGGAAGAAGTCGATGCCTCCGGCAAGCCCTTCGTCTGGCTCCCGCGCCTCAACCCGAAGGACGTTTATTTCCTCCACAATTCCGACGGCTACTACCGGATGAGGTGATGTTGGAGGACGATTTCAGCTGGGTCATCCGCAAAGCCTTCAAAGGCCTCGCCATCGCACCGGGCGAGGCCGCTTTGCGTGCGGGACTCCCCGAAAACGAGGTGCTCGCGTTCTCCCGCGGGAAATTCTCCGCAGACACCGCCCGCCGCCTCGCACCGGTGTTAGGCTTGAACCCGGATGCACTCGCGAATCACAACCTCTATCTGCCCAAACCGCTTGCTTCTCCTAACATCCACCGCCTCGACCTGCCATTCAATGGCGAGCGGGTGAACGCCTGGCTTGTCGATTTCGGCCCGCTCCGATTCCTTTTCGATACCGGCAATGACGCTCACTCCTGCCTCGATGCGATCTCAGCCTTGGATGCCGATCTGCCGAATTTTGTATTCATCACCCATGGCCACCGCGACCACGTCGGCGGCATTCCTTCACTCGAGGCTTTGGATATTGCCGTCCTCGGTCCGGAAATGACCAGCCCCAAGAAGTTCTCCGCACGCGAAGCGTGGGATCTCGGCGATGGCTTCACCCTCCAAGGCATCGATCTCTCCGGACACTACGTCCCCTCGGTCGGCATTCTGCTGCGGGAAGCCGGCCACCCACCCTTGCTGGTCACCGGCGACGCCCTGTTCGCCGGCTCCATCGGCGGCTTTGAGACGCCGGAACTCTATCAGCTCGCTCTCCGCAACCTTCGCGCGGCACTCGCCCCCCTTCCGGACGAAACCATCCTCCTCCCCGGCCACGGCCCGGCCACCACCCTCGGCGAGGAACGCGTCAGCAATCCGTTCTTGTAAGGAGCGCGGACGTCTCGTCCACGCGGCCAATTAGAGGAGAAAGAGAAACCAGAAGGTTTCACCCTTTCGCCTCCCATTGACAGGTGGACGAGGCCCGACTTCTGGTTTTTTCGGACCGCAGTCTTGCCAAGCACCCATATTCCTGTATTTGTGGGCTTATGAAAACCACCATAGACCTGCCGGATGAAGTATTTTTGAAAGCCAAAATTCTCGCTGCTGAACGCCGCACCACGTTCAAGGATCTCGTGATCCAGGGACTTCAACTTGTCACCCGGACGCCGCCAGAGTCGGAGGAGAAAAAGCGCAAGGCGGATCTCAAGCGCCTCCTCAAAAACATGCAGGCCAGCAATACGGAACCCATGGTTCCTTTGAAGCGTGAGGAGATTTATGATCGCTGAGTGTTTCTTGGATTCCAATGTCCTGCTGTATGCCTGTTCCTCCGCGCCGGACGATGCCCGGAAGCGGCGCGTGGCGGAAGAACTCATCCTGAATACCTCCTTCGCCCTCTCCGCGCAGGTTCTCCAGGAATTCATCGCCAACGCGCTCAGGAAAAAGGTTCTTGGGATTACCGAAGCCAACATCGATGCCACTCTCGAACTGGCAGCGTGTGTGCGGGTGCAGCCTGTCACCCACGAATTGGTAGTCTCCGCGGTGATTCTCCGCCGCCGCTTCCAGCTCTCACAGTGGGACTCCACCATCGTCGCCGCCGCGGCGGAACTCGGCTGCACGACCCTCTACTCGGAGGACATGAGCCACGGCCAGGACTACGGCGGCGTGCGGGTCATCAATCCGTTTCTATAAGGGGCGTGGCCGTCTCGTCCTCGAAGCCAATGAGTGGCGAAAGAACCGCCCAAAGGTCCTGCTTTCACTTTCCATTGGCAAGTGGACGAGACCTCCACTCTCACTATTATCTCCGCTCCAAATAGATCCTCGATCCGAGCACATACTTGTCCGCCCAGCTCCGGATCTTCAACTGCTCTTCAAGCGACAATGTCCGCACGACCTTCGCCGGTGAGCCTAGCACCAACGAACCCGGCGGAATGATCGTCCCGCCGGTCACCAGCGCACCGGCACCGATAATCGATCGCTCGCCGATCACCGAGCCGTCGAGCACGATCGCCCCCATTCCTATCAGCACCTCGTCCTTCACCGTGCAGGCATGCAGGATCGCTGAGTGCCCCACCGTCACCAATTCCCCGACATAACAGCCGTAGTCGTCCGCCAAATGGATCACCGCATTGTCCTGCACGTTCGACCGCGGACCGATGACGATCTCGTTGATGTCACCACGCAGTGTCGTGTTATACCAAACACTCGTCTCCTCGTGCAAAGTCACCCGACCGATCACATCCGCGCTCGCGGCAATGAACGCGCTTTCATGAATGGTCGGGGAAAATCCCGCGATTGTCTCGATGGCCATGGGGAAATCCTAATCCATCTGCCATCCGTGTCACAAGCCTGAGGATAAAGTCCTATTTACGCACCCGGTCAAAATACTCCTTCCACCCGCTGCTTCCGAGGTAGATCCAATATCGGTTCGGACCGTCGAAATAGACGCGCTGAATTGTCTTCGGGTCTTTGCGGCTCTTCTGGAACACGTAGACGAGCGACTCTTCATCAGACGCAACGATCCGATATCGTTCGCGTTGAATCCAGGCATCCTCACCTCTCTTCCTTGGCATTTCTGAGGTAAAATAACGCCCATCGAAAGTCAGGGTGAGTTTGCCGAACATTTTCTCAAGAAACGCACGGCTCTCCGGGTCAATAGGCTTTGACCAGTGGAAGGTTGCAATGGTCCGTCTCCTATTGGATTTCCAAGTTCCTTGAAGGCGATTGTCGAGACTCGGTTTCACGGGAGGACATTGTTTGCGACGTCAGCAGCGCAAAAGAAAATTCCACAACAGTTCTCCTAGACAATCCCCGGCCCCAGCGACACAACCAGCGCCATGAAAAAGACGTTTCCTCTCACCTCGCCGAGCCACCAACCGGCGCGCGTCGTCGAGCAGATCAAGAGCGACGTGCGGAAATACCTCAAGCGCGAACGCAAGAAGCCGCTGCCGGAAGGCGTGGATTTCTGGGATTTCGCCTGCAAGGTCGGCCAGGGCGAAGCGGAGCCGGAAACCAAGCACGTCGAGGAAATCGTCCCGGCCATCGACCAGGCGGCGGCGGCCGAATGCGGTTCGGTATACATTGAGATCCTGGCGAAGCCCGGCCACCGGACGAGCAAGGGCGGGATTTGATTCTCCGGCACTCCGGATTTCCGCTTCCCGGATGCACTGGCAACGTCTAGGAAGATTGCCGAGATGCCTGAAGACCAACGACGCCCCGGGAAATTGATGGCCGCCAACCGCGGTGAAATCGCCATTCGGATTTTCCGCGCGGCAAACGAGCTCGGGCTGCGGACCGTCTCGATCTTTGCCGAGGAAGACCGCTTCTCGATCCACCGCTTCAAGGCGGACGAGGCGTATCTGTTGGATTCCTCGAAAGGCCCGGTCGGTGCCTACCTTGACGTCGAGGGTATCGTGACGCTGGCGAAACAGAAGGGTGTTACGATGATCCATCCCGGTTATGGATTTCTATCAGAGAATGCGGCTTTCGCCCGTGCCTGTGCGAGGGAGGACATCATTTTCATCGGCCCGTCGCCGGACCTGTTGGAAAACATGGGCGACAAGACGGCGGCCCGCGCGCTGGCCCACAGCTTCAACGTCCCCACCCTGCCGGGCACCGAGGAGCCGATCACCGATCCAGACCAGGCCCTGACCGTGGCCCACGACATTGGCTTCCCGCTGATCATCAAGGCCGCGTTCGGCGGTGGCGGCCGCGGCATGCGGGTGGTGGAGAAACCCTCGCAGCTTCAGGCCCTGTTAGCCGAGGCGCAGAACGAGGCGCTCAACGCGTTCGGAAATTCCGCGGTCTTCCTCGAGCGCTACATTTCACGCGCCAAGCACATCGAAGTGCAGATCCTCGGCGACCAGCATGGCAATGTGGTCCATCTCTACGAACGCGATTGCTCGGTGCAGCGGCGCTATCAGAAAGTTGTCGAGGTCGCACCTGCGATGCACCTCGATCCGAAAGTGAGAAAAGAACTTTGCGACGCCGCCGTCGCGCTGGCGAAGGGCATCGGCTACGACAACGCGGGCACCGTCGAGTTCCTCTACGACATGGACCAGAACGATTGGTTTTTCATCGAGATGAACCCGCGGATCCAGGTCGAGCACACGGTGACCGAGTGCGTGACCGGCATCGATCTGGTGCGCTCGCAGATCCTGGTGGCTCAGGGGCATTCGCTGTTCAGCGAGGAGGTCGCGATTCCGCCGCAGGAAGAGATGCCGTGCATCGGCTTCGCGATCCAATGCCGGATCACCACCGAGGATCCGGAGAAAAATTTCACCCCGGACTACGGGCGGATCCTCAACTACCGCTCGGCCGCCGGCTTCGGCATCCGTTTGGACGCCGCGTCCGGCGACGCGGGATCGGTCGTCACGCCGTATTATGACTCGATGTTGGTGAAGCTCACGGCCATGGGTCGCGATTTCCCGATGGCCTGCCAACGAATGGACCGCGCGCTCCGCGAGTTCCGCATCCGCGGGGTGAAGACGAACATCCCGTTCCTTGAAAACGTCATCGCCGACGAGACGTTCCGCGCCGGCCAGGCTCACACCAAGCTGATCGACACCAAGCCCGAGCTGTTCCAATTCAAGCGCCGCCGCGACCGGGCGACCCGCACGCTGGCCTATCTATCAGACATCACGCTCAACGGCAATCCCACCGCCAAGGGCTGGAAACCCGGGGCCGCGATGCCCAAAGCCGTGGTCCCGAACTCGCTGGTCATCGAACACCAGGCGAAGACCCCCAAGGGCAGCCGCGACATCTTGTTAGATCTGGGTCCCGAAAAATTCGCGCAGTGGATTCTCAATGAAAAACGGTTGCTGATCACCGACACCACGCTGCGCGACGCCCACCAATCGCTGATTGCCACGCGCATGCGCAGCTTCGACATGCTGCGCGTCGCCGAGGCCATCGCCCACCGCACGCCGGAGCTTTTCTCGCTGGAAATGTGGGGCGGCGCGACCTTCGACACGGCGATGCGCTTCCTCAGCGAGTGCCCTTGGGACCGCCTCCGCCGGCTGCGGGAAAAGGTTCCTAACATTTGCTTCCAGATGCTGTTTCGCGGCTCCAACGCTGTCGGCTATTCGAACTACCCGGACAACGTCGTCGCCGGCTTCGTCAAGCACGCGGCGGACTCCGGCATGGATATTTTCCGGATCTTCGACTCGCTCAACTACCTGCCTAACATGACGGTTGCGATGGAAGCCGTACGCGACCACGGCAAGGCGGTGTGTGAGGCGGCAATCTGTTACACTGGCGACATCACCGACGCGAAGCGCGACAAGTATTCGCTCAAATACTACGTCGAGAAAGCCAGGGAACTCGAGCGGATGGGCGCGCACATGCTGTGCATTAAGGACATGGCCGGCCTCTGCAAACCGCACGCCGCGTTCAAGCTGGTCACGGCGCTGAAGGAGGAAATCGGCATCCCCGTCCATTTCCACACCCACGACACTTCGGGAATCAACGCCGCTTCCGTGCTCGCCGCATCGAAGGCCGGTGTGGACGTCGTGGACCTCGCGATCTCCTCGATGTCCGGCTCCACCTCGCAGCCTAACATGAATTCCATCGCAGCCGCCCTCGCCAACACCGAGCGCGATCCCGGACTGGATTTCGATTCACTCAACGAGTTTTCCGACTACTGGGAGCATGTTCTGGAGTTCTATCAACCGTTCAACTCAGCCCCGCGCTCCGGCACCGCCGAGGTTTACGAGCACGAGATGCCCGGTGGCCAATACACCAATCTCCGCGAGCAGGCGAACGCGATGGGCCTCGGTCACCGCTGGCGCGAAATCGCCCGCACCTACGCCGATGTGAACCAGCTGTTCGGTGACATCGTCAAGGTCACACCGTCCTCCAAGGTCGTCGGCGACATGTGCATGTTCCTCGTCACCCGCGGCATCAAGGCGGCGGATGTGCCAAAGCTCAAACCCGGCTCGATCGACTTCCCGGAAAGCGTCATCGACATGCTATCAGGTGGTCTCGGCCAACCCGACGGCGGCTGGCCGGCCACGGTGCAGAAGGTTGTGTTGGGCAACCGGAAACCCACGACCGTGCGCCCCGGCGAGCTCGCCGATCCCATCGACCTCGATGCCACCCTCGCCGATCTAACGAAAAAACTTGGCCGCCCGGCGAACGACGACGACCTCTACTCGCATCTGATGTACCCGCAGGTGTTTGCCGATTTCATGGCGTTCCGCGCGAAGTATGACGACCTCAGCGGCCTGCCGACGCCCGCGTTTTTCTACGGCTTGCAGATCGGCGAGGAAATCGAGATCGAGATCGACACCGGCAAGATCCTGATCATCCGGCTGATCTCGATTGGCGAGGCCGACTCAACCGGCCGCCGTGCGCTGTTTTATGAACTCAACGGCATGCCGCGCGAGTCGGTGGTGGCCGACAATTCGCTCAAATCCGTCTCCACGGCCGCCCGCGCCAAGGGTGACCCGGCGGATCCCGCCCAAGCCTGTGCTCCGATGCCCGGGATGGTCACCCAGGTCGCCGTTTCCACCGGCCAACCCGTCAAGGCGGGCGACAAGCTCGTCATCTTGGAAGCCATGAAAATGCTCACCACCGTAAGCGCGAGCGCCGATGGAACCATTGCCGAAGTCCTCGTCAAAAAGGGTGATCAGGTGGACAGCGACGACCTGCTGGTGAAGCTGACGATTGCCTGAGCCAAAGGACCGCGGAATTCATTCCGCGCTCCGTCATATTTGCACAGCCAAAAGTTTCCTTGGCACCGCGGAGCTGACAGGTATGCTCGGCTGCAAATTTTCCCCCTGTGCCTCTCCATGCCGTGCGTGGTCGCCCTGATCACGCGTCCCCCGCAAACACCAGCATCTGATAGAAGTGAAAACGATTTCGATTTCAAGTTCCGCCGCGGCTGACAGCCGGTCAATCCCGGATGCCAGGCTCAAAGGGAAAACCTCCGCCGCTGATGGACTGGCCGCGATCCTGGAGGAGGCCGGAGTCCGCATCAATCCGCCCAACCCCGAACCATGGGATCTCATCGTCCGCGACGAGAGGCAGTTTTCCAGCCGGATCCTCTCGCCATTCAACAACGGCCTAACCGAACTCGGCGACATGTATGTCGAAGGCATCTGGGAGTGCGACGACATCGCGGAGTCCATCCACCGCTGTCTCGCCTCCGGACTGCACGCCCGGTTCCACCATTCCCTGCCGAATGTTGTTCAATGTTGGATCGCCCGGCTGTTCAACCTGCAAACCAAACACCGGGCCGAGCACGACGTTTCCGGCCACTACGATCTCGGGCCGGTCTTCGAAATCATGCTCGATCCGCTGATGACTTACACCTGTGCCTACTGGAAGGACGGTGTCTCGAATCTGGCAGAAGCCCAGGAGGCGAAGCACGATCTGGGATGCCGCAAGCTGGGACTCGAGCCCGGCATGGACGTGCTCGACATCGGCTGCGGCTGGGGCGGGTTCTTGAAATTCGCCGCGCGGAATTACGGCATTGCCCATGGCTTGGGGGTCTCGCTTTCGCGGGATCAGGTCAGCCTCGGGATGGAGCGCTGCAAGGGCCTGCCGGTTTCGTTAGAACTGATGGACTACCGGGATGTCCGGGGGCGGTTCGACCGCATTGGCTCGTTCGGGATGTTCGAGCATGTGGGTCCGAAGAATTACCGCACGTATTTCGAAAAGGCCCACGACGTCCTGAAACCAGGCGGATTGTTTCTCCTGCACACCTTCGGCAACATCAATCCGCCGCCGACCCTGCGCACGCCGGAGGTCGATTGGGTCAACCGGCATATTTTCCCGGGCCTCGTCTGTCCCAGCTATGGCCAGATCGGCGCAGCTTCGGACGGTCTGTTCACCTTGCTCGACGTGCAGGAATTCGGCGCCTACTACGACCCGACGCTTATCGCGTGGCACGAGAATTTCGTGGCCGGCTGGCCCGCCATCAAGCATCGCTACGACGAACGGTTCTATCGAAAATGGCGCTATTACCTGCTCATGTGCGCGGGCAGTTTCCGCTCCGGGAACTACCGCTTGTGGCAGACGGTCTTCGGAAAAGGCTACGAGGGGGTTTACCAGGCGATCCGGTGATCCCCCGGCTGGTTTGGCTCTCTTCGGACTTTCATATGTCCGCCGCCCCGCCTAGTCTGCCCTCATCTGATGACCAAACTCACCCTGCTTTTCAGTTTTTTCGCCAGCGTCTTCCTGTCGGCGCAAGATATCGCTTTGCCAGTCGCGCCCGCCGAGCCACCGGCACCCGCCGCGCCCCCGGCGGAGGATCCTGCCATTCCAGACGACGGCTCGCGGGTTTCCATCATCGGTTACCACGATCTCGCGGAAAACCTGCCGGAGACGGCGATGCGCATTCATACCTCGAAGTTTCGCAAGCAGATGGAGACCATCCGCCAACTCGGGATCAAGGTGATCACCCTCGACGAATTCACCGCTTGGAAAAAAGGCGAGAAGGACATTCCGCCGAAATCCATCCTCATCACCTTCGACGACGGCTGGAAATCCGTTTACACCGACGCGTATCCGATCCTCAAGGAGTTCGGCTTTCCCTTCACCGTCTTTCTCTACAAAAACTACATCGATGGCGGCGGCAAGGCGCTGACGCTGCCGATGATCGAGGAAATGCTCAAGAGCGGCGGCATGTCGATCGGCAGCCATTCGGTTAGCCATCCATATCCCGTGACCGTGAAGAGCTTTCGGAAAAAGGGCCCCAAAATTTTCGACGCCTATCTGCGCAAGGAAATGGGAGAGTCCAAGCGATTCATCGAATCCAAATTCCCCGTGAAGATCAACACCTATGCCTACCCGGGCGGTTTCTACACCGAGGAAATGCTCCCGCTCGGCCAGGAGTTCGGCTATGACTATTCGTTCACCGTCCTGCCCGGGAAAATCAAACGCACGCTGCCTAACGAAACGTTGCCCCGCTACATCATCCTCGGAAACTATGACAAGATTTTCGAAATCGCCACCAGCTTCCGCGAAGGCGGAAGCGCCACCGAACCGGGCGGTGCCGGTGGTGCAACTGCCGGCCCCGTCCAGACCACACCCTATCCGGTCACCCCGGAAGCCGGAGCCATCGTCAACTCCCGCCTGCCGGAAATCTCCGCCGATCTATCAAAAGTCGAGAACCTCGATCCAGCCACGCTCGTCATGAAGGTCTCGGGCTTCGGCGAAGTCCCCGCCACCTTCGCGCCGGAGACGAAAAAGCTCTCCTGGCAAGTCAACCGCCGCCTGCGCCAACCGGGTTGCCAGGTCGCCGTCACCTGGAAGGACACCACCGGCAAGGCTCCCGAATCCCCGCTTCGCTGGTCCTTCCAACTCGACCTCGAGTCCGCCTATCTGCCCGACGGGGAGTGAACCATCGCCACCTAACGAAAATTCAATTTGGACACGCCGTCCCAGCGGTCATGATGGCTCATCTTCCGGTGAATCCTCACCGGCGGGCTCCACGGCATCCACCGGTTCGATTTCCTCCAGCGGTTCCTCAGTAGCATCCGCCAGCATCTGTGGCTCCCGAAGCGTGAAAATAACGGCCGGACTGTGTGAAAAAAAGAGAGGCTCGCCCGCACCATCCGGAGCAATCACGGTGGGATTGAAGCGGGGACTGTCCGGGGAACTCGCATAAAGCGGTTTCACCCCGGTTGCCAGACCGGTCTTCGCATCCACGGCAAGAGCCCACACCTTTCCACTCCCCCAATCGCCGAAAAGATAGTTTCCCCGCAGTGATGGCAGACGTTTGCCCCGATAGACATAGCCTCCGGTAATACTGATCCCCTCAGCGCGGGAGTAGCTGTGGATCGGCTCGATGAACGCGCCGCAATCCGGGGCCGGATCCTTCCGCAGGGTGAACCGAGCAGGCCCCTCCCGCTCGCTCCAGCCATAGTTTCGCGCTGATTTCACGACGTTCACTTCCTCCCAGGCATCCTGCCCGACATCGGCGCACCAGAGCTGGCCCGTTGCCCGGTCGAACGACATACCCCAGGGATTGCGGAAGCCATAGGCCCAGATTTCATCGCGGACTTCCTGCTTGCCGCAAAATGGATTGTCTGCAGGACTCCCCCCGTAGGCGAGCCCCGGACTACGGCCGTTCACATCGATCCGGAGAATCTTGCCGTGTAGCGTCCACAGATTCTGGCCGAGCCGGTAGGGATCGTCCCGGATGCCGCCATCGCCAATGCCCAGAAAGAGGAATCCGTCCGGTCCGAATGCCAGGCCACCACCCCAATGGTTTCCAAGCGGATGGGGGAATTCCAGCAAGACCCTCTCGGAACCCGCGTCCGCTCGAAGGCCCGCCCCCTCCGGCACGCTGAATTCGCTCAATACCGTGCGCCTTGGCGAAGGTTGGGTATAACAAAGGTAAACCCGCCGCTCCGTGGCGAACCGTGGATGGAATGCCAGTCCGTGCAGTCCGTCCTCAAAACCGGTTTCCTCCCGTAACTTCTCCCGCAAATCGAGGAAAAGCGGCGCTTCAGCGGAGTTCTTGTCCTCTGGCAGGACTTTTACCAAGCCTCTCTGAAGACCCACCACGATACGTCGCGCCTTGTCCGGAGTGATGGCCACCGCAGTGGCGTTGTCTTCCAAGGTCAGGTGAGGGTAGGCCCTGACCAGACTCAACGGTGGCTCGGCGGGAATCGGTTGTGCGACGGCCGCAAAGGCGGTCGCAAGCGACAGGGATGGGATGGAAAGGATGGATTTCAAAATCAGCGGCAAGTATCTCCCGGCGAGCATTTGCCACGACAGTCCCCGCTGCCGAGCACCAATGATGCCAGCCGCGCGATTATTGAAACGCCGCCCACGGAGGCGAAACCGATGGGCACTTGCATGATCCGGAAATTCGTGGCACGAAACCGTGCCGAAAGCCGGTTGCCGAGCCGCTGCGGTTCCTACTCCACCTGCAACCATTCCGAATCTCCATGTTCTCCTCACTCTCCGACAGCCTCGACAAGACCTTCCGCAACCTCCGTGGCGTGGGCCGCATTTCGGAAAAAAACATCGCCGACGCGCTTCGTGACATCCGCATCGCACTTCTCGAGGCCGATGTCGAATTCAGCGTCGCCAAGGATTTCATCTCCAAGGTGAAGGAAAAGGCCCTCGGCGAGGATGTGCTCAAGTCGATCAAACCCGGCGAGCAAATCGTCAAGATTTTCCATGACGAGTTGGAGGCGTTGTTAGGCGGCGACCAGGCCCCGCTCGATCTCAACCCGCCGGCACGCATCCTGATTTGCGGTCTGAACGGCGCGGGAAAGACCACCACCTCCGCCAAGCTCGCGAACCGGTTGAAAAAGGAAGGCCGGCGGCCGCTGCTGATCGCCTGCGATCTCTATCGGCCCGCCGCCATCGACCAGTTGGCGGTGCTGGCGAAACAGATCGATGTCCCCTGCTATACGCCGGAGGCCAGCGAGACAGATGTGGTGAAAGTCGCCAAGGACGCCTTGGAATGGGCGGAGAAACAACAAGGCACCGTCCTCATTTTCGACACCGCCGGCCGTCAGGAAATCGACGAAAAACTCATCGAGGAACTCAAGCGCCTGCATGCCTTCGTCAACCCGAAGGAAACTTTGTTAGTCGCCGACTCCGCAACCGGCCAGCAGGCGGTTTCCGTGGCCCAACATTTCGACGAGGCGGTCGGCATCACCGGCATCATCCTCACCAAACTCGACGGCGACGCCCGCGGCGGTGCGGCGCTCTCGATGCGCGCGGTCACCGGCAAGCCGATCAAGTATGCCGGCGAAGGGGAGAAGCTGGACCAGTTGTTCGAATTCCACCCCAGCCGCATGGCCGACCGGATTCTCGGCATGGGCGACATCGTCGGAATGGTCGAGCAGGTCGCCGACAAGGTGAACGAAGCCGACGCGATGCGCTCGATGAAGCGGATGCAGGAAGGGAAATTCGATTTCACCGACTTCCTCGACCAGATGAAGATGATCCAGAACCTCGGTCCGCTTGAAGGTCTGCTAGGCCTCATGCCCGGCTTCAGCAAGATCAAGAAGCAGCTCCCGGCCGGAGCCTTCGACACCAAGAAGATCAAGCGCACCGAAGCCATCGTACTCTCAATGACCCTCGTCGAGCGCCGCCGCCCTGAGATCATCAAAGGCTCCCGCCGCCAGCGCATTGCCGCCGGATCCGGCACCACCATCATGGAGGTGAACCAGCTCATCAAACAATTCGGCGAGATGCGTAAATTAATGCGCTCGCCATCCAAAATGGGTGCCATGATGAAGCAAATGGGCGGTGCCGGCGGCATGAAGGACATGATGAAAGGCCTCGGCGGCGGCAAGTTCCCGTTCTAACTGCCCTGCAGGTGTCGCGTCCGGCCTGAAGCGAAGCCATTCTCCCGTCTCGACACCCATGCGGTCCCATGGTGCCTAGCGGACGCCCCCGTCTGGGCACTCAGGCATTAAGCTTGATCCCCCATTCCCGCCAATCCGAACACCTCATCATCTCCGACAGGGTAACGACTCTTCGGTGATCACCGGCTCACGCCATCCTCGTTTCACCCGACGATCACTGTTGCCGGCTCCTTCCGCCTTGCCTCAACGATCTGCCAGCTCCCCGCGCCCATCGAAATTCACACATGGTCCTCGGTTTAGTCATCTTGTGAGACTGCGGGGATTGACCCGAAAAACGGAGTCCAAACCGATCAATTGGCAGTTCACCAACCAAAAAGCCCGGATCAAACTTAAATCACTCTTTCCTACAATTTGAATTTTACGCGACACTGGTTTTCATTCCTGCCGGACCCGAAAACCGCCACCGGCCTGCGGCTTGTCCTGCTGGAGGACGACACCTCATGATTTCCATGGGACAGCACCCGTTTCATCAACGCCTGTTGGAAAGAGAGTGCCGGAGGCGACAGAATCAAACTGTGAAAACGTAGTATCGCGTTACAATATCCATGAAAACCCATCTTACTCTCGCATTCCTGCTCTCCGCCCTGATTTCAGCGCAAAGCGATCCCACCCGCGATCCGGCCCGCCCGCTTGCCGCCAATGAAGCGTTCAAGCCCGCGGAAACGGCCTCGCGGATGGTGGTCCCTCCGGGATTTTCCGTGCAGGTGATCGCCGGCGAGCCGGATGTCGTGCAGCCCATCGCCTACACTCTCGACGACCGCGGTCGGCTGTGGGTTTTGGAAAATAACAACTATCCGGATTGCCCGGGCAAGCCGAACGACCGGATCCTCGTCCTGGAGGATGCCGATGGTGACGGGAAATTTGAAAAGCGCACCGTGTTCTGGGACAAGGCGACCTTCAGCAGCGGCATCGCCGTCGGCTTTGGCGGTGTGTGGTTGGGCTCGCCGCCGAACCTGTTGTTCATCCCGAACAAAAATGGCGACGCAGTGCCTGATGGCGAACCTCAAATCGTCCTCGACGGCTGGGGCGCGGACGACACCCACGAAACTCTGAATAATTTCACTTGGGGTCCGGACGGCTGGCTTTACGGTACGCAGGGGATTTTCACCAATTCGAAAGTCGGCGCCCCCGGCACGCCTGCCGCGCAACGCATCCCGGTCAACGCCGGTGTCTGGCGCTATCATCCCACCCGCAAAGTCTTCGAACGCTGGTGCGAGGGAGTGAGCAACCAGTGGGGAATGGATTGGAACGACCATGGCGATACCTTCTTCGCCGCCTGCGTTGTCCCGCACATGTGGCACGCCATCGAGGGCGCGCACTACACCCGCCAAGCCGGATCGCATTTCAATCCCTACGTTTACGATGACATCAAAACCATCGCCTGGGGACGATATGAAAAAGCCGGATATTGCGGTGCCATGTTCTATCTTGGCGGCGCGTTCCCAGCGGAGTGGCGCGACAACTTTTTCTTCCATGACGTGCACATGAACAAACTGCGCTGCGAGACCTTCACCCGCGAGGGCTCCGGCTACCGCAGCGTGCGCAAGACGGATTTCCTGACCAGCCCCGACGCCTGGTTCCGTGGGCTCTCGCCACAATATGGTCCTGATGGCGGCGTCTTCATTTCCGACTGGTATGACAAGGTGCCCTGCCACCAGCAGCGCGCTTTCACCGATCGCTCCAACGGCCGGATTTACAAACTTGTCACGGATCAGGTGAAGCCGCGCACCGTCGATCTATCATCTGCTACTGATGCCGAACTGGTGGAGCAACAGCTTAAATCTAACGACTGGTACGTCCGCCACGCCCGCCGCCTGCTCCAGGAACGCGGACCGAAGCCGGAAACCACCGCCGCGCTCGAGAAAATCCTGTTTGAAAACGCCGACGACACCCGCCAGCTCCGCGCGCTGTGGGCGCTCCACAGCCAGGGGGCATTCAGCGAAACCGCCGCACTGCGCGCCCTTTCCGCCAGATCGGAATTCGTCCGCGGCTGGACTGTGACCTGTCTGGCAGAGCAGGGGAGTCTATCCACCGCCGCCATGGCACGCTTCGCCGATCTCGCAGAAAAGGATCCATCGCCGTCCGTCCGCCTGCGGCTCGCTTCGGCTGCCCAAAAACTGCCGCCGGCTGATCGCTGGCCGCTGCTCACCGCGCTGGCCGCGCACAGCGAGGACCTGAACGACCACAACCTCCCGCTCATGAACTGGTACGCCGCGGAGGGCGCAGTCGCCGCCGATCCGGTTCACGGTGTCGAGTTGTTGAAATCCACCGGCCAGCCACGCCTTCGTGAATTCATCGCCCGCCGCGTGCTCGCCGCTTCATTGGGAGACGATCAAAAATCCTCCGCCGGGATGGCCGCGCTCGCCGCCGCGCTCGCCGAGGCCGATTCCGCCACCCGCGCC